>CAYGKH010000108.1:0-6620 GCA_964350345.1 uncultured Coriobacteriaceae bacterium
ATGTCAAGCGAAGCAAATCGCACTACTTCGTGTTCACGGCTACGACCGAGCTGGAGCTGGTTGCGCAGCTCGTGCATGCGGCGAACTCCGTTCATAGACTACGCGCCCTGTTCGTTCGGGCGGATGTGGCGTGCACGTGGTTTCTCCCGATGTTCGAGAGGGCGAATCTGAGGACCCTTCGAAACACTCTCCTGCACACCGGCCCCGCCGTCCCGCAGAGAGTCATCGCTGCCTGGCAGATGGGCGGCCAAGATCAACTCATCGCAGACGCTACCGTTTTCGAGGACCGGCTCTTCGTGCGTACCTGCGCGCTCGAGAGCCTCGAAGTCAGCTTCCGTGACGTGCCCGCACTCGCACGCGTACCCGTCGATGAGCGCGCTGATTTCGTCATCGACGAGGACGGTAGCTATCTGCACTGGGAAGCGAATGATACCCACGTAGGCCTGGAGATGATCCGTCACGCGGTCGACCCCGCCTTCCGCGAGACATCCTTGTTGCGCAAGCTCGCCTTCGACCAGAGATTCGGTCGTGCAGTGAAGGCGACTCGAACTGAGTCCGGTCTTCGCCAGACCGATATTCCTGGCCTGTCGCCGCGTCAGGTGTCGAGAATCGAGGCGGGGTCGGTCATACCTCGTTACGAGACGCTGCGCAAATTAGCAGCAGCGCATTCGTTGACGGTGTTGGACTACCTGGATAGTGTCGCGAAGTCGCTCGCAGCGCTGCCGCCTAGCTCGGCAGACCGGCATGCCTGAAGAGTGGGACGACGATTCAAGGACGACAAGGTGAAACGGTGATGAGCACAGTTGCCGAACTCGACATCGTTGAGGTCACCGAAGACCTCGATAGCGGCCTCGTGGAAGGCGCGCGTGGCACGGTGGTCGCCCTGCATGGCCGCTCATGCACTGTGGAGTTCATCGATGCAGACGGACACACCATCGGCCTGTTCGAGATCCCGGCGGACAAACTCGAACTGGTGAGGTACGGCGGTTCCAGCGCATCTGTCGCCCGCGAAGACTGACGGGGTGCCGAGCGACGCAGCGCGAGAACCGGAGCGTAAGGGCCGCGGATCGAGCCTCTCGGCGTCGTGTGACCCCATGCAGTCGGGTTCGAGAGGCGTACGGTGCGTCTCACTTCGGGCAAGGTACATCTTGCGCACAAAAACAGCACCGTGATATATTTTGTGACGCGAGCCCCTCTCGCGAGTGATGCCCAGTGCGGGAGGGATACGCGTGAACGACAGGGATCGGCCTCGTGAACGGCAAGAGCCTCGGTACGATCTCGGTGACGTCGTGTGGACCTTTCAGGCAAAGCGATACGAGCTCTCGGGCCGGGTGAGGCGCCACATGAGGCGCAAGGGCTGGAGCTATGCTGACCTCGAGAGATGTGTCCTCGGCCTTGAGTCGACAGACTTCCACAAATCGCAAGAACATCGCGGCAGGCCGGGCGTATGGCTCGACATCTACCGGCCGTGGATCTGCGGGACGCGCAGATATGTGAAGTTCGTGAGGGACGACACGGGTGATGGATATCTCGTTTTGTCGTTCTGTGAGGACGGGGAGGCGCACTGACATGGCTCAGCGTGCAGAAGAGCAGGTGGCAAGGGACTGTCCAGTGTGTGGCGCGCACCAGGCGATGCGCTGGACCGACGAGCCACTTGCCGAGGAGTTCCGCGAGGGCACCTATCTCGTCGAGGGCTTCACGTACGAGAAGTGCGACACGTGTGGAGAGACGATACTCCGGGCCGGGCAGCTCGAGGAGGTCGAGAAAGCGGCAGTCGCAGCCGCCCGCGCCGACCTCGGCCGGCTTTCCTCGGAGGAGATCCACGAGATGCGACACGATCTTGGCCTGACACAGGCGCAACTCGAGCAGCAGCTCGGTGTCGGCACGGGCACCGTGGGGCGCTGGGAGCGTGGCACCGTGCTGCAGGGCGCGACAGCCGACAGGCTCATGCGCGTGCTCTGGGCGCACCCCGAGCTACTTCCTGAGCTCGGCTTCGTGGCACGCGAGGGCAAGGGGCCGTACCGCAAGCGGAAGAAGGGCGGGCAGTGACGGAGTCGGGCCAGGACTATCTGTCCGCGCCGAAAGGACAGATATGCTGGAAGCTGACTGTCTTACGAGGACAGATTCTGAGAGATCCTATCGAGGCCCGACCTAGACTCGCGGGTCTGATCTCGTCCAGGTGAGCGCCACGCTGGAAGAGCCTCAGACACGTGAGCGGGAGTTGCGTGCCCTGGCGGAGGGTATGCGCGAGTTCGGCATCGACACGTCAACGGTTGTCACGGTCAACGAGTCCGGGACAATCGAGGTAGAAGGCGGCGTCGTCAACGTCGTGCCTGCGTGGCGGTGGCTCCTGGAGGGCTGATCGGGATGGGCGAGGAGCCCTGACTCCTACGCCAGCAGCTGAGTCTCGAACAGCCGCTTGTACACCGCTCCGTTACCCACGAGCTCCTCGTGTGTGCCGCGCTCGACGATCTGCCCGTCCTCGACCACGAGCAGCTGGTCGGCCTTGATCACGGTTGCGAGCCGGTGCGCGATGACGATGATCGTCTTCTTGCCGTGGAGATCGGCGAGCGCACTTTGGATGAACGCCTCGCTCTCGGAGTCCAGCGCGCTCGTGGGCTCGTCGAGTATCAGGACGCTGGTGTTTGCAAGCAGCACCCGTGCGAGCCCGATGCGCTGACGCTCGCCGCCCGAGAAGCGGACCCCCTGGTCGCCGATGTGGGTCTGGAGCCCATTGGGCAGGTCGTAGATGAAGGTCGCGTACGCCTGCTCGAGGGCTGCGCGGATCTGCTCCTCGGTAGGTTCGAAGTCCAGGCCATAGATCAGGTTCTCGCGCACGGTGTCGTTGAAGAGCATCGCCCGCTGGGTGAGGTAGCCGACACCCTTGCGGAGCGACCCTACATGGAAGTCGCGGATGTCGGTGCCGTCGTAGGTGATGGTGCCGCCGGTGGCTTCGCGGAGCCTTGGCAGGAGTTCCACGAGTGTTGACTTGCCCGCGCCGGAGCGCCCCACCAGAGCGGTGAACGAGCCCACCGGGATCGTGGCCGACACACCTTTGAGCACTTCCTTGCCCGCCGAGAGCATCTTGCCCTCGGCCGTGTAGGAGTCCGGATAGTCGAACGCCACGTCGGTGAGCACGATCTCGCGCTTGAGCCCCTCGAACGGCACCGTGCCACCCGTGATCCGGTTGGAGCGGATAGCCTCCTCGGTGGTCTGCTGCACGAGCAGGAGCCCAGCGATGTTGGTGGAGATCTCCTGTCGGCCCTGGTTGAACTCCTTGACCTTGGCGTTGAGCCTGCTCAGCACGAAGACCACGAGGCCGAGTTGCGCAAGGGTCATTCCCAGTACGGCGATTCCGATGTAGAGCGTGATGAACACCGAGAGCATGAGGAGCGGGTCGGCGGTGACCTCGATGCGTGCACCGATGCGCGCCTTCTTGATGCCGATCTGGCGCATCTCCTCGGAGAACGCATGGATCCGTCGCGACTCCTCGCGTTTCATATCACGCAGTTTGATCAGGCGCATGAGCCCCATGCGCTCGACGATCTTGCCCATCATCTCCTGGCTGATTGCCGCCGACTCGATGGCAAACTCCCGGATGCGCTTGATGTTCGCCTTGATGACGTAGGAGACGAACAGGGCGAACAGCACGGTCACCAGCGTCAGCGGCATGGAGATCGCGAAGAGGATCGCGACGTAGAGCGCGATGAGCAGACCGATCGAGAGCAGTCTGATCACAGCGAGGATCGCCGAGCCCGCCGCGCCGGTCTGTGAGATAAGGACGTTGACGAGCTTGCCCACCGAGTGGCGCCCGAAGAACTCGGGGTCGGCGTCGAGCACGGTATCGAGTGTCTGCATGCGCATCCGCAGCGCGATACGGCTGGACACGATCGCCGAGTACCAGGTCTTGAAGTAGAAGACGACCTGGCGCATCAGGATGGGGGCGAATGCGAGCCCGAGGAGGACGGGGAGCGTGACCGGCAGATCGGCCGCGTTCATGGCGCGCTCGAGGACCTGCCAGATGATCCCGGATCCCCCGAAAGCCGTCGCACCGCCGCTCTCGGCGTACTGAAGGATCGGGAGGAGTAGCGAGATCCCGATGCCCTCGAAGATGGCGAACACGGCCGCAAAGGCGACGAGTCCGGCGATCTCGGAGCGTTTGACGTCGACGATGGTGAGCATCCGCCGGATGGCGTTGATGCGCAGATACTCGCTGAGGAACGCGATCGGTTTCTTGAACACAGGTGGGCGTCCTGACTGACGGGTGCCGGTGGCGGTGCACAGTATACCGGAGGGGTGCCGCCGGGTGTCTGAGCAACCGGCCGAGAACGGGACCCGCTCTGTCGCGCACGACGCCCGCCGCGTACCGTACACTGGTGCCGAGGTGAATCGATGACTCAGCCTGCAACCAGATCGATCGTGTTCGTCAACAACTTCGCCGCTCCCACGCTCGGCGGCGGTGAAGTGCACTTGATGCACCTCGTACGCGGTGCGCTCGCAGCGGGCTGGGATGTCGGGCTGGTAGCCGCAGGGTCCAGCGCTCTCGCCGAGCAGGCCACCAGCGCCGGTGCGACCGTGACGGAACTCGACTTCTCCCGCGCGCGACTGGCTCACGTGCCCGTTCGGATACGTGATGCAGTGGCCAGCTCCGGCGCACAGGTGCTCGTCGGCACCGGTTTCCTCACGAACGTGTGCGTGCGCCATGCGGCCCGCGGCTTAGATGTCGCGGTCGTGAACATCGTCCACACCGAGCCCGAAGCCTCACGCCACGAGGGCACCGGCCCGCTGCGCCTCGCCATGCGCCGCCGCCTCGAAGCCGCCGGCCGCTCCCGGGTCGATGGGTTCGTCGCGATCTCCTCGGCAGTGCGCAACGCGCTGTGTAGCGCCGGAGCCGATCCCGCGCGGATCCACCTGATTCCCAACGGTGTCGACATCGAGGCCGTTCGCGCCGAGGCGGCGGCGCATCCGCTCCCCGACGTGTTCGACGGGGCCGGCCCGGTGGTCGGCTGTATCGGGCGGCTTGCGCCGGTGAAGGGCGTCGAGTACTTCATCCGGATGGCGGCCGCGCTCAGCGTCCGCATGCCGCACGTACGTTTCGTGGTCGCGGGCTCCGGACCCCAGGAGTCTCGCCTTCGTGAGATCGCATACGCGGCCGGGCTCGGTGAGCACCTTCGTTTCCTCGGCCATGTGCCCAGCGCGGCATCCGTGATCGGGGCGTGCGAGGTCGTGGTGATCCCGTCGCTGTCCGAGGGGTTCTCGCTCGTCGCCGCCGAGGCGATGGCGCTTGCCAAACCGGTGGTCGCGACCCGGGTGGGCGGCGTGACCGACGTGGTCGCCGACGGTGAGACCGGCCTTCTCGTGCCGCCTGCCGATCCGGAGGCGCTCGCTGCCGCAGTCGCCCGTCTACTCGCCGATCCCGACCTCGCGCGCACAATGGGCACCGCGGGCGCGCGTCGGGCTGAGGAACACTTCACGCTCGATCGCATGGTGCGCGGTTACCTCGAACTGTTCTCTTCTCTCGCCGTGGGTGACTGACCGTGCCCGGCCGCTTCGAACAAGCCACGTTCGTCTTCGTCTCCAGCCGTGAGGGAGAGACCCTCGGCCGGGCCGAGCGCCGCATTCTCGCGGTGATACCCGCGCTCCTCGACCGGCGCGCCACGGTGTTCGTGATGTGCCCGCCGAGAACCGCGCTCTCCGCCGCAGCCTTCGCACTGGGCGCGACGGTCGTCGACACGGTGCTCACGCCGCGCCACTACCTGCGCAGCACCGGCCGCGTGCGCTCGCATCTGCAGCGGCATCGTCCGGTGTGCGTGCACTCCGCGGGGCTTGCAGCCGATCTCGCGTCTCGCCGGGCGGCCATGCTCCTCCCGGTCAACGTCGTCAACTCCATCCCGTGCGGTTCCTGGCCGAGGGGCGGTCGCATCGCCGGCCGGCTGGACCGCGCGACGCTCTCCCGGGCCGACCGCATCCTTGTCGACTGCGCCTCCCTCGCTCCCGAGATCGTCGCGGCCGGCGCATCGCCCGAGCGCATCGTCTACGACCCGCCGAGCGTGAGCGTCCCCGGTGTCCTCACTGACGCCAGGCGAGGGACCACACCTCCGCCTTCCGGACGGCCGGTCGTGGGGTTCGCGGGCCGTCTTGAGCACTCTCGCGGGATCGGCGTCCTGCTCGACGCGGCTGAACTGCTTCTCGACGGCGGCGCCGAGATCGACGTTCGCATCGCTGGCGTCGGCCCTGCACATGCCGAGGTGGAGCGGCGCATCGCTCGCATGCCCGACGTCCGGGTCCTTGGCGAGGTCGAGAGCATCCCGGCCGTGCTGCGCACTCTCGACGTGTGCGCCTTCCCGAGCATCGGCGGGGGAGCACCTACAGCGTTGCTTGAAGCAGCTGTTCTCGGCCGGGCCATCGTCGCCAGCGCGGTGCCGGGTATCGCGGGGCTTTTCGAGGACGGCTCCGAGATCGCACTCGTCCCGCCGGGGGATGCGAGCGCTCTTGCCGAGGCGATCGTGCGCCTTGTTCGCGACCCGGCTGCAGCAGCCGAGATGGGCCGCCGCGCCCGGCTGCACGCGCTTGACGAGTACTCTTCGACTGCAGCCGTCGAGCGTTCGCTTGCGCTCTAC
>CAYGKH010000109.1:0-738 GCA_964350345.1 uncultured Coriobacteriaceae bacterium
GAAGGTGCGGGAGTCCTTGCGATATCGACCACTCTCGTGATTCCCGGCGCGAAGGCCATCGCCCTCGTCGGCTCTACTATCTTCAACTATGTCGCGTTCCACCGTTGGGTGTTCGTGGGAGAGATGGATGAATGACCACGAGCATGCAACGGGAACGTCCATGGGTTCTCCCTCCTGCGTGAGATCCAAAGCGACCTCAAGTTGCATGGTGGCCGCGGGGCACACCAATACGGGGTTGGCAGGTCGCGAGGTGCTGGTAGTAGCGGCCATCTACACGTCTTCTTGGTTTCTGCTGCTCTTCGCCACAGGGCGCTACTGGGACGATTGGGCGGCCCTGGACATGAGTGCGCGTGCCGCGGCTGAGTGGTCTCGCCAACAGGGACAATTCTGGCAGTGGGATCTGCTCCGACTGCTCTCCTGGCTTCCCGGTACGGAGCGTTTCGGCCACATTCTGGCGTTCGTCTCGTACTTGATATCCGCAGTGGCGCTACACCGGATCCTGCTCCGTTTGCCAGGACTCGACAGTGCTGCCCGCATCGCCATACCTGCTCTGTTTGCGGTGTTTCCCGTGAACGGGGCACGTTACGCTCATATCAATCTTATGTACGCCATCTCGCTCGCGGTCTTCATGGTCGGCTGGTGGCTGGTCGCGGTTGATTTCGACGACCCTCGGCCGTGGCGCCGGTTCGCGGCCGGTGCAGCCCTCATGTTCTCGATGCTGTCGACGGGCTCGTTGCT
>CAYGKH010000109.1:748-6559 GCA_964350345.1 uncultured Coriobacteriaceae bacterium
TTGCTGATGTTCCTGTTCGTGGTTCCCGCATACGTGATGTGGGCGCAGGGTGAGGACCTGCGTGACGTCCGAGACCGGCGAGTGTTGGCGGCCCGCTACGGCTTCTTATGGGTGCTGCCGCCGGTGGCTTGGGCTATCCGTACCGTAGCACTTCCTTCATCCGGCCTATACGAAAACTACAACGAGGTGTCTCTCGAGGATGCGCGAAAGGGTCTCGAGATGCTGCCGGAGGCTTTTGACGCATCGATCGTTGAACCAACCGTAGCGGCGTTCTCGTCGCAGCTCATCCCGGGGCTTGTTGTGGGCATCCTCCTGTACGCGCTCGTGTTGAAGAGTCGCCTGACCGAAGATGGAGGGCAAGCGCCCTCATCGACCCGTCAATTCGCGCTCCTGGGCGCGGCGTTCGTCGTACTATTCCTCGGAGCCTTTCCGTATCTCGCGGTAGGGAAGCTGCCTCAGATGGCAGGCGTCTGGGACAGCCGACACCAGCTCCTTATTCCTGTCGGTGCGGCACTCCTCGTCTATGCGAGCGTTTCTCTCTTGACCCGGTTGCTTCGCCTGGGGCAACCTGCGGGTCTTCTGGCGACATGCCTGCTGATCGGCATCTTCATCAGTGCGAACATGCGCATCTCGCTCGACTTCCAGGCAGACTGGTACAAGCAGGTCTCTCTCATGCAGCGAATGGCCGAGAGTGGCGACATGAGGCATGGTGGCCACTTCATCTTCTCGGACCGAGTACCTGAACTGAACGTCGCTGGGCGCACGTACCGTTTCTACGAGTATAATGGAATGATGCGTATGGTGTTCGATGACGCTAGCCGCTTCGGTGTGGATGAGTCCCAGGAAGACCGGTTCGATCCTCTGACCTTGATTTACTACGAGCAGTACAACTGTTGGGAGTATGATTCGTCCTCACCTCGCTACAGGGTGACGATTACTCGAGGGAGCCTAGACCTCACGAATACAAGAGTTCTGCTCGGTCTGATGGGGAAGGAGATCGCCTCTCCTGAGCGGTTTTGGGATGCGGTAATCGATGTCGTGAGTATCGAGACACGGTCAGAGTCCGCGTCGGCGAACGACCAGTGAAGTGTTTTATTAAGCAGTCGTGGTTGGGAGCCGCAGTTGCAGTTTTCTGGCAAGAAGGTCCTCGTCACTGGTGCCGACGGGTTCATCGGTAGTCACTTGACCGAGGCACTGCTGCACCACGGTGCGGACGTGCGAGCGTTCGTCTACTACAACTCGTTCAATTCGTGGGGATGGCTCGACACGATCGCCGAGGAGCGTCGGCGCGAGCTCGACGTGTTCGCGGGCGACGTGCGCGACCCCAACGGAGTGCGCGAGGCGATGAAGGGTTGCGACGCCGTGCTGCACCTGGCGGCACTCATCGCGATCCCTTTCTCGTATCATTCACCGGATTCGTACATCGACACTAACGTGAAGGGAACGCTCAACATCCTGCAGGCCGCCCGGGACCACGGTGTAGAGCGTGTGGCTGTGACTTCGACCTCGGAGGTCTACGGGACTGCGCGCTATGCGCCGATCGACGAGAGCCACCCGCGTCAGGGACAGTCGCCGTACTCGGCGTCCAAGATCGGCGCCGATGCGATCGCTGACTCGTTCTGCCGGTCCTTCGACCTGCCGGTGACGATCGTCCGTCCCTTCAACACCTACGGACCGCGCCAGTCCGCGCGGGCCATCATCCCCACCATCATCTCTCAGCTGGTGGCCGGGGCGGAGGAAATCAAACTCGGTGCGTTGCACCCGACCCGCGACCTCACCTACGTGAGCGACACGGTGGTCGGCTACATCGCTGTCGCCGAGAGCGACGCGGCGGTGGGGCGTGAGGTGAACATCTCGAGCGGCGCGGAGATTCCGATGGGGGAGCTCGCACAGACGCTCATCGATCTCATCAACCCGTCCGCCCGAGTCGTGGGGGACGAGGCGCGCTTGCGCCCCGGAAAGAGCGAGGTCGAGCGGTTGCTCGGCGACAACACGCTCGTGCGCGAGCTCACCGAGTGGTCCCCGCAGGTCTCGCTGCGCGAGGGGCTACAGCAGACGATCGACTGGTTTCGCGACCCGGAGAATCTCGGGCGCTACAAGTGGGATATCTACAATGTCTGATTCGGGCGTGCGGCGCATAGGACTGAGCGAGCCGGTGATTGCCGGACGCGAGTGGGAGTACGTCAAAGAGTGCCTCGACACGGGATGGCTCTCCGCGGCGGGACGCTTCGTTGGGCTGTTCGAGGATCGAATCCGCGAGACTACCGGCGCCGCCCATGCAGTGGCCGTGATGAATGGGACCTCCGGACTCCACCTCTCGCTCGTGATGCGGGGCGTAGGTCCCGGCGACGAAGTGCTGATCCCGACCATCACCTTCATCGCTCCGGTCAACGCGATTCGCTACACCGGCGCCGAGCCGGTCTTCATGGACTGCGACGAGCACCTCAATATTGACGCCGAGAAGGTCGGAGCCTTCCTTGCGGAGGAGTGCTCGGCGACCCCGGATGGGCTCGTCAATCGGTCGAGCGGTCGGCGCGTGCGCGCTATCATTCCAGTGCATGTCTTCGGCGCGCCCTGCGACATGGGCGCGATTATGGAGCTCGCGGAGCGCTATGGTCTTGATGTCATCGAGGACGCGAGTGAGGCGCTCGGGTCGACGTACACGGATGGGCCGCTTGCTGGTAGCTATGCGGGCGCGATAGCTCCGCTTGGCGTCCTGTCCTTCAACACGAACAAGATCATCACCACCGGCGGCGGGGGCATGCTGCTCCTGCACGACGCTGAGCTTGCCGAGCGTGCGCGCTACCTCTGTGCGCAGGCTAAGGACGACCCGGTGCGCTACCGTCACGAGGATGTGGGCTACAACTACCGGCTCACCAACATCGAAGCTGCGATCGGCGTAGCCCAACTCGAGGACCTAGGGGGGCGCGTCGAGCGCCGGCGTGCCATTCACTCGAGATACACGGAGGGACTCGGAGCCCTCGATGGCATCGAAGTGATCGGCTCTCCCGGTGGAACGCGGCCAAACGGCTGGCTCTCCGCCGTGTGGGTCGATCCAGCTCGCTTTGGCGCTGATGCGGAGGGGTTGATGACCGCGCTCGATATGAAGGGCGTCCAGGCGCGCCCTGTGTGGCAGCCCAACCACCTGCAGACGCCGTACGCGCACTGCCAGGCGTATCGCATCGAGCGAGCCGTGCACGCCGCCGGGCACGTGCTCAACCTGCCGAGCGGCAGCGGTCTTAGCGATGACGCGGTAGAGTACGTCATCGAGTCGATCAAGGAGGTGCACGAGCGCTGATGAACGACGATATGCTTGCCAGCCTGTCGGTACCCGCCGAATCGACGATCGGAAGCGCACTGCGACGCATGGACGAAGCCGCGCGCAAGGTCGTGCTCGTGACTGATGAACAGGGCAGGCTTGCCGGTATCGCCACCGATGGAGATATTCGTCGCTGGATTCTGAGCGGGCGCACGCTCGACAACCATATCGAAGCGGCGATGAACCCCGACCCCCTAGTCGTCGAACCAGATTTCGATCGAGAGGATCTGCGTCAGCTGATGGTTGAGTCGCGCATCGAGTCCGTCCCAGTCGTAGACGAGGACGGTCATGTTGTTGATGTTATCTGGTGGACGGACTTCATGAGCAGCGAGCGCGAAGTCGAACGTCCGCAGCTGGGCTGCCCTGTTGTCGTCATGGCCGGTGGCCGAGGAGCGCGACTCGCACCGTATACGCACGTGTTGCCAAAACCCCTGATCCCACTTGGCGAGCAGCCTATCCTTGATCTCATCATGCAGCGTTTCGCGTCCCACGGTTGCTGCGAGTTCCATGTCTCGCTCGGCTACAAGGCCGATCTCATCCGTGCATATCTGGCGGATTCGGCGTACAAGATTAGCTACTACGACGAAGACGAGCCACTTGGGACGGTAGGCAGTCTTGCGATGATGTCCGAGGCACTCCAGGAGACGTTCTTTTTGTCGAATTGCGACATTCTTGTGGACGCCGACTACGCCGAGATCCTTGAGATGCACCGCGCAAGTGGCCATGGGATCACGCTCGTGGTCTCGGCAAAACATGTGACCATCCCTTACGGGGTGTGTGAAGTGGGACCCGGAGGAAGGCTCGTTGGCATGAAGGAGAAACCCGCGCTCAACCTTCTCGTCTCGACGGGCATGTATGTAATCGAACCTGCGCTGATCAGTCGAGTACCCGATGGTCGCATGTCGCATCTGACTGACCTCGTGGACTCGTGCCTTGCGGACGACATCAGCGTGGGCGTCTATCCCGTGTCCGAGGAGTCATGGATTGACGTGGGACAGATGGAGCAGCTTCAGTCGCACCTGCGCCACTTCTCGGCACCGTGAGGGAAGCGTGAGACCGATGCGCGTGTATGTGATCGCAGAGGCGGGTGTCAACCACAACGGCGATGTCGGGATGGCGCACCGCCTCGTCGATGCGGCCGCGGCCGCAGGGGCGGACGCGGTGAAGTTCCAGACCTTCCACGCCGAGGCGATCGTCTCGGCGAGCGCACCCAAGGCCCCCTACCAGTCTAGGACGACCGAGGCCTCCGAGTCGCAGCTCGAGATGGTCCGGCGGCTCCAACTCGATGAAGCCGCCCACTGCGAGCTCATGGCCCACTGCGCCGCGGCTGGCGTCGATTTCCTCTCATCGCCCTTCGACGCCGGCGCTATCCGGCTACTGGCTGAGCTCGGGCTCTCTACGATCAAGGTGCCCTCCGGCGAAATTACGAACCTTCCTTACCTGCGGCAACTCGCAGACCTCGGTGTCCATCTGCTCGTCTCTACTGGGATGTCGACCATGGAGGACATCCGTGCTGCGCTCGGGACACTCGAAGCGGCGGGCACATCAGGGGAGCAGGTCACGCTGCTGCACTGCACGAGTGAGTATCCCACGCCATACGACGAGGTGAACCTTCGCGCGATTGTTGGCTTGCGCGAGGAGTTCGGCCTCGAGGTCGGCTACTCGGACCACACTGTCGGAAACGAGGTCGCGATTGCGGCTGTCGCACTCGGGGCCACTGTGATCGAGAAGCACTTCACGCTCGACTGCACGCTGCCCGGGCCGGACCACGCCGCAAGCACGGAGCCCGCCGAGCTCGCGGAGCTGGTGCGCGCGGTCCGTCACATCGAGGTCGCGCTCGGCGACGGGCGCAAGATCCCCACCCCCTCGGAGCGGGCGACCATGGCAGTGGCACGCAAGAGCATTGTCGCCGCACGGGACATCGCCGCGGGCGAGGTGTTCAACGAGGAGAACCTGGCGGCCAAGCGTCCGGGTACCGGCATCACTCCGATGCTCTGGGACCGCGTGATGGGCCGGATGGCGCACCGGGCGTATGCGGCCGACGAGCTCATCGACAAGCGGGAGGTCGAGTGATGGGCATGCGGACCGTCTCGGTGGTGACCGGAACGCGGGCCGAATACGGTCTGCTCAAGAGCGTCATGCGCGAGATCGAGCGGCGCGAAGCGATGCAGCTGCATACCATCGTGACCGGTGCACACCTCGATCCGCGCCACGGTGAGACGTGGCGCGAGATCGCGGGGGACGGGTTTGCCATCGACGCCCGGGTCCCGATCCTCGACGGCGACTCGTTCGAGGCAGTCGCCGGGTCGGTCGGCCGCGCGGTCCAGGGAATTGCGTCAGCACTCGCCGGGGCTGGCCCTGACGCGTGCGTGGTGCTCGGCGACCGCTACGAGGCGTTCGCGGCGGTGACCGCCGCCTACCTGCTCCGGATTCCCGTTGCGCACATCGGCGGCGGCGAGCTCACGGAGGGCGCGCTCGACGATGGCCTCAGG
>CAYGKH010000110.1:0-6413 GCA_964350345.1 uncultured Coriobacteriaceae bacterium
GGGCTATACGTACCCGACACCTTCCGGCGATGTTCCTGCCCTCCGCGGAGTGTCGTTGAGTCTTGAGCGGGGAGAGGCTGTGGCGGTGCTCGGCTCGAACGGCTCGGGGAAGTCCACCCTCGCCCTGCTGGCGAACGGAGTGCGCACGCCGACGAGGGGCGCCGTCTTCGTCGACGGAATGGACACGTGTGACGAGGCGCGTATCTGGGATGTGCGGACGCGGGTCGGTCTCGTTCTGCAGAATCCCGACAACCAGATCGTCTCGACCACCGTCGAGGAGGATGTGGCCTTCGGGCCCGAGAACCTCGGCGTTCCGCCTGCACAGATCCGGCAACGCGTCGACCGGGCGATCCATGCTGTCGGACTGGCAGGGCTGGAGCGCCGGGAGCCGCACCATCTTTCCGGAGGCCAACGCCAGCGCCTTGCGATAGCGGGCACACTCGCCCTCGAGCCCGCGTACCTCATCCTCGATGAGCCTACCGCGATGCTCGATCTCCAGGGCAGGGCAGACGTACTCGCAGTCCTCGAAACCCTTCGGTCACACGGCACGGGGATCCTGCACATCACGCACCATCTTGCTGATGCCGCACGCTCGGACCGCGTGATCGTGCTCGAGCGTGGAGAGGTGGCTTTGGAGGGACTGCCTGCCGAGGTGTTCTCCTCGGCCGACCTCGGCGACCTTGGACTCACGATGCCGCCCATCGGCGTGCTGGCCGGCGAACTGCGGTCGCTCGGGATAGATGTCCCGGTGGAGGCGTATACCGCTGAAGCGGTGGTCGATGCGCTGTGATCCTGTCGTTTCATGGCGTCGGCTACTCCTATGATGCGGGGACGGACTTCGCAACGAGGGCCCTCTCCTCTATCGATCTCGACCTTGAGCCACGTATGCTCACACTTGTGCTCGGGGCGACCGGCTCAGGCAAGTCGACCCTCTTGCGACTAGCCGCAGGGTTGCTGATTCCCACCGAAGGTTCAGTCACGTACGACGGCATTGTGGTCGACGCTCCGCTCGCAGGGGCGACGCCTCCGGTCGGCCTGGTGTTCCAGTCACCCGAGACGCAGTTGTTCGCAGAGACCGTCGAGGTGGATGTCGCCTTCGGACCGCGAAACCGGGGGTCGGGTGAGGCGGAGGCGACGGCTGCCGCTCACCGGGCGCTCATCGCGGTGGGTATGGATCCTGCCGAGTTCGCCCATCGCTCTCCCTTCTCGCTCTCCGGAGGGGAGGCCCGGCGTGTCGCCATCGCGGGGGTCCTTGCGATGCAGCCCGGTCTGATGCTCTTCGACGAGCCGACAGCCGGGCTCGACGCACGGGGGCGTGCGGCCGTGCGCGAAGTCGTCGGGGCCGCCAGAGACGACGCAGGAGTGGTGGTCGTCACTCACGATGCCGAGGAGTTCCTCGGCATGGCGGATCGCGTGCTTCTGCTCACCGACGGCGAGGTGACGTTCTTCGGTTCTGCGGGAGAACTTATCGCATCCCCGCACCGGTTCACCGATGCGGGCTTGCGGGTTCCCGAGGTGCTGAGGACTCAGCTGCTCGCGGAGCAGGCGGGTCACCGGGTCGGCCAGTACGTGATCGATCCGCGCGATGCAGCGCGCTCGCTAGTCCGCTCTGGTGAGGGGGCCCGATGAAAGCGCGCGTACCGTTCGGGCAGTACGTCCCGGGGGACTCGCCGGTCCATCGACTCGAGCCTCGCGCCAAGATGGGACTTATCGCCGCCTTCATGTTCATGCTCTTCACCGTCGACGGATTCTTCGGTCTTCTCGTCGCGGGCCTCTTCGCGGTGGTGGCGGTGCGGGTCGCCGGAGTCCCGCCGCACCTCGTCCTGCGGGGAATCCGTGCCCTTTCGGTCATCCTTGTGTTCACACTCCTGGCGCATGCACTGCGATGGAACCCGGCCACAGTGGCCCTGGTGCGCTTCGGTCCGGTCGCGGTCGACCCCTACGGCCTCCAGACGGGGGTCTTCTTTGCACTGAGGATCGTGCTCCTCATCGTCGGGACCTCGCTGCTCACCCTCACGACCTCCCCGGTCCGGCTTGCTGACGGTCTTGAGCGGATCATGCGTCCACTCGAGGCCGTCCGCTTTCCCGCCGCCGAGGTCGCGATGATGCTGACCGTCGCGCTGAGGTTCATCCCGACGACCGCCGAGGAGGCGGAGAAAGTCGTGGTCGCACAGATCGCCCGCGGCGCCCGCTTCGACACGGGTGGGCCACTGAAGCGGGCTCGGGCCTACATCCCCGTGCTCGTGCCCCTCTTCGTCGGCCTGTTCCGGCGTGCAGACGAACTCGCCACCGCTATGGAGGCACGGTGCTATCGTGGCGGAGAGGGCAGGACCCGCATGATCGAGAGCAGGTTCACGTCGGCGGATACCGCGGCACTCCTTCTGGGGACCACAGCGATGATCGCGATCGGGGTGATGGTGTAGATGACCGGGACAGCGCGTGCGGCATCGACCTTTGCACTCACTGTCTCCTACGATGGTGCGCCGTTCTCCGGGTTCGCCCGGCAGACGGGACTCAATACGGTCCAGGGTAGGATAGAGTCGGCGCTTGCCACCGCTTTGCGTGGGCCGGTCGAGACGGTCGGCGCAGGTCGGACCGACGCCGGGGTGCATGCACTGGGTCAGGTCGTTTCCTTCGAGACGAGCGCGGCCGTGCCGGATACGCACGCCCTGCTCCGCTCGCTCAACGCGCTCGCCGGAGAGGGGATCGTCATCACCGGCGTTCGGAGTGCCGCTCACGGGTTCTCGGCACGCTTCGACGCAGAGGCTCGCGAGTACCGCTATCGGCTCGTGCCCGGTCCGGTCCCCCCGCTCTTCCTTGCGCCGGTCGCCTGGTGGATCAAGCACGCCCTCGACCTCGGCGCCATGCGCGAGGCGGCCGAGCTCCTCCTCGGCGAGCACGACTTCCGCTCCTTCTGTGTGGCCGAGAGTGCCCGGGGACAGCGCACCGTCCGCCGTATGGAGGCGATCGACATCTTTCCCGAGGAGACCCTCGGCGAGCACTCTGTGGTCGTTCGTATCGTTGGTAATGCGTTCCTGCACTCGATGGTGAGGGTGATCGTCGGCTCTCTGGTCGAGGTAGGGCTGAAAAGGCGCGGGCCGGGTTGGCTCGGCGAAGCGCTCAGGGCGTGCGACCGCGCGGCAGCAGGCTCGACGGCGCCCCCCTGCGGCCTCACGCTCTGGCGCGTCAGCTATCCGGAGGAGTGCTGGCTGTGAGGCGGTGCTCCGCTGATGGCTGCGGCGGGGAGCGAAGTCCCTCGGCAGATATGGATACGCCCGGATACGTGTACATGTTGACAGTCGCTGGGGCGCTGGATAGAGTGTAAGGGTTCGCTTCTAGGCCCCGTGAAACCTGGAACACAGAACACACCGCATATCAGTTCGTTTGGAGGACCATTGAAGACCTACCATGCCAAGCCCGGCGAGGTGGAGCGCGAGTGGCTCGTGGTCGATGCTGCCGATATGGTGCTGGGCCGGCTTGCCAGCGAGGTCGCACAGATCCTCAAAGGGAAGCATAAGCCGCAGTACACCCCGCATGTCGACACCGGCGATTTCGTCATCGTCGTCAACGCCAGCAAGATCAGGCTTACCGGGAACAAGATGACCACCAAGTTCAAGTACCGCTATAGCGGGTTCCCGGGCGGTCTCAAAGAGGTACCGATCGCCACGCTGCTCGAGAAGCGTCCCGAGCGCGTCATCGAGATGGCGGTCAAGGGAATGCTGCCGAAGAACACACTGGGCAGGGCGATGGGCAAGAAGCTCAAGGCTTACGCCGGACCAGAGCATCCGCACGAGGCCCAGAAGCCCCGCGAGATCACCCTGGAGGGTTAGCGCATGGCTGAGAACAAAGCTGTCTACCGCGGCATCGGACGCCGCAAGACTTCGGTGGCGCGCGTGCGCCTCACTCCCGGCACCGGGACGATCACGGTCAACGGCAAGCCTGCCGCCGACTACTTCGGCCGCGACGCGCACGTCGCCTACATCGAGCAGTGCTTCCGGGTGACTGAGACCTCGGGTCGCTTCGATGTGGTCGCTTCGATCCACGGAGGCGGCGTCAGCGGTCAGGCTGGAGCACTTCGCCACGGCATCGCGCGCGCCTTGCTCGAGGCTGGTGACGAGTATCGCGCCGATCTCAAGAGCGCCGGACTCATCCGACGCGACCCGAGAATGGTCGAGCGCAAGAAGTACGGCCTGAAGAAGGCGCGCAAGCGTCCGCAGTTCTCGAAGCGCTAGTCGTTTGCGAGGACACCATCCGGATTCGGACAGGGCCCGCCCTCGTGGCGGGTCCTGTGCATTGACTAAGGGGAGCTGACTATGACCCGCCTCTTCGGTACCGACGGCGTGCGCGGCATCGCGAACGTCGAACTGACCCCTGAACTCGCTTTCCGTCTCGGCGAAGCTGCCGGAGACTTCCTCGGTGACCGTGGCAGGGGCAGGATCGTGGTCGGCAAGGACACGCGGCGCTCGGGCGACATGCTCGAGGCGGCTCTCGTGGCCGGAATCTGCTCGGGTGGAGCGGATGCGTTGATCGCCGGCATCGTGCCGACTCCCGCGATCGCCTACCTGACCCGCGAGCTCGAGGCGGATGGCGGCGTGGTCATCTCCGCTTCTCACAATCCTGCGGAGTACAACGGCATCAAGCTCTTCAGCCGAGAGGGGCTCAAGCTTCCCGACGAGACCGAGGACCAGATCGAGGAGTTCACGCTCGCCGAGCGGGACTGGGAGCGCCCGCGGGGCGCCGGGATCGGCAGGGTCCACCACCTTAGCGACGCGATCGAGCGCTACCTGGCCCACGCGATCTCGACGATAGGGGGTGATCTGGCGGGTATGACGATCGCCGTCGACTGCGGCCACGGAGCAGCGAGTGTGACGACCCCGGTGGCCCTGCGCGAGCTCGGCGCCGAGGTGATCGTGCTCAACTGCGACTGGAACGGGATGGATATCAACGACGCGTGCGGCTCGACGGACCTCGGTCCGCTTGCCGAGGTGGTACGCACGCACCAGGTCGACTTCGGGATCGCGCATGACGGAGATGCCGATCGCGTCATCGCCGTGGACGAGACCGGTGCCGAGATCGACGGTGACGTCATCATGGCCATCTGTGCGTCTAAGATGAAGGAGCGCGATGAGCTGCCGCACGACACGGTGGTCAGCACGGTGATGGCCAACCTCGGCTTCGAGGTCGCGATGCGTGACCGGGGCATCACCGTGATCAAGACCAAGGTAGGAGACAGGTACGTTCTTGAACAGATGCAGTCCTCGGGAGCGGTGCTGGGCGGAGAGCAGTCCGGTCACATCATCTTCATGGAGCACAATACCACCGGTGATGGCCTCATCACGGCCTTGCAGTTGGCGTCGGCGATTCGCGGTAGCGGCAGGCCACTTTCCGACCTGCGCCGGGTCATGCAGCACTACCCTCAAGTACTCGTCAACGTGCATGTAGCCGACAAGGGCCGTATCGGCGTGAGCGCCGCCGTCAACGATGCGATCCACGAAGCGGAGCAAAAGCTCGGCCAGTCCGGGAGGGTACTCGTGCGTGCATCCGGGACTGAGCCGGTCGTTCGCGTGATGGCGGAGGCTGCCGACGAGGACACCGCCCGCACGGTCGTAGACACTCTCGTGGAAGTCGTGCGCACAGAGTTGGGGTAAGAGGTCACCATGGATGACTACATCGAACTCATGCATGGCGACATGCTCGCTGACGGAGAGATGACAGCGGTGGTCGTCGAGGGGCACAACCTACTCGTCGCGCGCGTTGACGGTGAGTTCTATGTCACCGACGAGCGCTGCCCCCACCTGCACGCACACCTCAGCAAGGGGTCGCTCGCGGGCACCGTGCTCACATGCCCGTTTCACGGTTCACAGTTCGATCTGAGAGATGGCAGTGTGGTGCGCTGGACCGAGTGGTCCGGGGCAGCCGCGAGCCTGGCTGCGCTGACGCGTCACCCGCGGCCGCTTCGTACCTACTCGGTCGAGTTGAGAGAGGGGACCGTGTTCGCTGGTCCCGAGAACCCACCGCCCGCGGAGGGCGCACTGTAACCGCCCTGTAGGCCGCTCGGCGGCGTGTGGCTGGTATACTCGGCGGCAGAATCAGCTGGAGCGCTCAAAGGAGGTGCCGCACGAGCAGACGCTACGACCAAGCGCCAGGACTGGGTGGGACCGCAGGTGAGGGTCCGCAACCCAGTCGACGAGGAGAGAGCCGATCGAACGATTCGGCGGATGGCTCTCCGGCCCGACCGGAGTCGTAACGGTGCCGACAAAGCCCACGGGTGACCGGGGGGACAAAGCGGCATCGGACCGGTATCCCACACCGTGACCAAGGGGTCGAGGCGATCCGATATGGGCGTGTGTGCGCTCGCTTTCACTGACTGTCATATCGCGTCACTCCGTGCGCGCGATATCAACGAAAGGTGT
>CAYGKH010000111.1:0-6389 GCA_964350345.1 uncultured Coriobacteriaceae bacterium
GGCTCGGGGGCTGTCGCCCTCACGTCGGCGCCACACATCGGGCAAAACGTACTGCCGTCGGGTACTTGTGCACCACACTTCGGACAGAACATATGAGACCCCCAGACTCTCGATCCGCGCTCGTGTATCGCGACTCTAGCAAAACTATCGGCCAGCGAGGCGCTTGAGGCAAGGAAATGTTGTAAGAAGCGCTGTGGCGGTCCGATCAAGGGCCGTCGAGGCGCTGCGACCGCATCCGCCACACAAGGAGTGTCGCGAGCACCACCGCGAGTACCACGTAGAACGCAGGATAGAACCACTCGGGCGCCGTGATCACCGTCTGGCGGGCCCTATAGAACCCGTTGCCGAGCCGGAAGAGCGTGAAGCCGAGTGCGAAAGTGAGGAGGCCGATCCCGTCGGCCGTCCCTGGCCTGCGCATGATCGAGAGGGCGAGTGTCGCGAGCAGGATAGCAGCCGCCAGTTCGTAGAGCTGGGTGGGGTGTACTGGCTGAGCATGTCCAAAGATCCCGAGCACCCCTGTCTGACCGCCGGCGACATGATGGCTCCATGCCGGGCTACCCACAGGGAACGAGACGCCCCACGGCACCGAAGTGGTCTCCCCGAAGCAGCATCCCCGGAGGAAGCAGCCGATTCGCATGAGGACGATACCCACGGCGAGTCCGGGTACCGCCGCGTCGGCCAGGCGCCAGACCGGCATGTGCCACGCACGGGCGAGCGCGATGCCCACGAGGCTCGCTACACCGAGGCCGCCGTAGAGCGAGAAGCCCTGGAAGTTCGTACTCCAGATGCGTGAGGGATCCTCGGCGTAGAAGGTACCTGCGATGCCAAGGTCGAAGATGCGTGCACCTGCGATGCCGGCGGCGAGCGCCAGGCCGTAGACCGCGAGCGTGCGGCGCCAGGACAGACCTCGGCGGTCGGCGACGACCGCGCCGAGCACCACGGCCGTGACCCACGCGAGCGTGTAGAATGCGGGGTAGGAGCGCAGCAGGACCGTATGCTCACCGAGCGCGACCTGCAGCAGTACCGGCTTCACTCGGGTTTGCTCACGCTCATGACGGCGGTCATCCTCCAGCCGTTGCCGCTTGCACCCGTGGTGCCTTTCATCGCAAGCATTGTCCCGTCGCGGTTCACGGTCGCACTCATCGTCGACATACCTTCTCCGTCGATGGGCTCGAACGTCACCGAGCCGCCTTGCTGGGTGACCGAGTACGACAGCGAGTCGGTACCGCCGTCTTCGAACTCATCGGAGGCGTCCACCACGAGTGTTGCGGTACCGCGGCCGGAGTCATCGACGCTGACGTCGAGGGTCGCTGGCAGCGGGACGCCGACGAGAGCCCTAGCAAAAGCAGTCGAGCACCCCTCCTCCTCGGCGGCCTTCTGGTCGGTGATGTCGATGCTGGTGAAGGTGAACGTCCCGCTCCACGTGCCGTTGATGTCGAGCTGTTCGATGGTGATTATGCTCGCTGCCCGGTTGTCGAGGCGCATCACGCGGATGGAGCCCTCACCCGAGGGGAGCGTCACTCCCCACTCGGTCTCGCCGGGTCCGTCGAGGCGCTGTGTGGTGCTTCCCGAGATGGCGCTGTTGGTGGACCAGACGTCGATCTTGACGTCGGTACCCTTCTCGCCGACGCCTTTGACGATGCCCCGCACCGTCATCTCGGTGGGGTCGCCTTCGATGATCGCGACGGCGTCGATGGCGCCCATCCCTTCGAGCTCCTCCTCCGTGAGCGGCTCAAGGCCACGCTTCACGCGCGAGTCGTTGATGACCTTGAATGCCGCGCGGTCGAGTGCGAGTATGCGTCCGCCGACCTCCTGGCCGATGAGATTGGAGGTGGCATCCGCCTCTGTGGAGCGGGTGGCGACACCGTCACGCGCGGTTGCGACGAGTATGTCTTTGATCTGACCGGCACTGAGGTCCGGATCGATAGACCGCAGGATCGCTGCCGCTGCGGCGACCTTGGGTGCCGAGAAGCTCGTGCCATTCGCGCGGAACACGCCGCCGTCCGGCTTGAGCCCGACGATCGCCTGCGTTCCCGGTGCGGCGATGTCGACCTGGTAGTTGGCGCTTGCCATGTTGGAGTACTCGGCAGTCGCGCCGTCGTTGTCGAGCGCCCCGACCGTGATTATATTGGGCAGCGACAGCCCGCTCGGGAATCGTCTGGATCCGTCGAGCGATCTGCCGTTGTTGCCCGCCGAGCAGACGAAGAGAACGCCAGGATGCTCCTCGGCCATTCGCCGGAAGAAGCGCTGGTAGGCCGCGACAGTGATCTCATCGGTGTCGGTGGCGCCCCACGAGCAGTTGATGATCGTCGCGCCGCTACTGATCTGATCGCGCAGAGCCACGAGGTTGCCGATCGCGTAGGTCGTACCGTCGCTCCACACCATCTTGGTCGGGTCGTCGGGATCGGGCGTGCTCTGCGAGTAGCCGTACTGGCTCGAGAATATGTTGGTCATCGAGATCGTGAGGTTGTCGCCGAGTGGCCCCGCTATGCCTGCCGGGCCGCCGTTATCCGGGTCGGCGGCGATGATCGTTGAGACTCCCGTCCCGTGACTTCCATACGGATACGGCTGGCCATTCGGCCCCGCCGAGGGCGCCGAGAGCTCCCCGGCGTCCACGTTCGGGAATTCGATCCCCACATTGGACCCGAACTCGTGTTCCCGGCCTTCCCCGTGCCGGAAGAGGCCGTCGTCGGTCACGCCCACTCGTACCGGTGAGAGTTCGATACCGGATCCCTTGATGTACTCCCACGCCTTACTGACTCCAATCGCCCGATAGCCGTCTCCGGGCTCGCCGCGGTAGACCGGGTCCTCGTAGGGATCGACGCGCACACCCCAGATCTCGATGTCGAGTTCGACCTGCACGTTCGGGAACGCGCCTTCCACGGCGTCGTGTGCTGTGGCCGCATCGATCGCCGTCGTCAGGTCCGCCTCCGATGTGCCCGGGAAGCCGACCTGGTAGACGCCTGCGAACTCGACCTCACCGATGACTGAGCCGCCCAGCGCCTCGGCCACCTTCTCCGCGTCCTTGCGGCCTGCGCTCTCGTGCATGAGCAGGCCGACCTGGTTCGCGGGCACCTCGCCCCAGCGCTCGGTCTCGACGAGGTCTGTGGGGTCGGGGACGGTGTGTGATGCGGCACCGACGTCGGGTCCGCTCATGCTTCCGGGCCCTGCGCCGCCGGGTCCGCCGAGAAGCTTCCACGCCCCGAAGCCGAGGCCGCTTACCAGAAGCACGGCCGCGACGGCTACCGCGGCGATCACGAGACCGGTCTTGCGCTTGGGTGTGGGTTGCGGCACTGCTTCAGGCTCGGCGGCAGGCGCGACCTCGGCAGGCGCGATCTCGCGGGGGAACAGCCCTGCCACGTTGCGCGCCGGGACCCACCCCGTCATCGAAGGGTGCCACACGAGGTTCTCCGGCACCAGGCGGTCTTCAGGGACGAACCCGACCAGTTGCTCCCAGGTGAACGGCCCTGTCTGCCACTCCTCGGCACCTTCTCCGCCTCGGATGTGCCACCCCTCGGAGGTGTTCTCGGTGTTGTCGGTCATGTGGACCTCCTCGGTCGTGTGGGCCGCGCCTGTGAGCCGCTGCAGCGCGTCTCAGATCATCTCGGCCTCGATCAGTGCCTCGCGTGCCTGTTTCGCTCCCGATCCCAGCTGCACCTTGTACTTCTTGCCGGTGGTCTTGATGATGAGCTGGTCCGTGGATGCTGCCATGTTCTGATCGCCTGCGGCTCCGATCTTGAGCCGGGCTTTCACGATCGAATCGCGCTCGATTGCGAAGTTCGCCGGGTGTTCGGCGAGGATGTCGTCGGGGGACATGTCGAAGTAGCGCGCTGCGAGGATCCCTTGCGCGCCCATCTGCGCACCCCACTGGCCAAAGAACCCCTTGCCTTCGGCCTTGGCGGCGTCGCGTGCTTCGGCCGTGATAGCTTTCAGCATCTGCGTGGTCGTTCGGGCGAAGAGGACTCTCTTCGCGGTGATCACGAGCGCATGAAGTCTACTTCCGGTGCCGAGGAACCCCTTCATAAGCGTGGCGTTGGGCACGACGGCGATCACCGTTTCGCCGGCCGCTGCGGACCCTGCGTGTTGCTCGTGCGTCATGGCCGTCTCCTCTTCCGCGCGCGACACCGGCCCCCCCTTCGATCTTGAGCCGATGTTGAGGTCATTGTAGCCGAACCGCCAGGAGGGGGAGTGTCTGGCTCGCCGGATCCTGACGCGCTCTCGTGGCCGACGCCTGGACTGAAAGCCCTGAAAGTCGTACTATAGGTATGACCATGAGGTACGACCGATAGAGGGGGACCAGAGTGGCGGTTGACAAGTTCAGCATCTCTCTGCCAGGCGATCTGCTCGGCGACATCGACGCGCTCGCCAAAGTCGATGGCCGTTCGCGCAGTGCAGTGATTCGCGAGGCCGCTGCCGCGTACGTGGCCTCGCGGGAATCAGCTCGCTATGAGCAGGCGCGTCGCGAGCGCATCGACCATGCTCTTGCTGGTTTCGAGGAGGTTGCAGCACGCTGGGGTGAAGATGAGCTGACGTCGCTCGGTCACTTGCGCGAACTTCGTGGAGAGGTTTCCGGCCAGCGCTCGCGTAGTGGCCGGGGTGAGGGCAGTGAGTGACCGTCCGCTCGCGGTGCTGGATTCGTCGGTGGGCGTGAAATGGATCAAGCCGGAGCCCGGGCGCGCCTCAGCCCTACGACTTCTCGAAGAGCACAGGGAGGCGCGAATCCGACTTGTGGTGCCGGCCCACTTCGTTCACGAGGTCATCGGCGTCGCCGTGCGTCACGGTGGCCCCGATCTGGGGGAGATCGCCTGGGGGAGCCTGCGAAACGCTGACCTCACTGTCGTCGGGCTCGACGATACGGTGGCCGAGGCCGCCTTCGGTCAGTGTCGACTGCTCGGCTGCTCCTTCTACGACGCACTCGCGCCCGCACTGGCTGAACGGCTGGCTGCGACGCTCTATTCGGCCGATGCGCGGGCGCACGCACGGTTCGAGAGGGTGGTGCTCATCGGCCCGGAGTGAGAGGGGCCAGAAATGAGCAGAGCCGGGCAACCCGTGAGGGCTACCCGGCTCTTGGCGCTCGAAGGAACGAGCCTAGATGGCGCGAACCTGCGTGGCCTGCTGCTTGCCGTTCTGACCAGTGGACTCCGTGAAGGAGACGGCCTGACCCTCGTCGAGGGACTTGAAGCCCTCGGACTGGATCTCGGAGAAGTGAACGAAGAGATCTTCGCCACCTTCGCGCTCGATGAAGCCATAGCCCTTGTCAGCGTTGAACCACTTGACTTTACCCTCAGACATGCGAACCTACCTTCTCTGCCCCAACGGGGCAAAACAAAACGACGCGACTGCCGCTCGAATGCGGTGTGTCACGTCGCAATCCTACGAGCCATCTTTGACTCGCTCCGCGAAGTATAACACGTCTGCGCTGGACGTGCAGTGTCACCCGGATGGGGTACCCTCTGAAGCTGAGCCACCTGACCGTCGACCAGCTCCGGGAGAGTAGCGGATGTCCCTGCGCACCACCACCATCAACGACACACTCGCCGAGGTCTTCGGCTATCCGGAGTTCTGGCCGCATCAGACCGGGATCATCGAGCACGTCATCTCCGGCCGCGACGCGTTCGTGCTGATGCCCACCGGCGGCGGCAAGTCGCTGTGCTACCAGATTCCGGCGCTGCACCGCTCCGGCGTGACGATCGTGGTCTCGCCGCTCATCGCGCTCATGAAGGACCAGGTCGACGCGTTGCGCGCCAACGGGGTCGCCGCCGCCGTCCTCAACTCCTCGCTCTCTGCCGAGGAGTCCCGCGCGGTCCTGCGCGACCTGCGCTCCGGGGCGCTCGACCTGCTCTACGTCGCGCCCGAACGGCTTGTGCTTGACGGGTTCCTCGCTGAGTTGGCGCGCCTCGAGATCGCGCTTTTCGCCATCGACGAGGCGCACTGCGTAAGCCAGTGGGGACACGACTTCCGCCCCGAGTATGTGCGGCTGTCCGTCCTGCGCGAGCGATTCGGGGGCGTCCCGATCGTCGCGCTCACCGCGACGGCGGACGAGCAGACGCGTACCGACGTGGTCCGTCAGCTCGGACTGGGAGATGCGCGCGTCTTCGTCACCGGGTTCGACCGCCCCAACATCCACTACTCCGCCGCGTACAAGACCAAGCCCGCAGCTCAGCTCGCCGAGTTCCTGCGCGAGTACCGCGGCGCGTCGGGCATCGTCTACGCGCTCTCGCGCAAGCGGGTCGAGCAGGTCGCGGAACGGCTGCGCGCCGAGGGTTTCTCGGCCGAGGCGTACCACGCGGGCATGGCCACCGCCGAGAGGACACGGGTGCAGGAAGCGTTCCTCGGCGACCGGATCGATATCGTTGTCGCGACGGTGGCGTTCGGGATGGGGATCGACA
>CAYGKH010000112.1:0-6364 GCA_964350345.1 uncultured Coriobacteriaceae bacterium
GGAGAGCTGGCCGAGAGGCTGAAGGCGCTCGCCTGCTAAGCGAGTAAGGGGCTGATTGCCCCTTCGAGGGTTCGAATCCCTCGCTCTCCGCCATTTGACAACCCGCCTGCATCCTGGCAGGATTGCCTAGCCCGTTTGCCGGGCACGCGCCCTTAGCTCAGCCGGATAGAGCGTCTGACTACGAATCAGAAGGTCGGGAGTTCGAATCTCTCAGGGCGCACCACTCGAAGTGAAGAAGCCCCGCCCTGTGCGGGGCTTCTCTCGTTACCCGCGGGAGATGTCAGCGCGTACCCACGGCCGCTCCTCCTTCCATGCAGTACCATGAGACGGGAACCTCGGAGGGGAGTCTTTGATGCGGACCGTCATCGGCGTCATGGGCGGTGGGACCGTCGACATCGCTACAACGATGATCGCGGGTGAGATCGGTCGCGACATCGCATGCGCCGGCTGGGTCTTGCTCACCGGAGGGCGCGACTGCGGCGTGATGGCTGCCGCCTCAGCCGGTGCCTCTGAGGCCGGGGGGCTCGTCGTCGGCGTGCTGCCGGGTGACGACCCCGATGGCGTGGCTCCCGGTGTCGACATCGCGATCCCCACGGGCATGGGCGACGCCCGAAACGCCATCAACGTGCTCGCAAGCCATGTCGTGATCGCGCTGCCTGGCGGAGCAGGGACCATCTCCGAGATCGCTCTCGCGCTCAAGGCTCGACGGCCCGTCGTCGTGGTGGGATGGGACCCGGGCGAGGCGCTGCGTAAAGCCGGGGGCCATCGACTCGTGATGGTCTCCTCGGCGGACGAAGCGATCGCAGCTGTACGCAGGTTGCTGGGCGAGGATGCGCGATGAACCGCGGAGACGCCGGTCGCCCTCGCTGCCGACGCCGCACATCCGTGTTCGCGGCACTTCGCCGAGGTCGAGGTGCGGCGCGTGCGCGGGATGGACGGGTATCAAGTACAATGAGAACTTGTCTTCTCGATGATCACCAGGAGGTCGAAGTGTACCGCTGCACACACACGGTGACCTGTCCGTTCTTCAGCGCAGCGGTCGGCTACTCTCCTGGCCTGTTCGAAGCCATGCGCGACCGGTACTGCCTGGGCGACAACAGCGATTGTGCCCGCTTCCTGGCGATCGAGGCCGTCGGGAGGGACAGGGTTCCTGACGAGCTTCTGCCGAGCGACGTCGACGCGCTGGAACGCTTGATGCAGGAGGATGGCGACTAGCGACATTCACATCGCGTGACCGCCGAACCGGTTGCGCAGCGCCGAGAGCACCTGGCCCGCATAACTCGGATCTCGCTCGGACTCCTTGCGGAACTCCAGTGCTCCCCGGATGACCCGGGCCTCGAGGTCCATCTCATCGGCCGTTTGGACCGTCCACGCTCCCTCACCAGTGTGTCCGACGACCCCGCTCACGTTCGCAAGATCCTCGCCAAACAGGTCGAACGCCTCGGCGAGCCACCCGAGCAGCCGCGATTCGATGACGCTCCCATGCTGGTAGACATCTGCCACGCGTGAAAGATCGAGGTCGAACTCGCTCTTCCGCATGATCTGGAACCCCTCGGCGATCGCCTGCATCATGCCGTACTCGATGCCGTTGTGGACCATCTTCACGAAGTGCCCGGCACCGTGGCCCTCGAAGAATTGGTAGCCGCCGGGAAGCGCCACATCGGCAAAGAGGTGTTCGAGTGCGGCGAACTCCTCGGCCCGCCCGCCGATCATGAGACAGGCGCCGTGCCGTGCGCCGCCAGGCCCCCCACTCGTGCCGCAGTCCATGTACCCGATGCCCCTCTCGGCGAGGCTCTCGGCTCGCCCGGTGGCATCGCGGTAGAAGGAGTTGCCGCCGTCGACGACGACGTCGCCGGGTTCGAGGACGTCGATGAGCCCGCCCTCCCCGAAGAGCATCGCGTCGACCGGCTTGCCCGCCGGCACCATAAGCCAGATCGCGCGCGGGGGCGAGAGCGCGGCGGCGAGATCGGCCAGGGAACTCGCTCCTTTGAGGCCGCGCGGCTCAAGCTCGGCGGCCTTCCCGGGGGAGCGATTGTAGCCGACGACATCCCAGCCGTGGTCGAGAAGGTTGAGCGCCAGTCCCGCGCCCATCTTGCCGAGGCCGGCCACGCCGATCTGCCCCCGCTTCGCCGGCCTGGAAACGGCCTCGCGCGCGCGCTGGACGACCTCGGCGGAGTCCGGCTCGTAGACCTCGAGCGGGACGACATCGTCGTGCCACACGGACAGGACGGGATCGATGAACGACCACATCGCCGCGACCTCATCGGTGGAGACGAAGAGCGTCTGGTCGCCATCGATCGCATCGAGCAACAACTTCGCGTACTCCTCGACGTACTGTGCCTTCTCGGCCTTCTCGTAGAGGAGGAAATCGAACGTGCGCCGCTCGACCTCGGCGGTAAATCCGGGCCTCTTCGCCCAAAAGACGATCTCGATCGAGTCGGCGGGTTCGAGGCGGAACACCACCTCGTTTTGGAAGTGCTCACGTGTGTCGCAGAGACACGGATGGGGGTGACGGAAGCGCACCACAATCTCCTTGCGTGCCGGACCCAGGCGCTTGCCCGCCTCGAAGGTGACCGGCACGCCGCTCCACCGCCGTCCCGTCATCTCGAAGCGCAACCGGAAGTAGGTCTCCGTCCGGGAGTCGGGTGCCACACCTTCGATGTCGCGGTACCCCTCGTGCTGTGCCCGAAAGCTCGCGTGCGCGACCTCGCTTGCACTCGGCGGCCTGATGCTCGTTAGCAGCTCCGCCCGCGCCTGACGGATCGCAGCGGGTCCCCGCGCGGCTGGCTGATCCATGGTGATGAGCGCAAGCATCTGTAGCAGGTGGTTCTGGCCGACATCCCGCAGCGCCCCTACACCGTCGTAGAAACGACCGCGCTTCTCGACCCCGATCGACTCGAGCAGCGAGATGTCGATCGACTCGATAGCGTCACGGCTCCACCCTGCCTCGAAGAGGTTGTTGGTGAACCGGAAGTTCATGATGCCCTGCAGCATCTCTTTGGCCAGATAGTGGTCGATGCGATAGATCTGCTCCTCGCGGAAGAGCCCGCCGAGAAGCTCGTCGAGCTCCCGGGAGGTCTCCTCGTCGTTGCCGAAGGGCTTCTCGACGAGCACGCGCGTCCACCCTTGCGTCTCGCTGCACGGCTCTGTGAGGCCGCTTCCCGCCAGTCGCTTAAGGATGGTCTGGTAGTGCTCGGGCGGCACGGCGAGGTAGAAGAGCTTGCTCGTACACGTCCCCCATGTGTCGTCGATCCCGTGAAGGTGTTCGGCGAGAACGTCGTAGGCGCCGTCATCCTCGAACGTGCCGCGGACGTAGGTGAAGCGCTCGCAGAAATCATCATACTCCTCCGGCCGGGTGTCCGGATAAGCCGAGAGCAGCATCTCCCGCACGCGGTCGCGAAGATCCTCATCGCTCCAGTCCCGACGAGAGAAACCGACCACCGCGTAGTTCTCGGGTAGCTCGCCCTTGCCGAGCAGGTAGTAGAGTGCGGGCACGATCTTTCGCGCCATGAGGTCTCCGGTCGCGCCGAAGACTGTAATGATGGTGGGTGTTCGGGCATCAGGCATGGCTTCACTCCCGAGATGAGAGCGGACAGGTCTCCTCGGCAGGAGTATTCCCTGTCCGGGCCGCGCTACTCCGGAGCGAGCTCGCTCATCCCGCCGAGGTACGGGCGAAGGACCTCGGGGACCTCGATGGTGCCGTCGGCGCGCTGGTAGTTCTCGAGGACGGCCACCAGGCAGCGGCCGACAGCGAGGCCGGAACCGTTGAGCGTGTGCACGAAGCGCGAACCCTTGAACGCACCCGGGTCGCGGTACTTGATCGCTGCACGGCGCGCCTGGAAATCGGTGCAGTTACTGCAGCTCGAAATCTCCTTGTAGTCGCCATAGCTCGGCAGCCAGACCTCGATGTCGTAGGTCTTGGCGGCGGCGAAACCGATGTCGCCGGCACACAGCGTGATGACGCGGTAGGCGAGGCCGAGCTGCTGCAAGATCAGCTCTGCGTCGGCGACCATCGCCTCGAGCTCGTCGAAACTCTCCTCGGGAGCCGCGTACTTCACGAGTTCCACCTTGTCGAACTGGTGCACGCGGATCATCCCGCGGGTGTCGCGGCCGGCCGCGCCTGCCTCCTCGCGAAAACATGGCGTGTAGGCGGTGTAGCGTAGCGGCAAGACCTCCGCCTCGAGCACCTCGTCACGGTGCAGGTTCGTGAGCTGAACCTCGGCGGTCGGGATCAGGTAGAGTCCCTCGTCAGTGCGGAAAAGGTCGTCTGCGAACTTCGGCAACTGCCCGGTACCGGTAAGCGTCTCGACGTTAGCAAGCACGGGCACCGACCACTCGGTGTAGCCCCGCTCGGCGTGTGTATCGAGCATGAAGTTGATGAGCGCCCGGTTCAGCCGCGCCCCTCCCCTGCCGAGAACCACGAAACGCGACTTCGCAAGCTTCACGCCACGCTCGAAGTCGATGGCCCCCAGCGCCGGTCCGAGGTCCCAGTGTGCAGCGGGCTCGAAGCCGAACTCCGGCGGCGTCCCCCACCGGCGTACCTCGACGTTGTCGCTCTCGTCTGCACCGGGCGGCACGCTCGCGTCCGGGATGTTAGGTGCGGTGAGCAGCATGTCGCGCACGTCCGCATCCGCGCGGTCCGTGCGTGCCTCCAGCGCAGTGATGCGTTCGTTGACCGAGCAGACCTCGGCCTTGATCCCCTCGGCCTCATCGCGCTTGCCATCTTTCATAAGCAAGCCAATCGACTTGGAGAGTTCGTTGCGCTTCGCCTGCAAGGCTTCGACCTCTCCGATGAGCTCGCGACGCTCGGCATCGAGTGAGAGGAAGGCGTCCACGCTCCAGACGGCCCGACGCGCGGCCATCGCAGCGCGAACCGCATCGGCGTTCTCGCGAACGAACTTGGCGTCGAGCATCGAACTCCTCCGCAGCGTCACCGGGACAGGTCAGGGCACTCGCGTGCGAGTATAGCGCAGCACGGAGCGGTCACGTCGCGGAGGTCCCGTCGTCGACCGACCGCTCGTCGGATAGTCGTGACGCTCATCGCATCGGGCACCGATGGAGAAGTAACGGGTCGAACGAGGCCCTACCCACCGGCCAAAGGAACTGCCATGAACGGCACGTATCCTGCTCGCGCGCTTTGCGCTCCCGAAGTAATCAAAGCCCTCGTCGAACTCACGCGTGACGCCTGCCTCGTGATGACTCCCGACGCGATCATCATCGCAGCGAACCACGAGTCCTCTCGACTGTACGGCTATCCGATCGAGACCCTCGTCGGCATGCATGTCTCCTCCCTGTCCCCTCTGCAGTCCCAGGAGATGCTGGCCGAAGAGATCGCTAACGCAAGGGGCGAAGGCATGCTCTTCTCCTCGGTGCACACGCGGGCCGACGGCCACAACTTCCCCGTCGAGGTCGCCTGGAAGCTGGGCAAAGCGTGCAGTCAGGATGTCTTGGTCGCACACGTCCGCGATATCACCACCCGGGTCATGGCCGAGCAGGAGGCGCAACGTCTTGCCTACCACGACCCGCTCACGGGGCTTGCGAACCGCACCAAGATGATGGCTGACCTCGGCCGCGCGATCGCAGACGCCGAGCGTCACGGCGATCTGCTCGCGGTGGCCTATCTTGACCTCGACGACTTCAAGCCGGTCAACGACGATCTGGGGCACGCAGCCGGCGACCGGCTGCTCGTCGAGCTGGCCGCGCGGCTCACCCGCGAGCTCCGTTCGACCGATACGATCGCCCGGATGGGCGGTGACGAGTTCGCGATCACGTTGCCGCGCCTTAGCGGCCCAGGCGCACTTGAGCGGACCGCCCAGAAACTAGCACGGATCGTCGCGGAGCCCACCCGTATCGAGGGAGTTCTCGTCTCCGTGACCGCGAGCATCGGCGTAGCCGCGTTCGAGTCCGGTGATGATTCCGATGCGCTGCTCGCCAAAGCAGACGGTGCCATGTACGGAGCCAAACGGGCGGGAGTCGTCTGGGGCGTGCAGGGCGGATAGCCCGCGAGGCGGTGGGGTACACTCCCCACGATGGATCTCCCGCACACATACTCACTCACGCCGGGCACGGCACTCGTCTCCGCCTACGGCGGTCGCCGTGGTGTCGTGGTCGCCGAGATCGCCGGGCGGGACAGTGTCGCGGCAGTCATCGCTGCCGCTATCGACTCCGGACGCGCGATCCACACCGTCGTACCCACTGCCGTGTTCACGGGGACAGAGTACGGCGACCCCGCCGCACCACACCATGCGGTCGACCACATCGCACGCCTCCTCCCCGACGTCGAGTTCGCTCCACTCACATGGGTCGGCGACCCACGCATGTGGGCTGCCCTCAACGGCCGTTTCGCCTCCGTGATCGCCGGGCG
>CAYGKH010000113.1:0-6363 GCA_964350345.1 uncultured Coriobacteriaceae bacterium
TCCGCCTCGAGAAGGTCCAGGACCTGCGCTACGGCGAGAACCCGCATCAAGGGGCGGCGTTCTACCGGTTCGTCGACGCCAAGGACCACACCCTCGCCCGCGCCACCCAGCTGCAGGGCAAGGAGCTCTCCTACAACAACATCCTCGACACCGACGCCGCCTGGACGGCTGTCCGCGAGTTCACCGAGCCAGCGTGCGTGATCGTCAAGCACACGAATCCGTGCGGTACGTCGATCGCCGGCGATGTCACCTCGGCGTACCTCAACGCCCACGACGCCGACCCGATCAGCGCGTTCGGCGGTGTGATGGCGTTCAACCGGGCGGTACCGGCCATGCTCGTGCAGGGCATCTTCGACAATGGGCAGTTCGTCGAGGTCATTATCGCGCCCGAGTTCGAGCCGGAGGCTCTCGAGATGCTCGCGACCAAGCCCAACGTGCGCGTGCTGGCGACAGGCGGGCTGCGTACTCCCGGAGTACACTACGAGTCGCGCGCCGTCGAAGGCGGGATGCTCGTGCAGTCGAGCGACACCGTAGCCGAGGACCCTGAGACCTTCACGGTGCCCACGAAGCGCCAGCCTACGCCTGGCGAGCTCGAGCAGCTCCTCTTCGCCTGGAAGGTCGCCAAGAGCGTGAAGTCCAACGCCATCTTGCTCGCCCGCGACTTCACCAGCGTCGGCGTGGGTGCAGGTCAGATGAACCGGGTGAACTCCGCACGCATCGCGGTCGAGATGGCCGGCAAGAAGTCCAACGGTGCGGTCGCTGCGAGTGATGCGTTCATGCCCTTCTCCGATTCGCTGGAGGTCTGCGCTGCAGCAGGCGTGACCGCTGTCATCCAGCCGGGCGGATCGGTGCGCGACGAGGAGGTCATCGCCAAGGCCGACGAGCTTGGCGTCGCGATGGTCTTCACCGGGCACCGGCACTTCCGTCACTAGCGTGAGCAGCGCCGCCATGCTCCTGCTGTCTCCGACCGGCCCGCGAGGGTGGTTCGGAGGGTCCGCGATCCGTGCGCAGGCGGCGCGACACTTCGTGCGCGAGGCCACCCTTGCCGAGGCGGGTGCGGCGCTCGAGGCCGCGTTCGACGGCCGGGATCCGGCGCTCGTCGCTGTCCTGCTCACATACGAAGGCGTGGCGACGATCGTGCGCTTCGAGTCGTGGGAGGAGGGCGCCGCCAACCCGATCGTGGGTGCGCGGGCCGAGCCTCATGGTGCGCTAGTGTCCGATCCCGCCGCCTCCGTCACGCCGCGCGCATACCGGGCCGGGGTGAGGGCGGTACGAGACGCGGTCGCTGTCGGCGACGTCTACGTTCTCAACCTTACCTATCAGCTAGGCGGTCACCTCGCGCTGTCGAGCGCTGAGGCGACGTTCGTCGCTCTGCGCGAGCGGGCGGGTGCGGAGATGTCGGCGTTCCTGGAGATGCCGGGTCTTGCGGTCGCGTCGGTCTCCCCGGAACGCTTTCTGCGGGTGGCCGCCGACCCTGAGAGTGGCGTACGTGAGGTCGAGGTGTGGCCCATCAAGGGGACGAGGCCGCGAGGCGCCGACCCGGCCGCCGACCGCGCATTCTGCGCGGAGTTGCTCGCAAGCGAGAAGGAGCGCTCCGAGCACGTGATGGTCGTCGATATGGAGCGCAACGACCTCGGCCGCGTGTGCGAACCCGGGAGCGTGCGTGTCGAGCCGCTCTTCGAAGTGGTGACCACACCCTACTGCCACCAGATGGTCTCGCGTGTCGCGGGCACGCTGCGGGCCGAGGCGACCATCTCTGATCTGCTCGCCGCGGCCTTCCCGTGCGGCTCGGTGACCGGTGCGCCGAAAGTAGCGGCTATGCGGATCGCCGCAGAGCTCGAGGGGATGCCGAGGGGCGCCTACACGGGTGCGCTGCTGGTGGCGCGCGAGGGCGAGATCGACTCCTCCGTTCTGATTCGCACCGCCGTGATCGAGGAGGGGCGTCTCACGTGGGGGACAGGGGCCGGCGTGACGTGCGATTCCGATCCGGCCGGGGAGTGGCTCGAGACTCTCCTGAAAGCCTCTCCGCTGCTCGGTGACCCCGCGCCGCCTGTGGCGCTTCGGGAGACGTGCCGGATCGCTTCGGACGGCTCGGTCCCGTTGCTCGACTACCACCTGGCGCGGCTGGCGGCTGGCGGATGCGGGCGGTCGGTGCTCGCGCGGGTCCGCGCGCAGGCCGCCGCCACGCTCGCGTCACGCGAGAGCGGCCGAGAGCAGCGGCTCGCAGTCTCTGTTGCGCCGGACGGGGGAGTCACCTGCGAGTCGAGCGACCGCGCGTCCTCGCTCGCGGTCGTCGGCCTGCCGGTCGCGGTTCCGGTACCCGTCGCCGCCGTGCCTGCGCTCCCGCCCGGGGCGGCCAAGCCCGCCGACCGCAGCGCCTGGGACGCCGCGCAAGCGCAGGCCGGTTCGGACGCGCAAGCGGTCCTCGTCTCTGCGGACGGAACGCTCATCGACGGAGCGAGCGCGAGTGTGTGGCTGCGTCGGGGAAGCGAGCTCCTCACGCCGCCCGCGCCGCCCGCCGTCGCTGGCGTTGCTCGCGAGGTCGTGTTCGACCTCGCTGTGAAGTGCGGCTTCACCGCGGCCGAGGCACATTTGACCACCGGCGACCTCGCTGCGGCCGACGAGGTCTTATTCACGAACGCCTACGCGGGCGTCGTGGCCGCGCGTGGCAGGGGTGGCGAGGCGGCGGGTCTCCTCGGCGAGGGTTGGCCCTGGTAGGAGCGAGTTACTCGCCAGCAGGCTTGTGGACCACTCGCTGCGGGAAGGGGATCTCGATGCCTTCGGCGACGTAGGCTGTGTGGATCGCTTTGACGAACTCGTGCGTGAGCATGTACTTGTCGGCATACTCGGCCACCCGCAAGATCACCGTGAAGCCGATAGAGGAATCGCCGAAGGTGTGGAAGAGGATGACGGGTGTGAAGTCAGGGACAGCCCCGTCGACCCTCTCCATTACCTCCCGGGCGACACGGCGGGTCACAGCTTCGACGTGCGCCAAGTCGCTGTTGTACGAGACGCCGATCTCCACGTAGACCGACATTTCGCCGACCGGCTGCTGGAAGTTGATCATGAGCGACGAGGCGAGCTTTGCGTTGGGGATGACGATCATATTGTTGGAGAAAGGCCTGATGGTCGTGAAGCGCCACGTCATGTCATCGACATAGCCCTCCTGGCCGGTCTCGAGCTCTATGTAGTCGCCCGGCTTAATCTGCTTCGAGGCGATGAGCTGGAGGCCGGCGAAGAGATTCGAGAGCGTCTCCTGCAATGCGAGAGCGACGGCGAGGCCTCCTACGCCGAGCGCGGCGAGCATAGGCGTGATCGAGATGCCGAGGGCGTTCAGGGCGACGAGCAGTCCGATGGTCACAACCGCGACACGTGTGATGTTCACGAAGATGGTGCTCGACGGCAAAATCGCATCCTCGCGCGAGGTGTAGAGGTGGGTGAGCGAGGTCGCCAGCCGGGCGGCGAACACGGTAGTAGCGATGATGGCTGCCACGATCAACAGCGTGCGTGTGGTGTCGAGGGTAGACGGTGCGAGGTCGAGCCGGTGCGTGGCGATGGCCGCGCCGACGAGGACGAACAGCACCTCGGCCATGCCGGGCAGGGCCCGCGCGACGGCCTCGCCCCCGCGCCACTCTCTGCGTTCGGCCGAAGCCCTGACCCGCACCACGATCACGCGGTCGACGACCATGCCGATCACGAGCGAGCCCACCACTATCGCGGCGGGAATCGCCCAGCGAGCCCAGAAATCTTCCACGCTACCTCCCGGTATCGAATCGATCCTTCAAAGTGTCCGCCATCTCGTCGAGGAGGTCTAGCAGTTCGTCCGGCGAACGCACCGACCAGGCCGCATGTGTGGGACCCGCACCGATCTTGACCGTCCAGACGTCCGCGGGTGCCGTCTCGAAGGTGTCCTCGTCGGTCTCGTCGTCACCCGCGACGAGCGCGAACGAGTCTTCGCCGTCGCGGCACAGCCACCGGTGCGCCGCGCGGGCCTTGTTGACGCCGGCGATCTTGACCTCGAGCACCTGATTGCCATCGAGGACCGCCAGGCCGTTGTCGGTCACCACGGCCACGAGCGCCTCCTTGAGCTCGTTCACGCGGGCCTCGGCAAGGCGGGGGTGCACTTTGCTGTAGTGCCACACGAGCGAGTAGTCCTTCTCGACGATGAGCGAACCGGGTGTGCGGTCGGCGAAGATCTCGAGTACCGGGCGCACGCGTTCCTTCCATTCGGCAGCCATCGGCTCGATCGGGACCCACTCCTGCGAGCGTCCCCGGATCCACACGCCATGCTCGGCGACCAGGTCGATGGGCAGGTCGCCGAAGGCCTCCTCGAGTGCCCTGCGGTTCCGCCCGGACATAACGACGACCTGCGTGTCGTCGGGCTCGCCCAGGGCGCGGAGCAGGGAGCGGAGCCGGTCGCTGGGGGGTGCGGCCGCCGGGTGGCGCTCGTAGGGCGCGATGGTGCCGTCGTAGTCGAGCAACACGAGACGGTTGTCGGCCGAGCGGAACTCGGCGAGCAGCGTGTCGCGCGCTGCGGCATCAAGCCGCGTGGCGTTGTGCTCCTGCTGAGCCGCCTTCACCTCTTCGAGTTTGCCGAGGAAGTCCTCGGCCCACCGCTGTACCGTGTAGCGGGAGAGCCGACGATTCATCGCGGCGTTGCGCTCGATCTGCTCCTCGGCGGGCATGGTGAGTGCTGTGTGGATCGCCTCCACCATCGAGTCGAGGTCGAAGGGGTTGACCTGGATCGCCTCGCCGAGTTCGCGCGCGGCACCCGCCATCTCCGAGAGGACCAGCACCCCCTCGCGACCCTCGTGCGCGGCAACGTACTCTTTGGCGATGAGGTTCATGCCGTCGCGCAGGGGAGTGACGAGCGCGACGTCGGCTGCAGCGTACATCCCCATCAGCGTGTTGAAGGGCAGCGAACGGTAGAGGTAGCTGATCGGTGTCCAGCCGATGGTCGAGTATTCGCCGTTGATGGAGCCGACGAGCTCGTCGACCTCGCTCTTCAGGTCACGGTAGCGCTCCACGCGCTCGCGTGAGGGGACAGCGACGGCTACGAGCGAGACGTTGTGGCGCCACTCGGGGTAGCGCTCCAGGAAGGCCGCGAAGGCCCGGAGGCGGTCAGGGATGCCCTTGCTGTAGTCGAGGCGGTCGATCGAGAGGATGACCTTGCGGTCGAGTGTCAACTTCTCCACCCTGCCGGCTTCGCGTTTGGCGGCCTTGCTGAGGGCACCCTCGGCGTAGCGCGGGAAATCGATACCCATCGGGAAGGCGTCGGCGAGTACGAGCCTGTTATCTGCGGTGATGCGCCCGTGGTGGTCCTCCGTGCCCATGAGGCGCCGGGATGCGCCAAGGAAGTAGCGTACGTAGTCGTAGGTATGGAAGCCGAGGAGATCGGCGCCGAGGAGACCTTTGATGATCTCGGTCCGCTGGGGAAGCATGCGGAAGATCTCGAAGACGGGGAAGGGGATGTGGAGGAAGAAGCCGATCGCGGCGTCGGGCAGCTTCTCGCGTAGCATCGCCGGGAGCAACATGAGCTGGTAGTCCTGCACCCAGATCGTGTCGTCGGGTCTTGCGATCTCGAGCACGGCGTCGCAGAACTTGCGGTTGGCACGCTCGTACGCGGTCCAGGTGGAGTTGTCGAACTCGGCGTACTGAGTGAACTGATGGAAGAGCGGCCAGAGTGTCTTGTTCGAGAATCCGTGGTAGAAGCCACGGACGTCGTCTGCGGTGAGGAAGACAGGTACGCACTGGTGCTGTTTGCGAAGCGCCGTGGTGATCTTCTCGCGCTCGGCGGTGTCCAGCCGGCCTGCGGCGACGTCCGCCCAGCCGACCCACAGGCTTTCGTGAGTCTCATGGTACGACCCGAGCCCTGTCGCAACCCCGCCGACGCTTCCCTTGAAGTGGATCTCGCCCTTGCGGCGCTCGACGGAGACGGGCAAGCGGTTCGATACGATCAGTAGTCGCTTCATAGCTCCCCTGGGCCCGGTAGCGGCTGCGCCACCCCGTCCTATGTGGCCCCTCGGGGCGGCGGCTGTGCTTCAACCCTACCATTCCCGAAGTGGCCCTGCCGGCCACGCGTGTGCGAAAATTCCTTTGACCCGCGCGGAATCGCACGCTACACTTCCCCTTGCCCTGCGCTCGGGCCCAAGCGCCCGGGCGTTCGTGCGCGGGCCGTTAGCTCAGTTGGTAGAGCAGGGGACTTTTAATCCCAAGGTCATAGGTTCGATCCCTATACGGCCCACCACAATCACATATGCCCCCATCGTCTAGCGGCCTAGGACTCCGCCCTTTCAAGGCGGCAACAGGGATTCGAATTCCCTTGGGGGCACCATTTGTTCGCAGGTCAGAGGCCTGAAATTC
>CAYGKH010000114.1:0-6348 GCA_964350345.1 uncultured Coriobacteriaceae bacterium
CATCACGCGCGCCGTTCTCGAAGGCGCACACGGGCAGCCCCGCGACGTGGTGCTGATGAACTCCGCTGCCGCCCTGCTCGCAGCGGGCACGGTCACCGATCTCGCCGAGGGCGTCGCGCGAGCGCGCATCTCGATCGACAGCGGCGCTGCCCTCGGACGGCTCGAAGCGCTTGCGACCCTCACGCAGCGACTCGGCGAGGAGATCGACGGGGAGGCGGCCTCGTGAGCAGCGGATTCCTCGCAGAGATGATCGCCCGCCGCACGGTGCGCATCGCCGCAGAGTGGGGCTCTCTCGCCCCCGCTGACCGCGAGCGTCTCGCATGCTGCGCGAGGCCGCCGCGTCCGTTCGCGGCCTCGCTCTCGGGGCGCGCGGACGTCGCGGTCATCGCCGAGGTGAAGAAGGCGTCACCGAGCGCGGGCCCCATCGCACCGGAGTGTGAGGCGTCCAAGCAGGCGCTCCACTACACCGACGGTGGCGCGGCTGCGATCAGTGTGCTGACCGAGCCGGAGGTCTTCGGCGGCTCTTTCGCGGACCTTTCCGACGTGGCGGATGCGGTCGACGTGCCGGTTCTCGCCAAGGATTTCGTTGTCGATCCGGTACAGCTCTTCGTCGCACGCGGCCACGGAGCAGATGCCGTGCTGCTCATGGTGAGCGTGCTTGGCGCTTCCGTCATCGGCTACCTCGACCTCGCGTCCACCCTCGGCCTTGAGGCGCTCGTTGAGGTCGTCGACGAGCGCGAACTCGACCTCGCGATCGCTGCGGGCGCGACACTCATCGGCGTGAACAGTCGCGACCTGCGCACCCTCGAGCTCGACCCGGAGCGTGCATCTCGCATCACCACGCTCGCGGCGGACGCAGGTGCGGTCACGGTGACCGCGAGTGGCGTGAAGACCCGCGCTGATGTGCGCGCCGCCGCCTCGGCGGGAGCGCACGCGGTGCTCGTCGGCGAGACGCTCATGCGTGCCGACTTCCCCGAGGACCTGCTCGCAGAACTCACGGGCGTTGCCAGGAACGTCGCCGCCCGAGGCCCTATCGCACGACCGTCCGGTAGTCAGCACGCGGAGTAAGGGAGGAATCACCATGCCAGACAGGACCAAGTACGTGCTCGACGAGAGAAGTATGCCGACCAACTGGTACAACATCATCCCCGACCTGCCCGGCCAGCTCGCCCCGCCGCTCAACCCGCAGACCGACGAGCCGATCGGGCCAGAGGCGCTCGCGCCGCTTTTTGCGATGGAGCTCATCAAGCAGGAGATGTCGGGTGAGCGCTACATCGAGATCCCCGAGGAGGTCCAGACGGTTCTTAAGACCTACCGTCCGAGCCCGCTCAACCGCGCCAGGCAACTCGAACGTGATCTCGGCCTGCCCGAGGGCATCAAGATCTTCTACAAGTACGAGGGCGTCTCTCCGGCAGGCAGCCACAAGCCCAACACCGCGATCCCGCAGGCCTTCTACAACAAACAGGAGGGCATCAAGCGGATCGCCACCGAGACCGGCGCGGGCCAGTGGGGGAGCGCGATGTCTATCGCGTGTGCGCTCTACGGCATGGAGTGCGCTGTGTACATGGTCGGCATCTCCTACAAGCAGAAGCCCTATCGACGCATCCTCATGGAGACGTACGGAGCCGAGGTCATCGCCTCGCCGAGCGCGCTGACGAACGCCGGGCGCCACGTGCTCGACATGGATCCCGAGTCGCTGGGGTCTCTTGGTATCGCGATCTCTGAGGCCGTCGAAGACGCGGCGATGCGCGACGACACCCACTACTGCCTCGGCAGCGTACTCAATCACGTGTGCCTGCACCAGACGATCATCGGCGAGGAGGCTATTTTGCAGATGGAGATGGCGCAGGCCGAGCCCGACGTCGTGGTCGCGTGTGTGGGTGGCGGCTCGAACTTCGCCGGTATCGCGTTCCCGTACTACAAGCGTCGTCTCGACGGGAAGTCCAAGGCCCGGCTCGTCGCCGTCGAGCCCAAGGCATGTCCCACGCTCACCGCAGGAGAGTACCGCTACGACCTCGGCGACGAGGCCGGAATGACGCCCAAGATGCTCATGTACACGCTGGGCCACGATTTCGTGCCGGCAGGCATTCACGCGGGCGGATTGCGCTACCATGGTGACTCGCCGCTGGTCTCGATGCTCGCCAAGGAGAGCGCGATCGAAGCTGTCGCGGTGCACCAGAACACCTGTTTTGATGCGGCGGTCCAGTTCGCACGGGCCGAGGGGATACTCCCCGCACCCGAGAGCAGCCACGCGATCCGCACGGCGATCGATGAGGCGCTTGCCGCGCAGGAGGCCGGAGAGGACAAGACGATCCTGTTCTGCCTGTCGGGGCACGGGAACTTCGATCTGGCCGCCTACGAGGCGTACAACTCGGGCGAGCTGCAGGATTACGATTTCGCCGCCGGGAGCATGTGCGAGGGCGCGTAAGCATTCACGGTTCGAACCGAGGCACGACGAAGGGAAGCGCGTGTTCAACGACAGGACTCGAGTGAAGGTCTGCGGTCTCGCCTCGGCGAGTGACGCGGATGAGGCGGTTCGTGCGGGCGCTGACGCTGTCGGCGTGATCCTCGCCGAATCGCCGCGCCAGGTCACGCTCACAGAGGCCGAGGAGATCTTCGCAGGTGTGCCGCCGTTCGTGGCGCGCGTGGGTGTGTTCGTCGACGCGCCTCCCGACTACGTCGAGCGCGCGGTCGCACGCCTCAACCTCGCTGCGGTGCAGTTCCACGGCTCCGAGTCGCCCGAGATGTGCGCTGCGGCTCCCGCGCCCGTCATCAAGGCGGTGCGCATCAAGCCGGAGTTCGACGCAGCCGAGGTCGAGGCGTACCGCGGGCACGTCGCCGCGTTGCTCTTCGACACCTATGTGGAGGGTGTCCAAGGCGGGACCGGGCGGACCTTCCCATGGGAGACCGCCGGTCCGCTGCCCGGCTGGGCGCCCGTGATCGTCGCGGGCGGCCTGAACCCCGTCAATGTGGGTGCTGCCATCCGTGCGCTTCACCCGTTCGGTGTGGATGTCTCCTCGGGAGTAGAGGAGCGCCTGCGCCACAAGGACCGCTTCAGACTGCACGCGTTCGTGGTCGCCGTACGCGCGACCGATGAGGAGGTATCACCGTGACCGACGTCTTTCTGCCCTCCGCCGCGCTCGCCTATTCGAGCCCCGACGCCAAGGGCTTCTTCGGCCCGTACGGCGGCACGTTCGTGCCCGAGACCGTCGTGCCGGCACTGGCCGAGCTCGATGAAGCGTTTCAGACAGCACTCGCAGATCCCGTGTTCGCCGAGGAGTACGGCACACTGCTGCTCGACTACATCGGCCGCCCGACGCCGCTCTACCGGGCGGACCGGCTTGCCGAGGCGGTGGGGCTCGGCACCGTCTACCTGAAGCGCGAGGATCTTACGCACACGGGTGCCCACAAGATCAACAACACCGTGGGTCAGGCGCTGCTCGCCAAGCGTATGGGTAAGGAGCGCGTGATCGCCGAGACCGGTGCAGGTCAGCATGGTGTAGCGACCGCGACGGCTGCCGCCCTCCTCGGCCTGGAGTGTTCGGTGTTCATGGGTACCGAGGACATGCGCCGGCAGTCCCTCAACGTCTACAAGATGCGCCTCCTCGGCGCCGAGGTCGTGCCCGTCTCGGATGGTGCCGGCACGCTCGCCGATGCCGTCACAGCGGCGCTTCGCCACTGGGTCGAGCGCGTCGACGACACGTTCTACGTGCTGGGCAGCGCGGTCGGACCGCATCCGTACCCCGCGATGGTGCGCGAGTTCCAGAAGGTCATCGGTGAGGAGACGCTCGTGCAGCTGGCGGGCCGCGATGCACCCGTGCCCGACGCCGTGGTCGCGTGCATCGGCGGCGGCAGCAACGCGATCGGTATGTTCTACCCGTTCCTGCGTGACCTGCCCGCCGACCGCAGGCCGCTGCTCGTGGGTGCCGAGGCGGCCGGGCTCGGCATCGAGACCGCCAAGCACGGTGCCGCGCTCACCAAGGGTTCTCCCGGCGTGCTGCACGGCTTCTACTCGTACCTGCTCCAGGACGAGGCTGGCAACCCGCTAGAGGCCTACTCGATCTCGGCCGGCCTCGACTATCCGGGTGTGGGCCCGGAGCACAGTCACCTCAAAGACGAGGGCCTCGTGCGCTATGAGGCCGTCACGGATGCCGAGGCGCTCGACGCGTTCGCGCTCCTCACGCGTACCGAAGGCATCATCCCGGCTATCGAGAGCAGCCACGCACTCGCGATGCTGCCGCGTCTGGCCTCTGAACTCGGCCCGGACGCGACCGTGGTGGTCAACGTCTCCGGCCGAGGAGACAAGGATATGGACATCGTGCGGGAGGCCGGCCTCGGTGACGGCTGAGTCCGACATCAGCGGAGCACCGTCGAAGACCGGTCTCGGCCGGGGGTTTCCCGCCGGGAGGGCCGCGCTCGTCGTCTACCTGATGGCTGGCTATCCGGATGCGGCGACCGCACTTGCGTCGCTACACGCTGTCGCCGATGCCGGCGCTGACGTCATCGAGCTCGGCGTCCCGTATGGCGACCCTGTCGCTGACGGTCCGGTCATCGCCGGTGCCGCGAAAGTGGCGCGGGAGGCCGGCTTCGGCCTCGCCGAGACGATCTCGCTGGCAGCCACGTTCAACGCCGAGCGCACGTCGCGCGGTCTGGCCGCACCCCCGATCGCGCTCATGACCTACCTGAACCCGCTCATGCGGATGGGCCTGCCGCGCGCAGCAAGCGTGATGCGCGAAGCCGGTGTCGCCGGAGTGATCGTCCCCGATATGCCGCCCGAGGCCGCCGCTCCCTGGCTTGCGGCCGCAGGCGACGACCTCGACACCGTCTTCCTCGTCGCGCCCACCTCCACGCCCGAGCGACTCGCTACTGTCGGGGCCGCGTCGAGGGGGTTCCTCTACACCGTCTCGACCACAGGGGTGACGGGGGAGCGGAGTGCCATCGCTGCAGGGCTGGAGGAGTTGACGAGCCGGGTCCGCGCGGCGACCACCCTGCCGGTCGCGGTCGGGTTCGGCATCTCGGCGCCCGCTCAAGCGGCTGAGGTGGCCCGTTTCGCCGACGGGGTGGTGGTCGGCTCGGCAGTGGTGCGCCGCCAGGGCGACCCGGCCGGTGCGGGTGCGTTCGTTCGCGAACTGGCGGCTGCGGTGCGGGCTGCGCGCGACTGACACCATGTGAAGACGGTAACGAAGAAGCGGCACCTTCCGGAGTTCCCGGTAGGTGCCGCGATCAGAACGATATTCGGTCGAGTGCGATTCACCGGAAGTGGTGGACCACCTGGACCTTGTAGCCGCTACCCGAGCACTCCGGGCACTTCTGGTGCTTGCTGCCCCCGGGAGTGGCGACCTTGACGTACCGGTCTCCCCGGCACCTCGGGCAGGTCTGCTTCCGTACCATCGTCCGCACCTCCGCACGAAGGCCTGGTCTTGTCCTATAGAATACCTCGGCACAAGACACTGTAAACATTACCACGGGTTAAGCTTGCTGTTCAAGTGGGGTGTTTTGTGACTCCGTTCACATGGTCTTAAGCATTATTCATGCCAGGAGTGCCGATTCGGGGACGGTTCTTCGCAGATACGGTGATATGCTGTCCGCGACGTCGTTGAAGACGCGCCCGAGACGGGTGACGGGGGACAAAGTGCGCATCGCTCTTGCACAGATCGATTCGGTCGTCGGGGACGTGGCCGGCAACACCGCCCGCGTTGTCGAGTGGCTGATTCGCGCGCGTGAACAGGGCGTCGATCTGGCGGTCTTTCCCGAGCTCGTGCTGACCGGCTACCCGCCGGAGGACCTGCTCTGCCGATCACACTTCGTGATGGAGAATCGCGAGGCGCTCGACACGGTCGCCGCTGCGTGCCTCGGCATCCGCGCGTTCATCGGATTCGTCGACCGGCACGATGGCCTGCTGCACAACGCCGCGGCCCTGTGCGAAGACGGCACTGTCACGCAGGTCTACCACAAGCGCCTGCTTCCCAACTACGGGGTCTTTGACGAGGAGCGCTACTTCGAGCCGGGCGCTGTGGCGCTTGTCGGCACGGTGGACGGTGCGCAGGTGGCCCCGACGATCTGCGAAGACATCTGGCTGCCCGGAGTGGTCGCAGAGGTCGCACACGCGGGCGCGCGCCTCGTCGTGAACCTCTCGGCCTCGCCCTTCCACACGGACAGGGGCTCCGAGCGCGAAGCGATGCTGTGTGAGCGAGCCGCCGACAACGGCGTGTGGCTCGCGTACTGCAACCTCGTCGGCGGTCAGGACGAGCTTGTCTTCGACGGCCGCTCACTGCTCGTCTCCCCGGCGGGGGAGATCGTCGCCCGCGCCGGTGCGTTTACCGAGGACCTGCTCGTGGTCGACGTCGA
>CAYGKH010000115.1:0-4243 GCA_964350345.1 uncultured Coriobacteriaceae bacterium
CACGAACCTTGTGAAGTATCACGTGTTGTGTGGTATAACATATTGCGTAATACTTCTGCCGAGGAGAGTTCGTGGCACGAGCGATCAGGAGGGGGTGATCCGCGGTGGCTGGCTTCGATCCTATGAAGTTCTTTGCGCTGTGGATGTTCACACACGACCAGGCCGACGACCTGATGGTCCAGTCCGTTGAGCGGGGGCGGGCGAATACGGCTGAGGGCATGACCGGTGGGCCCGACGCGTTTACCGACGGATTCATGGCCATGGTCGCCGAGGAGAGGTCACGCCTGAAGGAGCAGATCGCTTCCGGCACGTTGGCAGACACCGCAGAGGGCGACGAGCGTTTCGATGAGATACGGTTCGAGGTTGCCGAGTTGCGCGGCCGTTTCGATCAGATGCAGACAACGCTCGATGCGATCGCAACCCACCTGGGCGCCGGACGGGTGTGATCACCGTGCCGTCGCGTTCAAGCGTGATCGCGCGCAAGGTCGCGGGGGCGGCGACCCGCGGTTTCGTGCGCTCCGGGTTCGGCCTCACATCCGCCGTCAAGCGGCGCGCCGTCTGCGCGCGTGAGTGGCGACTCCTGTTCGAAGACTTGGGCGGTGCGTTCCTCAAGCTCGGTCAGATGATTTCGGTGCGGCCAGATGAGTTCGGCGATGAGCTCGCCGACGAGATGGCCCGACTGCGGGACAACGTCGCCGCTGCTCCCTGGTCCGAGATCGCGGCCGTCGTGGAATCGCAGCTCGGGGCACCGCCGGAAGCGCTCTTCGCCTCGGTCGAGTCCGAGCCGCTCGCATCGGCCTCCGTGGCACAGGTGCACGCAGCGGTCCTGAAGAGCGCGTACCTTCCGGTATGGGGAGCCGAGCTTCCCGCGGGCGCAGACGTGGTCATCAAGGTGATACGGCCCGGTGCCGCCGACGCGCTGCGCGCAGACATCGCCGAAGCGAGACGCCTCGCCTCAACACGGGTGTTCCGCTGGCTTGCCAGGGGCGTCGACGTGGCGTCTCTGCTCGATGAGTTCGCAGAGTCTCTCGAAAGAGAGCTCGACTTGCGGGTCGAGGGAAGGATCGCGGACCGGTTCGCTTTCGACTTCCGGCCCGACCCGAAGATCGTGGTCCCGCGTATCGTCTGGTCGCTCACGGCGCCCCGGTTGCTGACGATGGAGCGGATGCGCGGTTGGCGTCTCTCCGAGCTCGATGATGCCGAACTCGCGGGGGTTGACGCTCACGGCCTCGCGGTGCACGGTGCGACCGCGTTCATGCGCCAGGTAATGTTGTATGGGCGCTACCACGCCGACCTGCATCCCGCGAACCTGTTCGTCACACCGGACAACCGAATCGCCTACCTCGACTTCGGCATCGTCGGACACCTCACCGATGCGGAACGCGGCGACATCGCTCAGGTGCTCGCGGCCTTCGTCTACCGGGACGCCGATCGGGCGCTGCGCTACTCGGCCAACCTCGGGGTGATCGTTCCTCCGGAGAAGACTGATGCGGTGCGGCGGGAACTCGGCGAACTCCTCGACAAGACGATGGCCGGCGGGAGCAGCGACTTCAGGCACTTCGGTTTCGGGTTCCTCGCACTGCTGCGCCGCCACCGGATCGCGATCCCCGCCGGATATGGCTTGCTCGTCAAGTCGCTTGCGACCGTCGAGGGCGTGGCGCGGCGGCTATATCCGGACATCGATATCATGGAAGTCGCCCGTCCGTTCGTGACCCGGATGATCGGAGAGAGTATCGGGCGTCCCGATCTGCTTCAGCGGCGGATGCCTGATGTATGGCGGGCTGCGATGAGGACTCTTCTCGCGTGAGCCGAACGACGATGGACCGCACGCCATGGTGCGTGCTAATTGAAGGGGAGGGAGTGATCGGCATGTCCACAACGAATGTCCGGTGGGACCTCCAGGGCCTGTACGGGTTGCTGCTCGGGGGACTCATCTCGTCCTTCATCGGGATGACGGTGTTCACCGTCGCCCACGGTCCGCTGGCGGTGTTCGAGTCGTATGTCCCACTCGTGATCGTCGTGACGGGCATCGTCTGCGCGATCTGGCTGATGGTGGGTGGGCTGTTCACGGCGGAACGTTTTCCGTGGCTCGGCAGCGCCCTGCTCTGGGCAAGCGGGTTCACCACGCTGTGGAGCCTCGTGGTCTCGTTCGTCACAGAGCCGAGATGGGTCACACCGGTCGCGGTCGGATTCGCGACTGTGATCGGCATCGCGATCGGCTGGCACCGTTTCGGTGGGGCCGAGCAGGTCGTCGCACCTGATGGGGAAGGGGCTTAGTGGATCCGCTCGCATCATGGCTCGCGCAGACTCGGAAGGGGGTCGTCGAGCTGTTCGTGCTCGAACTGCTGCGCAGTCGGGGCCCGCTCCACGGCTACGGGATCGTCCAGGCGCTCGACGAACTCGGCGATCTTGTGGCGGGTATCAGCACGGTCTACCCCGTGCTGAAGCGCCTTGAGGCCGACGGGCTCGTGGCCGCAGCGTGGGAGACGGATGTGCCGGGCAACCCACGCAAGTACTACGAGCTCACACGTGAGGGGAGCGCCTTCCTCGGCAGGGCGCAGGACGAGTGGCAGCGGATCGGTGCCGCGATGGACACGCTCAAGGGGGAGAACGCATGAGCCGGGAGGCGGAACGCGTGCTTGAAGGCTACCTGGCGCACCTGCGCAGCGAACTCGTTGCAGCTGGTGCGCCCGATGCGGACGACCTCGTGGCCGAGATTCGTTCGCTCATCGCCGACGCGGCAGGCGACGACCCCGGTGGGGTAGCCGATGAGGTCGAGCGGCTGGGAAGCGCCGCCGAACTCGCTCGCGGGATTCTCGCAGAACGGGGGCTCGATGCGTCCGAGGGCGTCACGACCGGCGTGTGGTGGCGCCTGGGAATCGCGGCACCCCTCGACATCGCCATCGGTGTCTCGCTACCGCTTGCGGCTGCCCTTCCCATCTATGCGGTGGTTGCAGCCGCCGAGCCCCGGATGGTGGGCATCGTCATGGCTGTGGTTCTGGCCCTCGCCGTACTGGCCTGGCCGTTCTTCCTGTGGCGGCCATGGCGTCGCGGAGGACGCACGCTCACACCGGGAATGGCGCTCACGGGCCTCGCGGTGGTTCGCGCGCCGGGATTTTGGCGACTCACTCTGCTGAGCGACCTGGAGGCGATGGGGCTCGCGCCGCGCAGACGGATCGCACTCTCGACCGCAGTGATGCTCGTCGCTGCGGTCTTGCTCGTCGGCGCGATCGCGATCGGGTTCGACGCCGGAGGGACGTGGCTTGCGGAGTCGGCCATCGACCTCGAGCACGACGGGCGCGTGACTGACGGCGGCGGCCCCACCCAGGTGCAGCTTTCTGGCATCGTCGAACAGGTCTACAGCGGGCTCATGGACGCCGAGGGGCCGGCCGCGACCACCGCGCTTGCCTACGTTACGCCCGAGGCGGATCTATCATCGCTGTGGCAGCACGTTCGCGACCGACGGATCCGCTCGGTGGAGGTGGGCGATCCTGCACTGGTTGCCCCGGGGGTCTATCGGGTCGATGTCCGTGAGTACGCCGAGGATGGCGAGACACCGATCGACCTGGTAGGTACGTCCACATTCACGCTCGGCCATCGGCAATGGCGGTTGCTCGATGGCAAGGGGGAGGACTGGGCCGTCGTCGAGATCGTGCCCGGAGCGACGCGGCCGTAGCGGCCGGGTAGGCGCATCGTGGACGCGCTCGAAGACCTCGCGCCCATCGTTTCCGACCATAGCAAGGTTCGACAGGTGCTCCTGAACCTGGCCGGCAGCGCGGTGAAGTTCACGGCTTCCGGCCGCGTCACGCTGGGCGCTTCTGCGGACAGCAGTGGGCACATCGAGCTCGTCGCCGCCGACACGGAGCTGGGCATCCCCGCCGAGCGGCTCGAGGTTATCTTCGAGCCGCTCGGCGCGTGGCACCGACAATCAAGCGGTCGAGGATGCCAGCGCCGACCGCCTACCACCACCGGCGCAGCGCCGCGTGCCAGAACACCCTGTCGGCCAGGACGAGCGCGGAGCCCACACCGATGTAGATAGCACCCATGATTCCGGCGCCAACGACGTCGGGGTGGACAACGAGCCGCCTGAGCAGCATGCCGCCGCCCATCATGAGTGCGACGAGGGCCCAAGATCTGGCGGAGAAGAAGCCGAAGAAGTTCGCCCGTCCTCGCTCGTGTATGCGAGCGACCGCGCCGCGCGCGACCCGGTCGAGCAGCATGCGCGCCTTGAGTGCCCCGAGCG
>CAYGKH010000115.1:4253-6236 GCA_964350345.1 uncultured Coriobacteriaceae bacterium
TCTCAAGGTATGCGGCGCCGCGCACGAGCAGAATCGACGCGCCCACGAACCACATGGTCCCGGCGGCGAGCAGCTGGGTCCGCTCGCTCGCGGTAGGCGACAGGTGTTTCAGCAGCTCAGACATGTCAGGCCCGCCTCAGGCTCACGAAGCGGTCAGCACGGAGTGACGACGATTCCGGCGGCGAGCGGGATCGGCACAGAGACGAGCGTGTGCGCGGTCTCGACCTCGATGAAGCGAGGCGCGTGCTCGGGGTAGCGGGCGAGCACGCGGGCGAACCCGCCGCTGCGCAACCCAACGCCCACGTAGTATCCGAGGTCGCGCACGGCGAGGCCTATCGATTCGATACGGTAGGCGACGTGCGTCGGGACGTCGGCGAGCGTGCTTGCCGCAGGCGTTCGGGTATCGTGTGAGTCGCGCATCTTCGCTCCAGTGTCGGCTCTTTCGGCTAGCGGATACGGCGGTGGACGGACTTCATAGCGCCGAAGAAGAGCAACGCGCCGATGAGCGTGAGCACGAGCGCGCCCGCGTGGGCGTGTGCCGCACGGGCGCGGCGCTCGCGCACGGCGGCCTGCGTGAAGTCATCTTCTGCGAAGCGGGGATCGTCGTCGGCGGTCAGGGCGTGTCCGTGGCAGCACTTCATGGGGGGTCCTTTCAGATGTGTGGCTAGCGGGCGGGGGCTATTCCTCGTCGGCGAGCATCAGGTAGATGCGCCTGCGCGCCTCGGCCAGAAACTCGGTGGTCTTCTCGATCTGTTGCTCGTCGTCACTTCGGGCGACCTGGGCTGTCGCGGTCATGAGGCCGTGGAAGACACTGCGCAGGCGCCGTGACGCATCCGTGTCTTCGGCGATCTCGTCCCAGGGGGGCTGTTCGGGCAGCATATCGGCGTGCTTGCGGCCCAGCTCGGTGAGGGAGAAGACGCGCTTGCTGCCGGACTCCACGCTCGACACCATGCGGTTCTGCTCAAGCGCCTGAAGGGCGGGGTAGATCGAGCCGGGGCTGGGGTTCCACGCGCCGCCGCTCCGATCGGACAGCTCCCGGATGATCTGGTAGCCGTGCATGTCCTGTTCCTTGAGCAGGGCCATGACGGCTGCGGCCACCTTGCCTCTCTTGGCACGGTGTCCCGAGAGATTCATGTGTCCATGGGGATGCATGATCACGCCTCCACTCGTTAGTTACGCGATATATCGAGTACGTTACGGGGCTGTAGCGATTCTCGTGCCAGATGTGGGTTACCCTCGGCGGGGCCACTGGATCGATGCTAGTTTGGCGACTAGCGCGGTGGCGCTGCTTGGGCGCGGGGGACGGGCCTCTCGCCACCCGACCATCCACTCTGTGTCGCGCTATCGGGGAGTAACACTCAGGAAGGACCCTGCGACTAAGTCAACTGACGACAGCGGCCCAGACGCACCATGACTTCATCCAAGCCCAGACAGTCGAGCTTCTTCGGGCGAGGCGCATCGCCGACGGTCATGAGTCTGCGGGTGGCGCGGGTGGCGCTTGAGCGACCACCGCCTGCTGTCGAGCGTATGCGCCTGCGGCCCGCTTCGCCGCGCGCTCTGTCGCGCTGCGTTCGAACAGCTCGGCCCAGTCTATGTGCGCGGTGCGGAACATGAAGTATGCAAGCGTGAGGATCGCCCCGATCGTGATGGCGAGCCCCGTGATGCCTTCGAAGAAGAAGCTGAAGCTGAACAGTACCAGGAACACGAACTGCCCCACCGCCGCCTCGAGCAGCGTCCGACGGTCGGACACCGCAAGATGCAGGTAGCCCACGCACAAGGCGACGGAGACGACCGAGGAGATTGCGAAGGAGGGCAGAAGGTCGATACGGTCGACAAGGTAGGCGAAGAGTAGGTGGAACGCGAAGAAACCGGCCGCGAGGAACGAGAAGTTGATGGGGTGGATGTTGACCCGGCGTATCGCGGTGACGAGCACCATCGCAGCGAAGTAGAAGAGGAGCGAAACGGGTGCGAAGAACGAGATCC
>CAYGKH010000116.1:0-6226 GCA_964350345.1 uncultured Coriobacteriaceae bacterium
GTTGCTGACATGGATGGTGCCCTCGATCTCGAGGATGCCACCCTTCGGCTGACGCTGCGTCGCCCGCTGGTGTTTCTTGATCATGTTGACGTGCTCGACCACAAGGCGTTCCTTGTGGGGGTAGACACGGAGGACCCGACTCTCTTTGCCCTTGTCCTTGCCCGTGATCACCTTCACGCGGTCACCTTTGCGGATCGTCATCGCTTTCGCCATTCTGAACGATCCTCCCTACAGTACTTCGGGAGCTAACGAGACGATCTTCATGTAGCTCCGGTCGCGCAACTCGCGCGCCACCGGGCCGAAGATCCGGGTACCCCGCGGATTTCCCTGGTTGTCGATTATCACAGCGGCGTTCTCGTCGAACTTGATGTAGCTTCCATCTGGCCGCCTGTACTCTTTCTTCGTACGCACAACCACTGCACGCACGATCTCACCCTTCTTCACGGCGCCATTCGGGATGGCTTCCTTCACCGTGGCCACGATAGTGTCGCCGACGCGTGCATATCGGCGCTTCGAGCCACCGAGCACCTTGATACACAGCACCCGGCGTGCCCCTGAGTTGTCGGCCACCTTCAGCCGAGATTCCGCTTGAATCATCTCGTCCTCCGTACCGGTTCCATCTGATGTCGCGTGCGCGACACGGGCGGTGTCACTTTGCCTTCTCTACGATCTCGACCAGGCGCCACCGCTTGAGCTTCGAGACAGGGCGGGTCTCCATCACCTGGACGACATCGCCGACCTGGGCCTTGTTCTCTTCGTCGTGAACATGGAACTTGCTGCTGTGGGTCATCATCTTGCCGTAGAGCGGATGACGCTTGCGCTCCGACACGGTGATCACGCATGTCTTGTCTCCGGCCGCAGACACTACCACTCCCTGCCGGGTCTTGCGCCTGTTACGTTCGTTCGTCATGACGTTCCTCTCCATCGTCATCAGGAGACCGCGGCGTCGCGCGACGCACTCAACTCACGGATGCGTAGCTCGGTGAGCAAGCGCGCGATGTCCTTTTTGACGGCATTAATCCTACCAGGATTATCCAACTGACCGGTGGCATGCTGGAACCGCAGGCTGAACAGTTCGGCCCTGCTCTCCTTGACCTTTTCGACCAGGTCGGAGTCGGCCATATCTTTGAGCTCTGTAACCTTCATCTATGCCTCACCGCCACTGTCGGCTCGGGTCACGAATTTGCACCTGATCGGAAGCTTGTGTGCAGCGAGCCTCATAGCCTCGCGCGCGACCTCTTCGGGAACGCCGGCGACCTCGAACATGACGCGTCCGGGCTTGACGACGGCGACCCACTTCTCGGGGCTACCCTTACCGGAACCCATACGGGTCTCGGCGGGCTTCTGCGTAACGGGCTTGTCGGGGAAGATGTTGATCCACACCTTACCGCCACGCTTCATATAACGGGTCATCGCGACACGGGCCGCCTCGATCTGGCGGTTGGTGATCCACTCGGCCTCGAGCGCTTTCAGGCCGTAATCACCGTACGTGACCTCGGTCCCGCCCTTGGCCATTCCCTTCATCGACCCGCGCTGCACCTTGCGGTGCTTGACTCGCTTGGGCAGCAACATCTCTACGATCTCCCTCCACGGTCGTTACGGCGGCCGCGAGGCGGACGAGCGTCCGCGGGCGACGGCAGTTCCTGACCAGGCAGGAGTTCGCCGCGATAGATCCAGACTTTCACGCCGATCGCACCCATGGTCGTCCGGGCTTCGGCAGTACCGTAGTCGATCACGGCACGAAGGGTGTGCAACGGCACGCGACCCTCGCGATACCACTCACGGCGGCCCATCTCCGCGCCGCCGAGGCGACCGGAGCACTGGATACGGATTCCGAGGGCTCCGCTCTTCATCGCCGAAGCGACAGCCTTGCGCATCGCGCGGCGGAACGCCACGCGACCCTCGAGCTGCTCGGCAACGCTCTGCGCGACGAGCTTGGCGTCGAGCTCGGGACGCTTGATCTCGATGATGTTCACCGACACGGTCGACCCGGTCATCTTCTCGAGATCCTTGCGGAGCGCATCGACCTCGGCGCCCTTCTTGCCGATGACGATGCCGGGACGGGCGGTCGCCAGCTCAACAGACAACTTATCACCCTTGCGCTCGATCTCGATCTTCGAGACCGCGGCGCGGCGGAGACGCTTGCTCAGATACTCGCGGACCTTGAGGTCCTCGGCCAGGGTCGCGCTGTACTCCTTGCCGGCGTACCAGCGGGAGCGCCACTTCTCGGTGATTCCGAGCCTGAACCCTATGGGGTAGACTTTCTGACCCATGCGATTATTACGCCTCCTCTCGCTGCTTGACGACGACAGTGATGTGACTCGTACGCTTTCTGATCTGGAACGCCCGGCCCATCGCCCGCGGACGGATCCGCTTGAGCATCGGACCCTCATCCACAAACGTCGTCGACACGTAGAGGTCGTCTCGCTTGATCCTCAGGTTCTTCTCGGCGTTGGCCACGGCGCTCAACAGCACCTTCTCAACGACCTCGGCCGCGGCACGCGGCGTGAACGTGAGGATGGCCGTTGCCTCCTCCACGGACTTGCCGCGGATGAGGTCGACGACGAGGCGGGCCTTGCGCGGGCTTACCCGCACGTAGCGTGCAACAGCTCTCGCTTCCATCTTCTACCTCTTGCCCTTCCTGTCGGCCGCATGACCGCGGAATGTACGCGTCGGCGCGAACTCGCCGAGCTTGTGGCCGACCATCGACTCCGTGACGTAGACCGGCACGTGCTTGCGCCCGTCGTGTACCGCGATGGTGTGTCCCACCATCTCCGGGAAGATGGTCGACGAACGCGACCACGTCTTGATGACCTTCTTGTCGCCGGCCTCGTTCATGGCGTGGATACGCCCGATCAACCGCGGCTCAACGTAGGGTCCCTTCTTCAAACTTCTGCTCATGTGATACTCCAGCTCCCTCTACTGCCGAACGCTACTTCTTACGGCGGCGGATGATCAGGCGGTCGGAGGCCTTACCCTTCTTGCGGGTACGGTGGCCCTTGGTCGGTACGCCCCACGGACTCACCGGGTGACGGCCCGCGGTCTTGTTCTTGCCCTCGCCACCACCGTGGGGATGGTCGACCGGGTTCATCGCAGTACCGCGCACCGCCGGGCGAACGCCCTTCCAACGGTTACGCCCGGCCTTCCCGATCGAGATGCCCTCGTGCTCAGGGTTCCCGACAGCACCTATTGTTGCCCGGCATGTCAGCAGAACCTTGCGCATCTCGGTCGAGGGCATACGAAGGATTGCGTAGGTGCCCTCCTTCGCCATCAGCTGTGCCGACGTACCGGCCGAGCGAGCCATCGCTGCACCCTTACCGGGCTGCATCTCTATGGCGTGGACCACCGTACCGGTGGGGATGTCCGCAAGGGGGAGCGCGTTGCCCGGCTTGATGTCCGAACCCGGTCCCGACATGACCATGTCACCCACAGAGAGCCTCTGCGGTGCGATGATGTAGCGCTTCTCCCCATCGAGGTAGTGAAGGAGCGCGATGCGCGACGAACGGTTCGGGTCATACTCGATCGTCGCCACCTTCGCCGGAACGCCATCCTTGTTCCGCTTGAAGTCGATGACGCGGTATCGCCGCTTGTGGCCGCCGCCCTGGTGACGGGTCGTGATGCGGCCATGGTTGTTACGGCCGCCCTTCTTGGGAAGCGGCTTGAGAAGTGACTTCTCGGGCGCGGAGGTCGTGATGTCGGCGAAGTCCGACACCGTCTGGAACCTCCGGCCCGGGGAGGTCGGCTTATATCGCTTGAGTCCCATCTTCTCTCCTTTCGTCCGATTGCCGGTCCGCCTGGGACGTGCACACGCCCTCGTGTGCGGCGGCTCCGACGCCGGACTACCACGGTGCCGGGCGGCTCCATCCCGCGACCTGCGGGTACCCGGTCACCTGTCTTGACTTGCGCCCTAGTGGGCCTCGAAGAACTCGATCGAATCGCCGTCTTTGACGGTGACGATTGCCTTCTTCCACGAACGGGTCTTGCCGGCGCGGAAGCGCAGGCGGCGGGGCTTGCCCACGACATTCATGGTGTTCACTTTCTCGACCGTGACACCGAAGATCGACTGGATCGCATCGGCGATCTCGGGCTTGGAAGCCCGCTTGTCGACCTCGAAGGTGTAGCGGTTCTGCGCGACCAGGTCGTAGGACTTCTCCGAAACGACCGGACGCAGGATGATATCATGCGGATTCGTATTATGCATCATGCCAGTACTCCTTCCAGCCAGTTCAAAGCCGGCTTGGTGAAGAGCACGGCGGTGTTGTCGACCAGATCGTACGTGTTTGCCTCGGAGACGGTGATCACGCGCACCTTGGGGAGGTTGCGCAGCGACAGCACCGCGTTCATATCGTCGTTCTCCACGACGATCGTCACACGCCCGTCGATGCCGAGGTTATTGAGGATCTCACCGGCGCGCTTGGTCGAAGGCTCGTCGAGCCCGAAGCCATCGATCACGTGGAGCACGCCCTCGGCGGTCTTGGCCGAGAGGACAGAGCGCATCGCCAACTTGACGACCTTGTTCGGGACCTTGAAACCGTATGAGCGGGGATGCGGTCCGAAGACCACTCCACCTCCGCGCCACTGAGGTGCGCGGATCGTACCTTGACGGGCACGACCGGTTCCCTTCTGGCGCCATGGCTTGCGGCCACCGCCCGAGACCTCGCTTCGGGTCTTCGTGTCGTGGCTACCGGAGCGGCGAGCAGCCATCTGACTGCGAACCACCTGGTGCACGGCGAAAGTGTGAGGCTCGATGCCGAACACGGCGTCGGCAAGCTCGGTGGTCTCCACCTTCGCGCCCTTCGCATCTTTGATTTCTATCGTTGCCATCGTTTCTACTCCTTGAGAAGACGGTTCGTATCGGGGCGGGCCGGTCGCCTACGCGGACCGGATCGTGAGCAGGGCACCCTTCGCACCCGGAACCGCACCCTTGATGAGCAGAAGATTCTGCTCGGGATCGACGCGTACGACCTCGAGGTTGCGGACGGTGACCGTCTCGTCGCCCATGTGACCAGGCATCCGCGAACCGCGGAAGACGCGGGATGGCGTGGAGGCCTGTCCTATCGAGCCCGGTGAACGGTGGAAGTGCGAACCATGACCGCCGGGCCCACCGTGGAAGTTATGGCGCTTGATGACGCCCGCGAAACCCTTACCCTTGCTCGTGCCGGTCACGTGCACCGACGAGCCAACGTCGAACATGTCGACGGTGAGAGTGTCGCCGAGCTTGGACTCGGCAGGCTCGTCGAGGCGGACCTCGGTGACATGGCGTTTCGGCTCGACGCCGGCCTTGTCGAAATGGCCCTTCATCGGCTTATTGACCTTCGACTCTTTGATGTAGCCGAAGGCGATCTGCACTGCTGAGTATCCGTCGCGCTTGACCGTCTTCACCTGGCTGACCACACACGGACCAGCCTCGATGACGGTGACCGGAACGAGTTTGTCGTCCTCGCTCCAGACCTGGGTCATGCCCAGCTTCCGTCCCATAATCGTCGATACCATCGTGTTCTCCATCTTCCGAGCGGTCGTGGGCCCGATCACCTGCGCACCACACGCGGGATTCCCAGAGGACCGCATCCTCTGTCACGCGGCGACAAAGAGTCGCCGACGCTGTTTCCTTAGAGCTTGATCTCGATGTCTACACCGGCAGGCAGATCGAGCCGCATCAGCGAGTCGACCGTCTTAGGCGTGGGCTCGAGGATGTCGATCAGGCGCTTGTGCGTCTTCATCTCGAAGTGCTCACGGCTGTCCTTGTTCACATGCGGTGAGCGGATTACGCAGTACAGGTTGCGCTCGGTCGGCAACGGGATGGGACCCGAGACCTTCGCGCCGGTCTTACCGGCGGTATCTACGATCATCTTCGTCGACTGATCGACGATCTCGTGATCGTAGCCCTTGAGCCGGATCCTGATCTTCTGGTTCGCCAACTTTCTACCCTCCGTTTGAGACGAGACTGGATGCCTCGGTGGTTACTTCAAGATCTTCGTGACACGACCCGAACCCACGGTGCGGCCGCCTTCGCGGATAGCGAAGCGCAGGCTCTCCTCCATGGCGATCGGATTGATGAGCTCACCGCGAAGCTCGACGTTGTCGCCGGGCATGACCATCTCGGTGCCCTCGGGCAGGTGCGCCACGCCGGTCACGTCGGTGGTGCGGAAGTAGAACTGCGGACGGTAGCCGTCGAAGAACGGGGTGTGACGGCCGCCTTCCTCCTTCGTGAGCACGTAGACCTGGC
>CAYGKH010000117.1:0-6099 GCA_964350345.1 uncultured Coriobacteriaceae bacterium
AATTGTCCACTACAACATCTTGGGGCAGGTGGAGCTAACCGACTACCCCCATCCGGGGATTCGAACCCCACATCTCGGTCGGGCCGGAGCCTGCCTCCAACTAGGCGCGCGCTTCACTGAGTCGCATAACGTGATCGAGGATCTCTCCGGGATCTGGCGCCCGCCCGCATGCATGACGTCTGACTACCGCCCCGGGCCCATGTTGCTGGTCATCAGTCCCCAGACGAAGCCCGAGAGTTCACGGGCGGTAGCTACCACGGCGGCGGGTGCACCTTTCCTTGCCGAGATCCTCCGAAAGACGCCGTTCAAGCGCACCTGCGCCGCCCACGAGTAGGCTGCGACCTCAGGGCTCTGACCCTCGAGCCGCTCACGCAGCTTGCCTCGCACCGCAGGAGCGTGACGGTAGGCCCAGGCGGCTTCCACGAGCACGCGCCGTATGTGCCGGTTGCCGGTCTTGGTGATCGAGCCCTGGTGACGGGAGGCGCCGCTCGAGTGCCCGGATGGCGTGAGTCCCGTGAAGCCCATGTAGCTTTTCGCATCGCCGAAGCGGTAGAAGTCACATGTCTCGGCAAGGATGGTCATCGCGGAAAGCGTGCCGATTCCACGGAGGGCGCCGAGGAGTGCCACGCCTTGCGCGAACGGCGGCTCTGTCGCGAGCTCCTCGATGCGCCTGCCCATCTCGGAAAGCTGGGTGTCGCGCACGAAGTAGGCTCCGAGAAGCTGCTTGAACGCCTCCTGCGCCAGAGGCTCGTCGAAGGAGACGGCACGAGCCCAGACCTCGAAGCGCCTGGACCAAGCGTCACGCGGACCCGGATAGCGCTTGCCGTAGCGCAGAAGGAAGCTGCGGATCCTCTGGCGTGCGATGCGGCGGTCGGATTTGATCTCCTCGCGCACTCTGATGAGGTCGCGCACGGCCTCCTCGGCGTTCGTTGGCACCCGAACGGATGTGAGTTCTCCGGCGCGGTGCAGACGGGCGAGGTTGCGCGCATCGATGCGGTCGGTCTTCACGCGCGCGCCGCTCCGGCGGGGGATCATCGAGGGTGCTATCACGTCGCATTCGAAGCCGAGCGAGGTGACGAGCCGGTGGGTGTCGTAGCCCGTCGGTCCCGCCTCGTAGCAGATTCTTGCTGCTTCAGCGTTGTGGCGGCGAAGTAGCCGCCGAAGCGCCTCGGGGGTGTTGGGGATCACCCGCTCGTCGACTTCGGTGCTGCCGGGGCGAAGCAGCGCCACGGCGATCGAATCCTTGTGCACGTCGAGCCCGATGTGAGTACACTCGTTCATGGCCGGTCCCTCCGTTTGTCGGCGCCGCGGGCCTATTCCCGCGGACGATCCACGTATGCACCGGATCGGGCCGACCATCTCATAGTGACTAGGATGGAACAGGCTAGGGATGCCTGACAGCAAACAGGCAATAATGGGGGCGCCATGCATATCTCTCAGTTGACGATCGAGAACTTTCGTGTGTTCGGGGATGGCGATGCTTCCCTGGTGCTGCCTTTGGGTCCGGGGCTCACGGCTCTCGTCGGTGAAAACGAGTCTGGGAAGACCGCCGTAATCGATGCCTTGCGACTTGCACTGGGAACTTCGGACCAGGAGTGGTTCAGACTCGAAGACTCGGACTTCCATGGTGCGGCTCCCGGCTCAAACATGAAAATCATCTGCCGCTTCGACGGGCTAACCGACCTTGATAAACGAACGTTCGTCGAATTCCTCACCCATGGCCTCAAGGCAGACGAGAAACCCTGCCTGCACCTTCATTGGACCGCGAAGGACACCGGTCAGCTTCGCCGAGGCCGACCGTACCGTCGAATAGAGGTCAAGTCAGGCGTAGATGGATCGGGGCCGGCGATCCCGCCAGAATTGCGGGATCTGCTCAGGGCCACCTACCTGAGACCCCTGCGGGATGCTGAACAGGCCATGTCCGCTGGCAGGGGCTCACGGTTGTCACAGGTCTTGTTTCACTCGAGCCAAATCAATGGTGCCGGTGTGGCCTTCGACGCGGAGGATCCTGCCGCGCCCGAGGATCTCAACGTGCTAGGCATCGGAGACTATGCGAACGACCTTCTGATGAAGCAGAAGGGTGTCCAGGACGCCAAGCGGGCGATCGATGAGCACCTGAAGGAATTGGCGCTTGCCGGTGAGGATGTCGCAACCGGCATCGGGGTCAGCGGAGCGAGTGCATCGGATGAGATGCGCCTCAGGCAGCTGCTCGAGAAGTTGGACCTCGGACTCGGTGGTATCGGCAAGAGAGGACTTGGCTCCAACAACCTGTTGTTCATCGCGTGCGAGATGCTCTTGCTCGCACAAGAGGAGCAGGGTAGCCGACTTCTCCTAATAGAGGAGCCTGAAGCCCATCTAGACACACAGCGTCAACTTCAATTGGTGAAGGCGGTTCAAGAACAAGCTATTGCGCAGGGCGTCCAAGTTCTCATGACCACTCATAGCCCCAACTTGGCTTCGACCATAGACCTCGGCAACATGGTGATGATTCGCGGCGGACATGCCTACCCTTTGGCCGAGGGGTACACCAAGTTGGAAGGGTCGGACTACCGCTTCCTTGAGCGCTTCCTTGATGCGACGAAGGCAAATCTCTTCTTCGCTCGGGGAGTGATGATCGTGGAGGGGGACGCGGAGAACGTCCTGTTACCAACGCTCGCGGACCTCATAGGAGCGGACTTCGCGAAACACGGCGTCTCGATTGTCAATGTCGGCGGGGTAGGCTTGCGACGCTACGCTCGCATTTTTCAGCGTCACGTCGAAGACGGCGGGACCATCAAGGAGATGAACATCCCAGTCGCGTGCATGACTGACATGGACGTGGTGCCCGAGTGCGCAGAGGCGATTACTGGGAAGAAGATGCCCACGAAGGCGGGACTGGGCGTTGATGGACTCGCCGCCCGGAGAACGGCACTGAGCGAGAAGGCCGACGGGCAATGTGTTCGGACTTTCGTTTCCGACGAATGGACGTTCGAATACGACCTGGCCTTTGCAGGCCTCGCTGAGGATGTGTATGTAGCAGCCAGTTTGGCCAAACACGATCGAGCGTTGAGTGCGGGCGACAGAGATACGCTATCCACGGAAGCCCAGTTGGAGTTCGCATCGATCCGCTCGCAGTCAGAAAAAGCCGTGAGTGAGGGCATCTCGGACGGATGCACGCTGGATGAGATGGTCTCATCCAAGGTCTACGCCCTCTTCACCACCGGCACAAAGTCGTCCAAGGCCATGACCGCCCAGTACCTGGCCGAGCGGCTGCGGATGCACCAAGAGGCTAGGATGCTGTCGCACGAAGAACTCAGGATGAAGCTCCCCTCTTATGTAGTTGCTGCTATCGAGTACGTCACAGGCGGACCGACGGTCAAGACAGAGGCCACAGATACTGCTGGGGTCTCAGATGAGTGATCGCGAGCCCTTCGACCCTCCGGCAATCACTGCTGACGACGAGGATTGGGCGGCCGAGATCATGGGTCTGCCTCCGAATGCGTTTCGTGGCCCAGATGGAGCCGATTCGCGAAGCGACGTCCTGAAACGGATGGACACGGTAGATGTTGCCGCCTGCCCAGGCAGTGGCAAGACTACCCTCTTGGTGGCCAAACTGGCGATCTTGTCCCGGAAATGGGAGTCACCAACACGAGGGATCTGCGTTCTCTCGCACACCAACGCCGCCAGACATGAGATCGAAGGCAAACTGACCGACAGCTCATTCGGCCACGATCTGCTCTCGTACCCACACTACTTGGGGACCATCCACGGATTCGTGAACGAGTTCCTCGCGTCACCGTGGCTGCGGGCGCTGGGCTACCCAATCCGATCGATTGATTCAGAGATGTGCCAGAAGCAGCGCTGGGGTCGGCTATCCCATGCCTCGCGCCATTTCCTGAAGTTGCGGCACATGGAAGCTGGGAGCTTTCGAATTGTAGACGCTGACTTCAGCCTGGAGAAGGCATCGGGACATCCGTTTCCATGTGGACCGACGAAAAGCACATACCAGAACGTCCAGAAGGCATGTAAAGAAACGGCAGGGGCGGGCTTCCACTGCTACGACGATGCGTTCGTCTGGGCTAACGACTTGCTAGACAAGCATCCGGGAGTAGCAGCCATCATAAGAAACCGCTTTCCGCTGGTCCTCGTCGATGAGGCCCAAGACAACAGCGAGCTTCAGTCGATGATGCTCCACCGGGTCTTCATGGACGGATCAGAGCCTGTGATACGCCAGAGACTTGGGGACTCAAATCAGGCGATCTACGACTTCGTGGGAGCAGAAGGAGCGAACACTGATGCATTCCCGAGTGAAGCAATCAAGCTCGACCTGCCGTGCAGTCGCCGTTTCAGTCAAAGAATCGCGGATCTGGCGGATCCACTGGGCGTCTCACCCTACTCGATGGTCGGCGAAGGCCCCTGCAGGCTGGTCGACAATGCCCACGGTATATCCAACGTGCTCTTCCTGTTCGAAGAGTCAACTGTGGACGCAGTCCTGCCAGCGTACGCGCAACAACTTGTCGACACATTCCCAGAAGAAGAACTCCGGATGGGATCTTTTGTCGCCGTAGGGCATGTGCACAGGCGGCCTGAGACCGCCACGCAGAACAAATTCCCTCACTATGTCGGTGACTACTGGTCGGAATACGATGCGGCGTTCGCGCCACGGAGCCCTAGGTTCGGATGGTTCGTGCAATACGTTCAGCTGGGACAGCAGGATTCAGTCGAGTCGGGAGAGGCGCACCACGTCGTTCGCGGTATCGCGAGTGCGGTGCTAAGGCTCGGTCTTCTACTCAAAGGTGAACGGTCCATCGCTAGTCGCTCAAGCCCGCATCAAACTGTGCTAGACGCATTGGCAGAACATCCCGCTCTTCGGGAGGACTACCTCGATTTCGTCAGCAGCTACGGGGTCGGCGCTGAGAGGTTCACCAGGGCAGACTGGGAAGGGAATCTGAACCAGCGCGTGCGTACGTGGGGCGAGGTGATCAGTGGCGAGGCGAATGTGGGTGCCGCAGCAGCCGAGTTTCTCTCGTGGCCAGACATGCCATGGGAGCCAGATGGTTCGGGCCGCCCCGCTTCCAACATCTATGTGTTCCCCGCCGACGAGCCCAAGGTGAGTGTTCGTGTCGGATCAATCCACTCAGTCAAAGGTGAGACCCACACTGCCTGCCTCGTGCTCGAGACATTCTGGAATGCGCACAACCTGGCCAAGCTGTCGCCATGGCTCACAGGGGCGAGATCGGGTTTCGACAACGACGGGCCACAGCAGTTCTGTCGGCTCAAGACCCACTACGTTGCAATGACGCGTCCGAGCCACATGCTTTGCATAGCAATGAGTGCTTCGGCGTTCATGAAGGGCGACACGCTGGACCCTGATGCGCTTTCCGCACTGGAGAGCAGAGGTTGGACAGTGCGCAGGCTGGTCAACGGTGAACCGGGCCCCGCATAGCGTAATCGCCGTGAACGCTGGCTACACAGGAACGGAAAAGCTTGAGTGCTTCAAGGGCCTGGCGAGGCTGGTCGACCGACTATAGGGGCCGCGCAGGGATTGTAGCGGTTGCACAACTCCATCCAGTTCGTGGGAGCCCTATTCCCGCGAAGCAGACTCACCCACCTCGCGATAGTTCCGCAGTTGCTTGAGAATCCCTACATCCGCAAGTCGTCCAGGAACTCTGACGCCGGGTCCACCCCTGTCACCAGCAGATGATCCCGTGCTCGCGTACACGCCACGTACAGAAGGTGGCGTTCCGTGTTGTAGACCTCTTCGAGATCGGCATCGTCGGTGACCATCTCGATGCGTTCCTGAAGGGGAATCACGTCGTCGTCGCAAGCCATCACAACGACGGCCCTGAACTCCAAGCCCTTTGCAAGATGCATCGTGCTGACTGATACGCGGCCGACACTCGTCTCAACGCTCTCATCCAGGACCTTGGATTCAAGACCAGCTGCCTCGACGGCCGTGCGAGCCCGATCAAGCTCTGCTGCGGAGCGAACGAAGGCCCCGACCTCGTGGGGCAGGAGCCCCTCCCCGATGCGGTCGGAAAGCCACTGCTTCACCGCCTCGATTGCCTCCTCTGGCGTATCGAGAACAAGAATCGTCGGCGCGGGGCCGTTGAATACCGA
>CAYGKH010000118.1:0-6021 GCA_964350345.1 uncultured Coriobacteriaceae bacterium
CGTCGAAATCGAATCGCGGGTAGACCGAGTAGGTGTCGTGTTTGCGCAGGTCCCAATTCACACCTGAACCGCGCGCGACCGGGCCGGAGGCCCCCCATGCGTCTGCGTCTTCGGCGGACAGAACGCCGACGCCCTTCATCCGCCCGCGGGTGATCGTGTTGCCGAAGAACAGGCGGTCCATCTCGCCAAGCGCCGTCCGGTGCTTGCGGCAGAACTCGAGTGCGGTCTCGACCCACCCCTCGGGCAGATCGAAGCTCACCCCGCCCGGGCGGACGTAGTTGTAGGTGAGGCGCTGTCCGCAGAGCTCCTCGAATAACTCCACGATGCGCTCGCGCTCATCGAACGCGTAGATGAACATGGTGGCGGCGCCGGTATCGGCAGCTGCAGAGCCCAGGGACATCATGTGACTCGCGATGCGCTGCAGTTCGCAGACGATCACGCGCAGGTACTCGGCGCGCTCGGGGACGCGGATGCCGGCCAGCCGTTCGACCGCCCGGCAGTACGCCCAGTTGGAGTACATCGATCCCACGTAGTCGAGACGGTCCGTCAGCGGGACGATCTGAAGGTAGGTGCGGTTCTCGGCCATCTTCTCGATACCGCGATGCAGGTAGCCGATGACGGGCTCGGCCTTAGTGACGATCTCACCGTCGAGGTGAGCGATCACACGACAGACACCGTGAGTCGAGGGGTGCGACGGGCCGATGTTGACCACGAGCTGCTCGACGACGCCGTCGCTCGTCACGACGCGCTCTCTGCTCTCGACGTCCACTCCCATTCGCTGCCCCCTCTCAGATGTAGTCAGGACGGCGCACTATGCGCTCGTCTACGTAGTCTTTGCGAAGCGGGAACCCTTCCCAGTCATCGGGAAGAAGGATCCGACGCATATCGGGATGGTTCTCAAACACGATGCCGAACATGTCGTAGACCTCACGCTCCTGCCAGATAGCCGCAGGCCAGAGATCCGAGACCGAGCGAACACGCGGATCGTCGCGCTTTACCCCGCACTTGAGGAAGATGCCGGCCGACATCGAGCGCGAGTGGAGCCGGTACACCATCTCGAACTCGGTGGAATGATCGACCGCGGTCACCATGCCGAGGCGATTGAAGCCGAGTTCCTTCAGGTTCGATGCGGCCGCGTGGAGAGTCTCGCGGTCCACAGAGAGCAGTCCGTCACCGAACTCGATGGAGAACAGAGGGCACAGGTCGGGGTAGATCGCACACAGATGATTGCGCAGCTCGCTGATGTTCACTGCCCGTCACCCTCCCCGGGTCGTACGCCGAAGGAGACCTCGCCCGACGAGGGAAGGGTAAGCACGGCCTCGCGAGTGCGATCCGGCGAGATCGAGCCTGTCGCGATCAGCTCCCTCAGCTTAATAACAGAGTCCTGGAGCGACTCGGGCCGGGGAGGACACCCGGCGATGTAGACGTCGACGGGAAGGAACTCGTCCACACCCCGTACGACGGAGTAGGTGTCGTAGTAGAAGATGCCGCCGGACACCGCGCAGTTGCCCATAGCGATGACCCACTTGGGGTCGGCCATCTGCTCGTAGAGGCGTTTGACGGCAGGTGCCATCTTGCGGGTGATGGTACCGGCGACGACCATCACGTCGGTGTGGCGCGGGTCAGGGCGCGGGAACGTGCCGTGGCGGTCGAAGTCGAACTTGCTAAACGATGCGGCGATGAGCTCCATCGCGCAGCATGCGGTACCCATAGGCATAGCCCACAGCGACTTGCCACGGGACCAGTTGACGAGCGAATCGACACTGGTGAGGATGACTCCGCCACCCTTGCCGCTATCCAAAGATTCGCCGAGACGATCGACTAACGCCACTCGAGCACCCCTTTCCGCCACGCATAGAGGAGGCCGAGGGTGAGTAGACCTACAAAGATGCCTACGGCGATGACGCTCGCTGGTGAGCCCCGCAGGCCAGGAGCGACCGCGAATAGCATGGCCGCTTTGGCGTCGAAGATGACGAGAAGGAGCGCGATTGCGGTGAAACGAAGCCGCACCGGCGCCCACGGGAGACCAGCCTGGGGCATGCCGCACTCGTAGGGCTCGATCTTCTCAGGCGTGGGATTGCGCGGAGAGAGCAGCGAGTTGGCAAGGAGCACAACACCGATGAAGCCCACGGCGGCGGCCGCGAGCCCGATGATGAACAACACGCTCTGTGCGTACGAACCTTCCATGCTATTAAGACCCCCGGCACCCTCAAGGTGACGACCGTTGGAGCATTCTTGCACGAAATCGATACTTTGTAAACATTGTTACAATGTCTTGTGTAGGGCATAATGCCTGGTAAATGCGTTATGCCTCGTTCTCGGCCTCCTCAACGGTGGCAGCGAGCGCCATCCACTCCTCTTCGAGTGCTGCGAGTCTCGGCTTGACCTCGGCGTACTCCTTCATCGCTGCGGCGAAAGCATCCCCGTCCTCGTAGAACTCCGGATCGGCCATGAGTCGAACGAGCTCATCATGGCGTGCCTGGACCGCTGCGAGATCCCCCTCGAGGACCTTCAGCCGTCCCCGCGCCCCGTGGGTCTCGCGGTACGCCCGGTTGCGCGCCTCTGCCTCAGCGCGCTTCTGTTCGCGCGTCTTGGGTCCCGATGCGGCCGCAGGGATGTTCGCCTGGTCGTGCGCTGACGGCACGGCCAAGGCGGGCGATGCCCGCGTGCCTACCCGTGACAGCACCTTGGCTGACGCAGCCGCATCGAGCGCTGCACGCTTGAACAGGTAGTAGTCGTAGTCGCCGTCGAACACTGTAGCGGCACCATCGCGGACTTCGACGATCTTGTTGGCGACCGAGCGGATGAGGTGACGATCGTGGGTAATCAGCACGAGAGTGCCCTGAAAGCGCGAGAGTGCGGCCTCTAAAACGTCGGAGGAGGTGATGTCGAGATGGTTCGTGGGCTCGTCGAGACAGAGCAACGGAGCAGGTTCAACGAGCATCTTGGCAAGTGCGAGACGGCACCTCTCCCCTCCCGAAAGCACCGAGACCTTCTTGTCGACATCGTCACCGCTGAACAGGAACGCTCCGAGAAGGCGCCGCACCTCGGCCTGCGTCCAGCCGGGAGCAACGGAGTCAAGCTCGGCATAGACCGTGTTGGCTGCATCGAGCGCTTCGAGTTGGTGCTGCGCGAAGTAGGAGACGTCGACGTGCACGCCGTAGCGTCGCTCACCCGCATCAGGATGGATCACGTTCGCCAGCATCTTGAGCAGTGTGGATTTCCCTGCCCCGTTGGGGCCCACGAGTGCGACCTTGTCGCCCCGGTACAGCGTCAGGTCGAGTGAGTCGTAGACGACGTTGTCTGCGTAGGCCTTTCGCACGCCGGAGAGGCGTACGACCTCATCTCCCGTCCGGGGAGGCTGGGGGAACGCGAAGCGGACCGTCCTGCGCTTTTCGGGCACCTCTGGGAGCTCTTCCTTCAGCTTCTCGATACGCCGGATCCGATCCTGGGCGGCCTTCGCCTTGGTGTTCTTGTAACGGAACCGGTCGACGAACGCCTGCATATGCGCGATCTCTTTCAGCTGCCGCTCGCGGGTCGCGCGTTGCTGCTCGCGGGTAAGTTCGCGCTGCTCGAGGTAGCGGGAGTAGGAGCCCGTGTAGGCAGTGACACGGCGTTGGTCGATCTCGGCGACGTGGTCGGCGAGGCCCTCCATGAACGCACGGTCGTGAGTCACCAGCACGATCGCACCTTCATAGGAGCGCAGGAACGACTCGAGCCAGGTAACGGTTTCGAGATCGAGGTGGTTGGTCGGCTCGTCGAGGAGCAGGACGTCAGGCTTGCCGAGGAGAAGCTTCGCAAGCGCCAGGCGCATGAGCCAGCCGCCGGAGAACTCCTCCACCTGGCGGGTCATGTCCTGCTCGCGAAAGCCGAGTCCGGTGAGAACCGTGCGGGCCTCGGCCTCCATCGTGTAGCCGCCTGCGTGCTCGAAGCGATCTCGCAAGCGGCCGTATTCGGCGAGAAGGCCGTCGGCCGCCGCTCGGGCCTCGGGGTCGTCGTCGGCACCGGCGCTCGTCTCGGCTATCTCGGCCTCGAGCAGCCCCAGGCGGTGCTCGAGCGTGGTGACGTCGGCCGCCGCCGTGAGCGCCTCGGCGAGCACCGTGCAGCCATGCATCTCGATGGCTTCCTGTTTCAGGTAGCCGACCACAGCGTCCTTCGCGACCGTGACGATGCCCTCATCCGGAGTCTGCTCCCCGGACACGATCTCGAGCAACGTCGTCTTGCCCGCGCCGTTGGGGCCGAGCAACGCGATCCGATCGCGTGCGCCGACACGCAGCGACGCGCCCTCGAAGAGGACGCGTTCGCCGAACGTTTTCGTAACAGAGTCCACGGAGATAATCATCCTGACAGTCTATCAGGGAGGATGGGTGTAGTGAGTGACAACAATCGCGTCGTCGTGATCGGGTCCGGGGCAGCGGGAACCGCTGCCGCACGAACACTCAAACTAGCGGGATGGGATGTCACCGTCGCCGACCCGGGAAGGATCGGCGGAACGTGCCTGTGGTACGGCTGCATGCCGAAGAAGGCTCTCTACAACTCTGCCCGTGCGTACCGCACCGCCGAGCGTGCTGAGATGTTCGGCCTGACCGGTCTCCCCGGTTTCGACTGGCAGAGCGTACTCGCCTGGAAGTGGCACGCGCAGGAGACCTACGCCGGTGACCAGGCGGCCGACTTCGCCGATCGGGGGATCCGCCTCATCGCCGAGGAAGCACGCTTCGTAGCTCCCGACGAGATCGAGATCGCAGCGACGGGTGTGCGCCTCGAATTCGACCACGCGGTCGTAGCGACGGGCTCCGTCCCCGTCATGCCGTCCATCCCGGGGATCGAACTGGCCGACACGAGCACTGACGCGCTCGGATATCCCGCTCCTCCCGCGACCCTTCTGGTGGTCGGCGGCGGGTTCATCGGCATCGAACTGGCGACGGTCTATGCGTCCTTCGGCACGAAGGTCACGGTCGTGACGTCCGGTAGCAGAGCGCTCGAGATGCTCGACGAAGAGATCGCCTCGGTCGCCCTGACCCGCCTTGAACGCATGGGTGTCGCGCTGCACACGTCGTGCCGTCTCACGGGACTTTCCGGCGTCCCCGGCGCGATAGACGCGACGGTCACCGGCGCAGACGGTTCGCCGCTCGCCGGTAACTGGGAGCGCGTGCTGATGGCCGTCGGTCGCCGCACGGCTCACAATTCTCTCGAACTGGACGCTGCTGGCGTGCAGATGGACGGCAGCGGGCGTCCCGTGCTCGACGACGCGCTATGCAGCACCAACCCGTGGGTCTGGTTCGCCGGCGACGCGGCGGGCGGGATGATGCAAACCCCGGCCGCCAACTACATGGGCCGCACCGTCGCCTCGTCGATCGCCTCCGGAAGCCCGGTCACGGTGGACACCTCGGTGATCCCTACGTGCCTCTTCACCACCCCGCAGATCGCCCAGGTCGGGCTCACCGAGGGGCAGGCACGCGCCGCCGGTCTCGAGGTCGACGTCAGCCGGGTAGACTTCGACTACTCGGGTGCCGCGGTCATCGAGGACGAGCGAGACGGGATGGTTAAGCTCGTCTTCGCTGCCGGGGACGGCGATGGCCGCCTGCTCGGAGCCCACATCGCGGGACCGACCGCGAGCGATCTGGTCTATGCGATGGCGCTCGCGATCCGTCACGGAGCGACACGGGACAGCCTGCGTGACACGGTCGGCATCCACCCGGCGTACTGCGAGATGCTCCACCGGGCGGCGTTCTAGTGATGACGCAGTGGCCACCAGCGGACCGTCACTGGAGGGCATCGTTCGCGCATACTCCGGCCAGCCTGTTTTCGTCACCGGAGGTCCGGCGCGCACACCGTTCAGCGGACCGGGTCCCGCGCGCTTCTCCAACCCCGCATACGCGCTCCACCACGCGCGCTCCTGGGAGTCTCCGTTCGGGCTTGGGCCGATGCCGCCGCTGCAGACCGCTGCATACCCGCACACACCCGCAGCCATACGACTCATCGAGCGGCACCATCACGCACTCAGTACACTTGCCGAGGGGC
>CAYGKH010000119.1:0-6003 GCA_964350345.1 uncultured Coriobacteriaceae bacterium
GCGCGATAACATCGCCTACGGCCGCCCCGGCGCCAGTGACGCAGACGTCGAGAGTGCAGCCCGGGCTGCGCAAGCCCACGAATTCATCAAGATGCTCCCCGCCGGGTACGACACTCGCGTCGGGGAGCGCGGAGTGAGGCTCTCCGGTGGGCAGCGGCAGCGTATCGCCATAGCCAGGGCGCTCCTCATCGATCCGCGCATCCTCATCATGGACGACTCCACTTCGAGCGTGGACACCGAGACCGAGACGGCCCTCAGGGAGAATCTCGAGAAGCTCATGGTAGGCAGGACCTCGTTCGTGGTCGCACAGCGGCTCTCGACGGTGCGAAAAGCAGACCTGATCATCGTGCTCGACTCGGGCCGCATCGCAGACCTCGGCACGCACGAAAGACTGCTGGCGGAAAGCTGCACATACGCCGAGATCGCCGCAAGCCAGCTCGCCGGCGAAGAGAAGCTCGGTATACCGGCGACCTGCGGTCTCGATGACGCGGAAGCAGGTGATGTGTGATGGCCCGCGGATCCTCGCTCACCTCGCTCGCCAAAGACGAGAAGCCCCGTGCGACCTGGACAGCGGTCAGGAGACTCCTCGGCTACTTGTACCCCTACCGGCGCCAGGTCGCGGTCGCGATGGTATGGCTCGTCGGCTCCTCGGCGGCGAATGCAGCCAGTCCCGCGCTCACGGGACTCGTGATCGACACCGCAGTCGACGCTGCGGGGACCGGCGAGGGCGCTGGGGTCCTGGCCATGCCCGGTGCGCTCCTTCTCTCCGCGGCCGTGGTTGGCTGGTGGCTGCAGCGTGCGCAGATCCTCGCGCTCGGCATGGCCGGCCAAAAGGCGCTCTTCGACCTGCGTGAAGAGGTCTTCGGCACCGTACAACGCCTCTCGATCTCTTACTTCGAGAGCGCGGAGTCCGGGGACCTCATGAGCCGGCTCATCAACGACATCGAGACGCTCAACTCCTTCCTCTCGCAGGGTTTCCGGCGTGTGCTCGGCTCGGCCCTCGGTATCGTGACGACCCTTATCGGAATGCTGATAGTCGACTGGCGGCTGGCTCTCGTGACCCTGTTCGTCGTCCCGGTGATGCTTGGTGCGACACGGCTGTTCGCCATGGTCGCCCGCCGCGCGTTCCGCCGTCGCCAGGAGGCCATCGGTGATGTCTCCGCCACACTCGCCGAGGAACTCGCAGGCATCAAGGTCTCGCAGGCGTTCAATCGCACCGACACCGATCGCGGCACCTTCGCCGCCCGCAACGCCGCCAACCGCGACGCCAACGTGACCGCGTCGGCGGTCTCCTCGGCATTCTCGCCGACGCTTGCAGTCATCTCGGCCACAGCGACGGCCCTGGTTGCCGCCGCGGGCGGGTGGCTTGCCATCGAAGGGCTCGTGACCATCGGAGTGGTCGTGGCGTTCTTCGGCTACTCGAGGGCGTTCTTCAACGCAGTGAGCCAGCTGTCGAGCCTCTACGCCGAGACACAATCAGCGCTTGCGGGTAGCGAGCGCGTGTTCGCCCTGGTAGACACCCCCTCAGAGGTCGCCGAGGCGCCCGATGCCCGCAACCTGGGCCGGGTGCGAGGCGAGATCGAGCTGCGCGACGTGTGCTTCAGTTACGGGACAGGGCCACAGGTGCTCCACGACATCGACCTGCATGTCGCGGCAGGATCCACTCTGGCGATCGTGGGAACAACCGGCGCGGGCAAGACCACGCTTGTCAACCTCGTGCCCCGCTTCTACGACCCTACCTGCGGGAGCGTTCTCGTCGACGGTCACGACCTGAGAGGAGTCACGCTTCGATCGCTGCGCTCAAACCTCGGGGTGGTGCTCCAGGACCCGTTCCTATTTGCCGACACCGTCGGTGAGAACATCCGCTACGGCCGTGATGGCGCGACCGATGTCGAGGTGGAGTCCGCCGCTATCACCGCCCGCGCCCATGAGTTCATCGAGCGCCTCCCTGAAGGCTACGAAACGGTAGTGGGCGAGCGCGGGGTCACTCTGTCGACCGGCCAGCGCCAGTTGATCGCGTTCGCCCGTGCGATCCTCGCCGACCCGGCGATACTCATCCTCGACGAGGCGACATCGTCGGTCGATACGCGAACAGAAGTACTCATCCAGCAGGCCCTCCGGGAGCTGTTGGCGGACCGGACTGCACTCATCATCGCCCACAGGCTCTCGACGGTACGCGACGCCGACCGGATCATCGTCATCGACGACGGTCAGATCGCCGAGGACGGCACCTACGCTGAGCTGCTAGCCCTCGACGGCCACTTCGCGCGCCTCCACAGGAGCCAGTTCGCAGGCTGAGAGAGCGTCCTGGGGGTCGTCTGATTCCGGGTCACCTGTGACCGAGGGCTTTCGACCACCTCGACGTCGAGTTGAGTCTTTCTCGCCTATTTTCACCAGCCGTTCCTTCTCGATATCTAGACTCTCACTTGATAGTTGCGCTTCATATGGGATTTGTCATATACTTGTATTGTCCTATATGGTTCGTAGGCAGGATCACGGATGTCCCTCGACCACGCGATCCTCGGATTCCTGCGAGAGCGGCCCATGACAGGGTACGACCTCAAGACCACCCGCTTCGGCGAGCGCGCTGCTCACTATTGGACCGCAGACCAGGCGCAGATATACCGCACCCTCGATCGTCTCGAGAGTCGCAACCTAGTGAGCGGGCGACGTCAGCGCCAGCGCTCGCGACCCGACCGCAAGGTCTACTCGATCACTGAAGCCGGAGTCGCAGAACTCGACCGCTGGGTCGCCGAGACCCGGCCGCCCCCTCCCCTCCGCGATCCCTTCCTCATCCAACTGAGTCTCGCTGCGACCCTGCCAGTCGGGGAGCTTCTGGGTCTACTCTACGCGCGTCGCGAGACCCTGCAGGAGAGACTCGAGGCGCTGCGCGCTCAGGCAGCACAGCGTGGTATATCATCATCGGATGCTTCGCGGGCAGCACTTCTCGATCGCCTCACCCTTGACGCCGCTATGGCGGACACCCGTTCATCTATCGACTGGCTCGACGACTCACTCGCTCTCATCGAGGCCGAATGTGAACAGGCGCGGGACCTGCCACCAGGAACCCAGCGGCGCCTCTTCGCATCCGAAAGAGACGGACGGAGGCGAGGCCGGTGAGGGTCATCGCGATCGATGCGAGCATGCGCCGTGGAGTGGTCAGCCGCTCGGTCGAGGAGGCAGCGAGCGCTGCTGAGGCAGCCGGAGCCGTGGTCGATCGTGTCCGCCTGGTCGACCTTGAGATACGCACCTGTACGGGATGCGGTATGTGCCGTGCCACAGGAGTCTGCAAGATCGGCGACGACCTGCCTGAGCTGGCAGAACGCATGACCACTGCGGACGGGGTCATCCTCGGGACACCCGCTTACTTCCGGCGCGCCGAGGACGCCACACAGGCACTTCTCGATCGCCTCGGCGGCTACTTCGCTCACTCCGGGCAACTCCGTCTGCCCGGCATGGGGCCGGATGAGATTCCCCGCTCCCCGGTGGCTCGCGATGCGCGCAGAGCCGTAGTGATCACCGCCTGCGCGGCACCTGAGCCCCTCGCCACTTTCTTCGGCTACACGACCGGGCCGCTGCGCGCACTCCGACACGCCCTCGGGTGCGGAGGAATCCGGACCGTCGGCTCGCTCGCGGTGACCGACACCTGGCGCCACCCCGAGATACACGAATGGGAGCAAGACAAGGCCCGCTCGCTGGGCCGCATCCTCGCGGGGAAGATATAGGTCATGGACACCGAAGAGGTTCTGCCCGGGGCGACTCGCCGACGCGGGCGCCGTCTCGTCGCAATCGCAGTAGCCGCCGTGCTACTCGCGGTACTGATCGTTCCACTCGTCTGGCCCGTGCCGCCGATTCCCGACACCGTCGAACCGACCGCACTTGCAGGACCGGACTCCCTGTTCGTTGAGGTCGCCGGTATCGAGTATCACGTCGTGATCGCGGGGGACGAACCGTGTGCGGTGATCTACCTGCACGGGTTCGGCGCCTCGGTCTTCTCGTGGCGCGAAACGATCGCCGACACGTCCGTGCGCTGCACGGCCATCGCGCTGGACCGTCCGGCGTTCGGACTCACTGAGCGTCCGCTCCGTGGTGCGTGGGACGGTCCGAACCCGTACAGCCCGACGACCCAGGCCGACCACACCATCGCGCTTATGGACGAACTCGGAATCGAGCGGGCGGTCCTCGTGGGCCACTCCGCAGGCGGTGCTGTCGCCGCGCTGGCGGCCGCTCGCTACCCGGAACGCGTCCGCGGCCTGGTGCTTGAAGCACCTGCCATCCTGCACGGGGGCGGCACCCCGGCATTCGTCCGCCCGCTGCTCGCAACCCCGCAGGCCCGACGCATCGGACCGCTTCTCCTGAGACGCTCGCTCGCGGGCGACCGGGGCGAAGACCTGGTGCGCGCGGCCTGGGCGAACACCGACGCCGTCACCGACGAAACCATCGAGGGATACCGCCTCCCCCTCCGGGTCCACGACTGGGACCGCGCGCTGTGGGAGCTCGTGATCGCGCCGCGACCGGACGACCCCGCGGATCTTCTCGGCGAGATCGAGTGCCCGGTGCTCGTAGTTGCCGGGACCGAGGACCGGGCCGTCCCCTACGAAGACAGCGCTCGCGTGGCGGAGATCCTTGGCGCGCGGCTCGCGACGTTCGAGGGGATCGGGCACATTCCGCACGAAGAGGCCCCCGAGCGGTTCGCGAGCGAGATCTACCGGTTCCTCGACGACCTGACCGAATCGGGCGATCCATGAGGGTGATACGTGGCGCCGTGCGCGCCGTTGCCGGGAGAAGCTACGGCAGCGCCGCGGGCGAGTGACAGTTGAGACAGAGCGCGTCGGTGGGCCCTGACGCATCACCGGTGACGAGCATCCGGTAGTTGACCGTCTCGTGAGGGAAGTTCTGGAAGCGAGGATTCCCCGCCGCATTCTCGCCGTCGAGCGACCGGACGAACGCTGCGGCTGTCGCCTGCGAGCCGTCGGCTGATAGCGTTCCGGCGATACGGCTGTCCTCGTGACACTGCTGGCAGATCGGTGCGTGACCTTCTTGTTCCGGCGTCCGGGGATTCGGCATGAGGTAGCCACGGTTACTACCACCGAGCGGGCCAAGGACCGTCAGTCCCGTGGGACCGTCACTGGCGAGACGAGCCACGCTGCCGTAGGTGAAAGGGTCCTCGCGCTCGGCGAGCGAGTCGACCGGATGGTTCATCACCATGCCGCCAGACGTGCGTCCGGCATGACACGCCACGCACCAGTCGGACCCGTACTCAAGGACCGCGGCCTCGGCTCCGCCAGGATCCGCGCGAAGTAACCGGTTGGTCTCGAGCGCCTGCCAGCTCTCCCGGGCGGTGGTCGAGTACGGCACGCGCCTCCGCTCGCCCCAGAACGGCTCCACCGTGTTCGCGTTATGGGGGTTGTGGCAGTCGATGCACGTCAACGCACCGTCCGGCCCCCCGAACGAGCCGGTCGATGTCCCACCTGTCAGCGCGTCGCCTCCCGGTATCTCGGCGGTCACATCGCATTCGTGCATCGCGCCCGGCGGCTGGCCGGTCCGTGCCTGCACCGCTCCGTACACACCTTTGCCGCCGGTCCCGTCGTGACAGGTCTGGCAGGTGGCGAGGATCGTTGGCTCTGGCAGGAGGCTCACGCCCTCGTGGGGCGCATCATGGACGGAGTGGCATATCTTGCACCGCGAGGACGCCGCGCTATACCCGGCATGCGGCCCCTTGCCGAACGATTCGGTCGCCGGGAACGCGGGCGGCCCGTGACACGGACCGTAATCGCAGGATTCGGGGGGCGTTCCCACGTGACACCCGTAGCACCGCTCGATCTCGACGCTCGTGGGGTGCGGGTTGCTCAAGGGATCCGGATAGGGCTGGAACTCGTCGTAGGCGAACGCCTCCGCCGCGCTCGTGCCGAGGATCGCGACCGCAGTCACTGCGACGATCACGATAAGCGCCGACGTACGCGGCCAGGTGTGCTCCAGCACCACCATCGAGGCCATGACCCC
>CAYGKH010000120.1:0-5993 GCA_964350345.1 uncultured Coriobacteriaceae bacterium
CTTCACCAGCGGCCCGGTGCACTTTCCCGGCGTGTCGCGCGTCGACGGCGATTTCTCCGCCGTCGTGACCAAGGCGCTCGCGATGTCCGGCTTCACCGAGGAGACCGACGGCGGAAGTGTGCTTGTGGGCTTCGGCCGCAACACCGTCCTCGGCGTGGCGCCGCAGGTCATCGATGCCGTGAAGACCGGTGCGATCAAGCACTTCTTCCTCGTGGGCGGCTGTGACGGCGCGCGTCCGGGCCGCAACTACTACACGGAGTTCGTCGAGCAGGCCCCGGCTGACACCGTGGTGCTCACGCTCGCGTGCGGGAAGTTCCGCTTCTTCGACAAGCAGCTCGGTGACATCGGCGGCATCCCGCGCCTGCTCGACGTGGGGCAGTGCAACGACGCCTACTCGGCCATCAAGATCGCGGTCGCACTCGCGGACGCCTTCGAGGTGGGAGTGAACGACCTGCCGCTCTCGATGATACTTTCGTGGTACGAGCAGAAGGCCGTAGCGATCCTGCTGACGCTGTTGCACCTCGGTATCACCGACATCCGCCTCGGGCCGACCCTCCCGGCGTTCATCACACCGAACGTCTTGCAGGTGCTTGTCGACACGTTCGACATCAAGCCGATCGCCGAGACGGCCGCCGAGGACCTCGCGACGATCCTCGGCACCGAGGCGGCGTAAGCGCCGTGCCGCGCACACTCCTCATCGCACTCGTGGCGGTCGCAGTAGCTGCGGCCGCCACGGGAGCGGCGTTCGTCTTCGGGACCCCGCAGGCTCCCCTCGCGCCCACGCCCGCGGCGAGTTCCGTTCCGGCCTTCGTCCCTTCCGGGGGCGGAGCCTCAGCTGACTCAGGCGGCCCGCCGATGGGCGGGGACGTCATCGAAGGCGGCAAGGTGCCGCCTCCGGACCCCGAGAGCCCGTTCACGTTCCAGATACCGGGATGTCGCTGTCACAGCGATGATCCTGCGGTGGTGGAGGAGCACGCCGAGTACCGGCTCAACCAGTGCGCCGGCTGCCACCGCGGCCGCTGACGGCCGACCGCTCGCCGAGAGTGCATCGCCGGAGCGGTGTTTCGGGTAGTACTCTCGTAACATGAACGATGCCGAGGACACCCGCCCCGCCGTCTCCCACACCTCGTCCGCCGATCCGGCGAGCTGGTCCGCGCTGCGTACGCGCGCCTGGGTCGCGGTCTCGTTGCTCGTTTCCGTCGCGGTCGGACTCGTGGCGTTCGGAGGATTCGCGAACCACTCCTACCTGGTTGGCCCCGGCCGCATCATCGCTGAGGCGGAACCCGCACTGCGGGGTCGGACCGAGGTCATCGTCCCACCCTTCGGTGCGATAACCGCACGCACCCACGCGGCTCCGCTCCATCTGCGCCTCACCCTGGCCGAAGTCGACCTCGATGCCCTTCAGGATCTCGCCGCCCGGGGAGTCCTGGATACGGAACTGCAGGATCAGTTGAGCGCTGAAGCGTGGAGCGGGGCGAGACGGGCGGTCGCCGAAGGGCTGCTCGCCGCCGCCATCGCCTCCGGGCTTGCGGGGTGGGCGCTCCGGCACAGGTGGCGCGTCGTGGTGGCTGCGACACTTCTCGGCACGCTCGCGCCCGCAGTACTGCTGGGCTGGACGACTGCCACCTACGACATCGACGCTTTCCGCACACCCGTCTACCGCGGCGCGGTCTCCTACGCGCCCTCTCTGATCGAGCTCGTCCAGCGCCGGGCTGAACGGGTCGACGACTTGCGTCGCCAGATCGAGAAGCTCGTGCGCGACCTGAACAGCTACTACCGGTCGCCGCAGAACTTTGCGGCTGCGGGAGCGCTGCCCGACACCGTGCGCGTGCTGCACGTGAGCGACATCCACCTCGATCCGGTCGGCCTCGCGCTTACGCGCGAACTCGCCGAGGAGTTCGACGTGTCGTTCATCATCGATACCGGCGACATCAATCACTACGGCTCGACGATAGAGGGGACGGTCGCCGCCTCGCAGGTACCGACCGGGTGGCCGTATCTGTTCGTGCCCGGCAACCACGATTCGCCGGGAATCGTCGCAGCTCTCGCCGCACTCGACAACGTGCGCGTGCTCGATGAGACCCTGACCGCCGAGGCGGGCATCGTGGTCTTCGGCGTCGCAGATCCCGCCTCGCGCGTCGCGGGGGTCGAGCCGGACAGGGATGCCATGGAGCGCGAGGCGACCACGATCGCACGACGGCTCCGGCTCGCGATGCGTTCCGGGGAGCCGACCCCGACCATCATCGCGATGCACAATCCCGGCATGGTCGATCCGTTCGAAGGACTCTCGCCGCTTTTCCTCCTCGGCCATACCCATACGCCGAATCTCTCGCGGAGCGGGGATTCGTGGGTTCTCGACAATGGCACGACCGGCGGCATCCACTTCTCCGAGAGCCGTCCCGAGCCTCACATACCGCACTCGGCCTCGGTGCTCTACTTCACCGCCGAGCTGCCCAGGCGGTTGGTCGCGATCGACCAGATCGAGGTCTACGGTATCGCGGGGCAGTCCTCGCTTCGCAGGACGGTCACCGATCCGGAGTTGCTGGCTCCGACACAGTGATTCGCCTACCGCTGCCGCCCGTGAAGTATCATGTCCTCGGATGGCGCGGCGCGCGCCGGTAGTGCCGTAAGCCGGATGAACCCGGAGGACCGCATGTCCCGTGCAGCAGAACATCTCCACTACCTTGCAACGGTGATCGGCCCGCGTCCCGCGACGACCGACGCCGAGGCCGAGGCCGCAGACTACATCGAGACGGTCTTCCGCGACCGTGGACTGGCGACCGAGCGGCAGGAGTTCGATGCCCCGCGCACCTACTCGTGGGCGTACGTCCTCTATCACGCGCTCACCATCGGCGCGGCTGTCGCGTCGGGCTGGCCGTTCCTCGCATGGCCGGCTTTTGCGGTCGCTACGCTGACCGCTTTCCTGATGTGGATGGATCTGGACATGCGCTTCGGCCTCACGTCGTTGCTCCCGCCGAAGGGGCCCAGCCAGAACATCATCGCGCGGCACACACCCAGGTCACGCCGGGGCGAGCGCCCCACGCGCGTGGTGATCGTCGCACACTACGACACCGCGAAGGCGTCGCTCGCGTTCGCGCCCTCGATGGTCAAGAACTTCTCGGTCACGTTCACGCTCATGAAGGCGTGCACGATGATCGTCCCCGTGTTCGCTTTGGTGGGCGCGCTGCCCTTCACCGCGGCGTGGGACCCGTGGCTGTGGTACGCGACGATCGCCGCGAGCGCCTACCTTCTCGTACCGCTGGTCATCAACGTTCACCGCGAGTTCGCGATGGACTTCGTCGACGGCGCGAACGACAACGCGTCCGGTGTCGCCGTTATGCTCGGCGTCCTCGAGCAGATCGTACCTGCCGAGGAGGACTCGGGCACCACCATATCGTTCGCACCCGTGCGACGCGGGCCCGCAGCCGCAGAGGAAGCGGGAGTGGTCCCGGACGGTGCGGAGTTGCACTACATGTCAGACGGTCCGGGAGATGGAGCCGGCGACGACCCCGCCGCGCTTCCCGACGACTTCCGGTGGGCGGAGACGGCCGAGTCCGTGCCTCGTGACGAGCCGCCCACCGCACAAGGGCGCCTCGAGTTCGAGACGATCGAGTTCGATGCTATCCAGCCGGCAGATGCGATCCAGGCCCGCCAGAGTGCCGAGACAGCCGATCCCGTTCAGGAGGAGTGGGCTGATGCCCCTGGACCCGCCCGGCCCGGGATTCTCGGCAGGTTCGGCAAGAAACGCTCCCGCAAGACAGATGGCGTCGGCGGCTGGCTCGGTGTCGGCGAGTCGTTCGACGCGCGCGAGACCGGGCGCAAGATCGGATCGTGGGAGAACTTCGGCGAGGACGATGACGACGACGGCTTCGGCATGAAGGGGGGCCGCGCGGACTCCGATCCGCTCGGCGATCCGGAGTTCGCCGCGACCGAGGCGTCCCGGATCCGCAGGCGTGTGACCGAGCAGGTCGACCGGTCACTCGCCGACAAGGAGGTTTGGTTCGTGGCCACCGGCGCCGAGGAGACCGGCACGTGGGGCATGGGCGCGCTGCTCGAGGCGTACGGCGCTGACCTGCGCGGTGCGCTGATCATCAACCTGGACAACCTCGGTTCAGGCGGCCTGAACATGGTGACCGAGGAGGGCATGGCGCGCAGGTACCGCGCCGACCGGCGACTGCTCTCCGCAGGCAAGCGCGTATCGCGTGAGAACGAGCTACCGGTGAAGACCCGTCCGTACCGCGGGCTCTCGACCGATGCGACCCGGGCGCTTTCGCGTGGCTACCGCGCGATGAGCCTCATGGCGTTCGACATCAACGGGCGGCTGCCGAACTGGCACTGGCGCACCGACGTCGAGGACAACGTCGATCCCCGCAACCTCGAGAATGCCGAGCGGTTCGTCACCGGGCTGGTGCGTTCGCTGTAGCACGCTCCTGCCCCGCGCCGCCGCTCACTCCTCGGCGAACGAGCGATCGCTCTCGACGCGCACTCTCTTGCGCCACGCGAACCGGTCGGCGTAGAAGGCTAGCAGCGTGCCCGCGAGGGTGAGCGCTGTTGCGGCCCAGAAGACCGGCAGCATGAACGCTGAGCGTTGCAGGGCGACGACTACGATCGCGAACACGATGAAGCCGAGGTGCAACAGGCCCGAACCGGCCTTCACGAGGCGGCCTTCGGTCAGGTACGAGGGCCCGCGCACACCGGCGACCGTCAGTGCGACCACGCCGACCTGGATGAGTGCCGAGAGTGCCAGGTAGACGGCGAGACCGGTCTGCAAGCTACCGGTCGCGGCCCATGTCGCGAGCCCCGCGATGAGCATGCCTGCGGAGACTGCGATCAGCGCGGTGCGGTCGAAGAGGCGCTTGGGCACGCACAGCCCCATCACGATCACGAGTGCGACGACCTGCGGTGCGGCGATCGCGTTCATCCACCATACGAACGCCGGATAGCCGGTGACGTCGAAGGCGGGCGATGTCGTCGACGCCCACCACACGTACGCCGTGCCGAGGAACGACTGGAAGCCGAGCGAGCCGAGGAGCCCGATCGTGAGCACCATGAGGATGTAGTCCCACTGTTTCTGGTGTGTGCCTGTCATCGGGAGATCTCCTCCATCACATGTAGCTGTGTGCGCCGGGTACGACGTACGTGGCCAGGTAGGTGAGTATGAGCACCACGAACGAGAGAATCGAAAGCGCGGCGACCCAGCGCCACATCCCCCTGCGCCTCAGGTAGAGGCGACCATGCAGTACGGCCGTGTAGAGCAGCCACATCATGATCGATAGGTTGACCTTGCCCGACCACCACCACGATTCGCCCTGCCACGCGAGCACGGCCCAGGGGAAGCCAAGGAGCATCCCCGCCGTGAACGGGATATAGCCTAGGCGTATCCACCGATAGGCGGTCGTCTCGAAGGAGGAGTGGCGGTGGCGCACCATGAGCAGCGTGGCGACGAAAGAGATCGCAAAGGTCCCGTAGGCGAAGAAGAGCGCGGGCGGGTGCACCCACATATAGGCGGTGTTGTAGTAGAACTGCCGCGCGCTCTCCATGCCCTGATAGGCGCCCATCATCCGGCCCGGGTCCCCGCTTGCCATCGCGCCGAGGTAGTTGGAGTACTGCGCGAGGAAGGAGGGGAGCGGTTCTGTGAACGGCTTGCCCCAATACGCGGCGCCGAGCATGAGAAGAGCGAGGACGACCGACACCCCGGGAAGCAGTTCTTCGCGATGGCGCCGGATGAAGACGGCGAGGATCGCCAAGATGAGAGCCCAGAAGTAGAGCTTCTCGGACTCGATCCAAAGCGGCACCGCGACATGGCCCACGACCTGTCCGGTGTCGGGATTCACGACGACCGCCAACTCCCAGAGACGCCAGTGGAACCAGGCTAAGACGCCCTCGCCGATAAGCAGGAGCACGGCGCTGACAGCGACGGCGGGGCCGAGGTAGCGTCGCAGGTCGGGCACGAGCGCCAGGGCGAGCAGCATGATCGCGAGCACGGGCAGGAG
>CAYGKH010000121.1:0-5946 GCA_964350345.1 uncultured Coriobacteriaceae bacterium
CGGACTACGTCGCTCTGGGCGACATCCAGAAGCGCCTCCACAGTGTCGAGCGAGAGATCTCTGACCTCGAAGACGGGTGGATGGAACTGTCCGAGCGGCTCTCCTGATGCGATCTCACCCGTAGCGTGCAAGGACGGCCTCGCCACAGCGCATGCCGTCCACTCCGGCAGACATAATGCCGCCCGCGTAGCCCGCCCCCTCCCCGCAGGGGTAGACCCCCCGCAGGTTGACTGCAGCGTGTCGTCACGTTCGACGCGCACTGGAGAAGACGAGCGCGTCTCCACACCCGTGAGAACCGCATCCCGTGTCGCGAAGCCACGCATGCGGTGATCGAACTCACGCGCCGCCTCGCGCAGTGATTCGACCACGAAGTCCGGCAGGCACAGTGAGAGGTCTATCCAGTTCACTCCGAGCGGATAGGTCGGCTCGACGTCATCAGCGGCCGCAGAGCCGACCCCCTGCAGGAAGTCGCACATGAGTGGGGCAAGCGCGCGGAAGCCCCGCCCGCCGAGCTCGAACGCCGCGCGCTCCCACCGCTGCTGAAACCGCACCCCGGCCAAAGGGTGATCGTCCTCGAAGTCTGCGGGAAAGACACTCACCAGGAGTGCGGCATTCGCATTTCCACCCTCGCGGGCGAACCGGCTCATGCCGTTGGTGACGACAGCCCCGGGCTCGGAAGTCGCCGCGCACCGCGCAGGTGCAGCATGCCGATAATGTCTCGCGCGCTATGCCCTGTCGCCAAGATGAGAGTTTCGGCCCCGAACTCCTCGCGACCACGATCGCTCTGCATCGCGACCTCATGCAGCGTGTCGTCAGCATCGAGCACCAGATCAATCAGGCGGGTCCCGAAGCGCACCTCGCCGCCGAGGGACTCGATCTCCGTGCGCAGTCGCCTCACGACCCCCGTGAGCTGGTCCGTGCCGATGTGGGGCTTCGCCTGCCAGAGAATCTCCTCGGCCGCACCTGCGTCAACGAGTGTCGCAAGAACGCTGCGACACCGCGGGTCTCGCGTGTTGGTCGTGAGCTTTCCGTCTGAGAAGGTCCCCGCACCGCCTTCGCCGAACTGTATGTTCGACCCGGGGTCGAGAACGCCATCGCGGATGAAGGTGTCGATGGCGCGGATGCGCTCACCTACTGCCGTACCGCGCTCGATCACCAGCGGCCGCACACCTGATCGGGCCAGGACGAGCGCCGCGAACAGACCCGCCGGACCGGTGCCAACAACGACCGGGCGCACCTTAGGCGCGACTGCCCGGCTCACGATCGCGGGCAACGGCACGGGCTCGCCGATACGCACGTCACCGTCTCCGATGCGGTGTACGACATCAGCCTCGGACTCATCGGACGCGACATCCAGAGTCACGCCGAGGGTTGCCACGAAGTGGACGTTGCCCTTGCGACGTGCGTCGACGGAGCGCTTGAGCAGGCGCACCGATGCTATCCGTCCCTCGTCGACACCCAACCGTTTGGCAGAGCGGCACGCTTCAACGCGTCCTGCGCCTCAGGACCACCCGCCGAGAGCGGAAGTGTCAGGTTCCTGATCTCAATCACTCGGGGTCCTTCGAGTCGACATCGGCCTTTGCGAGGCGGGCTATAGCATGCCGCGCGGCCGCTTCGCCCGCTACGATGCCCGAAGCCCACGCCCAGTGCAGGTTGAACCCCCCTGAGCGGGCGTCGACATCGAGCACCTCTCCCGCTGCAAACAGGCCGCCCACTCGACGCGACGCCATCGTGTCCGGATCGAACTCCGCGACCGATGCGCCCCCGCGCGTGACCTGTGCCTGCCGTGCATCACCGATGCCTATGACCGAAAGCCGGAAGTCCTTGAGAAGCGCAGCGAGCCCAGCCTGGGGCAACTCCTCGACCGGCGTGTTCTGACCGATGCCCGCGGCGCGCACGACCGCGCGTGCGACCCTGTCGTGGAGCATGCCGGTGAAGAACGTCTCCGCGGTCCTCCAGTGAAGCGCCATCGCTCGCTGGGACACCATGGCCCGAAGCTCCTGCGGATCGATGTCCGGGAAGAAGTCGATCGAGACCACACATCCGGGCTCAAGGTGGCGAGACAGCTCGAATACCACGATGCCGCTGACTCCGTAGTCGCGAAACAGAAGCTCACCCCGCTCCGTCGCGACCCGATCGCCGCCAGTGCCATCATCGCCCACATCAACGAAAACTGTCGCGGCACAGCGTACGCGCACTCCCGAGAGTCCGCGGATGGGTACGGTATCCGTCCGTACGGGTCCCAGCACAGGAACCGTCTCCACCGATTCGTGTCCGAGATCGGCAAGGAGCGGACTCCCGCCGCCGGTCGTGACAACGACACTCTCCCCCGAGACCTCCTCACCGTCCTTCGCGGTGACCCTGAAACCGCCGGTGCTCGGATCCGTCGAGACCAGTTCGACCTCCAGTCCGCACCTCACCTCCACGCCAAGATGTGCGCACTCCAGGCGCAATACATCGAGGACGGAACTGGCAGAGTTCGTCACGGGATAGACGCGTCCCTCGTCATCGGCGAACGTCAGCAAGCCCAGTTCCCCAAAGAAGGAACCGACGCCCTCGTAGGGATAGGCCCTGAGCACAGGCTCGACGAAATCAGGATGACTGAAGGCGTGCGGCGACACCGAGAGGTTCGTCAGGTTGCAGCGTCCGTTGCCGCTGGCCAGGATCTTCCTCCCCGCGCGAGGGCCTGCCTCGAGAACCGTGACAGCCGCGCCGAGGCGCGCCGAAGCTATGGCTGCACACAGCCCCGCTGCTCCCCCGCCGATGATCAACACCCTCGACTGCCGCATCGCGCCCTTCTCGATCGTGTGGTCGATCAAGTCTCTCCACGAGACATCTTAGACGTCTCCCACGACGGCTGCAGACACACCAAGCCGAGGATCCCTCGACCTCCGAACCGATCCCCTCCTTTGCGGCCCACTCGTCGAACGCCGACCAATCAACGTCATGCCGCCTGGCAACTAGAATCGCTTGGTCCAGAGAGGGATTGTCATGCAAGTGCAGGTAGGCAGCCAGGCGACCCATAAGGCCTGGATCACGAAAGCGGCCAGCTCCTCCGCCGTCGTCTTCAAACCGATTCGCGGCATGTCCCTTTACCTCTTTCCCATACGGCGAGGTCGCTGCCGTTGCCGATAGTATGCCCTTACATCCGACTCCGGCAGGAGATCAAGTTCTGACGCCAGAAACACCCTGAGGTTGCGCACGCTGGGGATACGGGTGTTGAATTCGAATACCCGGCTCCTTCCGACCGTGCGGCTCACCAGTATCCCGGCTACCTCAAGGCGACGGAGCTGCCTCTGGACCCCGTTGACCGAAACACCGTAGGTGTCGAGGATCCCAGTTCCAAGCGAGCGCACCACCGCCGAATCCTGGTGCGAGAAAAGGAAACTTCCGCCGCACAGAGCGACCACGAATCCCGTTTGACGAAGCCAGGCTTCCTGGTGATCGAGGCACGCACCCGGCTTCCCGACCCTACTGCCCCGCCGACACCGTTACCGTCGCGCCATTCGAACCGTCGGGAGCGAGCAGCGGGAGCCGGATGTCGAGCGCCTCGCCGAGCACCGGGTAGACCTTGCCGATGATCTTGCCGTTCTCCCCCGCCGGCTCGACGAGATCGCGCCCGAAGCGAACACTTTGCATCTGCTACAATGTCAAGTGTCGCTTACTTTACGAGCGATACTTGCACCTCATGTAAAGAATGGCGGACATTATGGTATTTGAGAACATGTCACCGACAGCCATCGCCGAGGAGCTAGGCGATCGGCTCCGAAAAGCTCGGCTGAACGCGGACCTGACGCAAGCCGAGGTGGCGTCACGTGCGGGACTCAGTCGACCGACCGTGGTCGCCGCCGAGCAGGGACGGGTCCAGCTCGAGAACCTCGTCGCCATCCTCGTCGCGATGGGCATGGTAAACCAACTCGACGCGTTCCTGCCCGTGCAGGAGATCTCGCCTCTCCAACTCGCGAAGCTCAGAGGCCGTGAGCGCCAGAGAGCGTCGAGAGCCGAGAACAAGCCCGCGCCGACTCGCGTCAAGAAGGATGAGCCCTCATGGTGAGGGACGTCTCGAGCGTGAGGTACGGCGAGCTGGATGTGGGAGCGATCAGCTTCGACACCGAGACCGGCCTCGGCTCGTTCGAGTACGAGCCGCGCTTCATCAGGACAGGTATCGAGCTCTCACCGCTCAAGATGGCGCTGTCCGCCAAGATCTACTCGTTCCCCGAGGCGGATCCCGACGTGTTCCACGGCCTACCCGGGATGATCGCCGACTCGCTCCCCGACGACTTCGGCAACGCAGTGCTGGCGGCCTGGACCGCTAGTCAAGGTCGGTCGACGGCCGACATCACCCCAATCGAGCGCCTCAAGTTCATCGGCAAGCGCGGCATGGGCGCGCTCACCTATCACCCCGCCGAGCGACGCAGGGGCCTGAACGCCTCACAGCAGGTCGAGATCGAGTCGCTCGTCGCGGTTGCCCAGAAGGTCCTCGACGAGCGCGCGGACTTGCGCGTGCAGCTCGGCACGCACGGCAGAGAGGACGAGGAGGCCATGCTCGCGCTGCTCTCCGTGGGCGTAAGCGCGGGAGGTGCTCGGCCCAAGGCGGTACTAGCGTTCAACGACGACTTCACCAGCGTGCGATCCGGGCAGGTGGACGTGCCCGACGGGTTCACGCACTGCATCATGAAGTTCGACGGCGTGAGCGAACAGAGCCGGAGCGAGGAGACGTTCGGCGACCCGATGGGCTACGGCGCGATGGAGTACGTGTACTACCTCATGGCGACCGTCTGCGGAATCGAGATGATGCCCTGCCGACTCCTCGACGAGGGAAACCGGCGTCACTTCATCACTCAGCGCTTCGATCGAGTGGGCAACCGCAAACGCCACGTCCAGACGTTGAACGCCCTGGCGCACGTCAGCTACAAGCGGGCGGGTTCCTACTCGTACGCCGAGCTGTTCGCGACTGCGCGGGAGCTCGGGCTCGGCGCCGAGGACGCGATGCAGCTGTTCAGGCGCATGGTCTTCAGCATCGTCGCTCGCAACCACGACGACCACTCGAAGAACGTCTCGTTCATGCTGGACGAAGAGGGCCGGTGGCGACTGGCGCCCGCGTACGACCTCGCCTACAGTTACAAGCCCGGAAGCCCCTGGGTCGCCAGCCACTGGATGACACTCAACGGGAAACGGGACGACTTCACCAGAGAGGACTTCTACGCTGTCCTGCGGCTGAGCCCGCTGTTCACGAAGCGGAGAATCAACGAAGTGATCGACGAGACGGTCGAGCATGTGTCGCGATGGGACGTCTTGGCCGCTGAGCACGGTGTGCCCAACGAATTGCGCGAGACAGTGGGCAGGAATCTGCGACTGGCGATCTAGCGGGGGACCCCATCCGTGACACACCACGCCGGAGTATATCGATCGTCAAAATGCATGGCCTCGCCCCCGACAGGCGTCACGCCTGGCGTCACTCGGCGAGTTCACGACCGACCGTCGATTACGGCGACAACGCACTTCACACCATGGACCACGTGGCATCCGTGCTCGATTGGGTCGCAAGGCCCCGAGGCTGGAAACTCCGCTGATAGCCCCACTTTCACGCTTCGCGGGGAAATGGTCTCGCTGCGCATGAGGTATGCGCAATCCGGCTCACTGAACTTCGCCTTCGACGGCTCGATTAGCCGCCATCCGAGACGTTTCAGCATGTAGAACGCCTGACACGCATTGGGGCAGGCGCAGTATTCGCGTTCCAGAACGGCTCTTTGGAGCAGCAGCGTGAAGTCGTCTCAAACGTACGTTTATGCCTCACCGTCGAGAATGGCCGCACAGTGTTCTACCAGAACAAACGCCCCTTCGATGCCCTTGAAAAGGGTCCCGAAGGGGCGTTCTGTCTAGCATGGTCGGGCTGACAGGATTTGAACCTGCGACCCCTTGACCCCCAGTCAAGTGCGCTACCAA
>CAYGKH010000122.1:0-5859 GCA_964350345.1 uncultured Coriobacteriaceae bacterium
CCGATCGTCGTGCGGCCGCAACGCCCTGCAGATGCCTTCTGGTTCAAGCAACAAGAAGGGACTATAACAGAGTGAGTGTCTACTCGCTAGTTTCTCGTAACCGGAGAGTAACGGCCGGGGAGGCAGGCGAACCAGGCGGGTATACCGCCTGGTTCGCCTGCCTATAGCCCTACGGCGTGGGTGTCACCTCTGCGGACGGCTGAGGGACGACCGGCCCGACGAGTTCCTGCAGCACCTGCCCGAGCTCCTCGATCAGGCGCCCGTAAGTCGCCCAGTCGCCCGTGCGCTGAGCCTCGATCGCCTGCTCGTAGAGCTGGCTCGCCCGTGCGGCATCGGCCGGGATTCCGGACTCGCCCGGCTCAGGCGCGTCTACCGGACGCTCGCCGAAGACCGCCAAAAGCGCGGCTTCCAGATCGGTCGCCATCTCCAGTTTGTCCGCGTAGATCACGAGCACGCGAACGAGCTCAGGGATGGCAGTCTGCTCAGCCTGCAGGTAGAGGGGCTGCACGTAGACCACGGAGTCCTCGAGCGGGACCACGAGCATATTGCCGAAGATGACCTCGCTTCCGCGCTGGCTCCATAGCGTGAGCTGCGGTGCGATCACGTCGTCTTGGTTGATGCGCGCGCTCACCTGCTCGGGCCCGAGTACCACCCGGCCCTGTGGGAAGGTGTAGACGACCCGCGCGCCGTAGTCCTCTGGATCGGACTTCACCGACATCCAACCGATCATGTTGTCGCGATTGCGGGGCGTATAGGGCTGGATCATCTGGAAGTCCTCGGTGGCCTCACCGGGAAGTCGCATTAGGACATAGAAGGGATCCATCGGATTGCCCTCACGCTCGCCCGGCAACTCCCAGGCGTCCTCTTTATTGTAGAAGTCCCGGGGGTCGGTCATGTGGTAGGTCTTGTAGACCTCCGCTTGCAGGCTGAACAGGGTCTCCGGATAGCGGAAGTGGCGGCGGAGCTCATCGGGGATCTCCTCCTCGGCGGTGATGAGACCGGGGAAGATCTCGCTCCACGCCTGAAGGATGGGGTCCTCTGTGTCAAAGCCCCACAGCGTCGTGGTGCCGTCGTACGCGTCCACGGTGACCTTGACCGAGTTGCGCAGATAGTTGACCCCGCGGAAGTACTGCGAGTACGGATACCGGTCTGAAGACGTGTACGCATCGATGATCCACACGATCCGGCCATCGATGAGTGCCGGGTACGGATCATCATCGAGCGTCAGCCAGGGGGCGACCTTGTTCACGCGCGTACGGATCTCGCGATCGAAAAGGACGCGGCTGTCCTGCTTGATGTACTCGCTGAACATGATCTGTGGAGCTCCGAAGCGCAGTGCAAACGCCGCCCGGCGGGCGAACGAGCCGACCTCGACCCCGGCCTTGCCCTCGTAGAAGGTCTCAGCACGGCCATCGCCAAGCGGATAGTCGAACTCAGCGATCCCCGTATTGACGACCACGTAGTCGTCGGTCATCTCACCGAAGTAGATGGCTGGCTGCTCGACCTCAAGGCCCTCGATCGACTGCGGGGGGATGTCACCGACCCAGAAGTTCGGGAGCCCGCGCGTGTCAGACTCGTTCGACGGGCTGATGACGAGTCCGTAGCCGTGCGTGTAGACAAGATGCAGGTTGAGCCAGGTCTGAGCCTGCTCGGCGAGTTGCGAGGTATCGAGTTCGCGTGCCGAGACAAGAACCTGGCGCATACGCCCGTCGACCTCGTAACGGTCGATATCGACGTCGGCGAACTCGTAGTACGTGCGGATGACCTGCAGCTGCCGGTAGGTCTGCCCGGCGATGTTGGGGTCCCACAGACGAACGTTGTCGAGCGTCTCCTGATTCTCGACCACGTCCTCGGCAGTCAGCGTCTCAGCAGCAGGGAAGGGGCGTGACACGACGTCATCGAGATCGAATGCCCGCCGTGTCGCCTCGATGTTGCGTGCAATGAACGGCTCCTCGGCAGACGCCTCGTTCGGGGCGACTCGGAACTGCTGGATGAGGCTCGGATAGACGTTGCCCGCAAGCAGCGAGGCGCCGACCCACACGCCAACGGCCGTGATGGGGAGGCGCCAGCCCTTGAAACGGATGTTCACGATCAGTGTAATCGCCGAGATGACCGCGATTGCGATCAGGAGGCGCAGCGCGGGGATCTGTGCGTTCACATCCGTAAACGAAGCGCCGGTGACCTGACCGCGAGGCGAGAAGTTGAGCTCGAAGATGCGCAGATAGTAGTCGAACGCCTTGCTCGCCACGATCAGGCCGAGAAGGACCGAAAGGTGCGCCTTGACGTGGGGCGCGAAACCCTTGAGGCGCGCCCACGGCTGGATCGCGCCGTCGACGAGGTGCACGGCAGCCGTGTAGACGGCGACCATCACCAGCAAGGGTGTGAGCCAGTCTGCGATGGTCCTCAGTGCGGGAAGCGTGAACACGTAGAAAGCGACGTCGCGCCCGAACTGCGGATCGATCTCACCGAAGGGCACCGCCGCGAGCGCAAGACGCATGATGTCCCAGTTGGTGGACATCCCGAGACCTAGCAGCAGCGCAAGTCCCGCCGAGGTCCAAAACACCACCTTGTCGACGATGGGGCCGATCGTGCCCCGGAGCTGGACGACGAAGTCCTCGAGCTGCGGCGGAACATCGGAGGTAGCGACCGAAGTGAGCACCGCACGGGGCGCCATCGACCGGGCGATCCGCGCGTTGATGAAAAACAGCAGGAAGGCTGCGACCGCGAAGGTCGCACCGGTGACGACCCGGCTGAGCAGCATGGTCGTGAAGACCTCACGCTGGCCGAGGTCGATGAACCACAGGTAGTCGGTCAAAAACGTTGCCAGCCATGCCACGAACGGCAGACCGAAGAATAGAAACACGAGCACGATGATGGTGAGTGCACGCGGACGTCGGGCGTTGGGAGCAGACACTGTGTCGGCCACATCCTCTCTGTCGGAAGGGGGTCGGGGTGACGCCTCCGAAAGGCTCGTCTAGGAGTTAGTCCCCGTTTCGGAGGTATTCGTCGATGTCGATGTTGAGATCACACGGATCGATGGTTCTCACGATAGCTGGCGAGCCGTCTTGAGCCAAATCGAGCCGATAGGGCTCGACCATCTCGCCACTGGCCGAAGCGATCACCCGCACCACGGGAGATGCCGGCCCTCCGGTTCCGGGACGCGCGACCACCGCGGTCGCCCCGTCTGACAACCGTACCACGGAACGGGGTGGATAGAGACCCATCATGTTCACGAAGAGCCGCACGAGCCCGGGATCGAGTGCCGTCCCCATACTGCGCGCGAGGAGCTCCATGGCCTCTTCCTGGGACCGGGCGGCGCTGTATGAGCGCCGGGACGTCATCGCGTCATAAGCGTCAGCGACGGCGACGATACGGGACGTGAGATGCTGCCTGACGCTCGAAGTACGCGCCGGATACCCGGTCCCGTCGAAACGCATGTGGTGTTCGAGCACGATGACGATCGCGGACTTGTCGAGGCCTGGGATATCGGAGACGGTACGGGCTCCGGAGACCGGATGGCGCCGCACCTCGTCCCACTCCTCCGGGGTCAGGACGCCCGGCTTGTTGAGCACCTCTGCGCTGATGGACATCTTGCCGACATCGTGCAGGAGTGAGCCGGCGCCGAGAGAGGAAAGGAAGCGCGCGTCGTCCGAGATCATGGACCCAAGGGCAAGCGAAAGTATCGAGACGTTCGCGGAGTGATAGAAGGTGTACTCGTCGTGGTCCCTCAGGCCCGTGAGCTCCAGCATCGCCTCGCGGTTCTCGAGCACGTTCTCCGTCAGCCCCCGGACGACACCCTTGATCCGCCCGGAGGCGGGCGTACCATTCCGCCGGATGATATCGTCCATCTCTCGAAGCAGTTCCAGGGCGCCCCGATACGCGATACGCGACTGCCCGGCCTCATCGCCGCCCGCGCGCTCGCGCTCGATCGCACGAACCTTGCCGACCCGGACATGTCTCAGCTCCGCCTCATCAAGCATCCGGAGAATCCCGCCATGGCGTTCTGCTTCGGCAGGATCGGCCGCCAGCACCGCAATCGCCCGGACAAGCTCCGGGGCGGTAAGTCCCTGCAGGAATTCGAGACTGCCGACACCGATCGAGATCATCTCACGGATGAGCTGGTCGAAAAGGATGCTCTCCTGTGGCATCACCTGGTCGCCGAAGACGACCTCGTCCTCGTAGAAACTCAGTGCTACGTCGGTCCCCTCGTCGTGGAAGCGGTCGATCACCGCCTTGAGATCGGCGATCGCAGCCTGTGTGGCCTCGTGGTCGGCGGGGTAGAAGCGCGCAGCCCTGCGAGCCGCGTAGATCCGGGTGAGCAGGTCGCGCACACGTCGCAACTGGTTGGCGGAGTACTCCCCGCCGGTCGGACGCGCCTGTCGATCAAGCTCGCTCATCGCCTCTCCTCCGCACTACGCGCGGCGATTGCGGCCAACGCCGACTCGGCTGCGGGGGCAAGCCCCCGGTTGCGACCAGGGCCGAGCCGGCGCTTGCGAGCCGTCAGGGCTTCGAGTGTCGGGATCGCCTCGGTCGAACCGATCGACCCTAAAGCCTCGATAGCCTCGATCCGCGGCCCCTGGTCACGATTGCCCCTGCCCTCGCCGAGAGCAACGCGCTCGAGCGCCTTGTTCGCTTCGGGAAGCCGGAGGCTGCCCAAGTAACGTGCGGCAAGCTGGACGTTCTGTCCGTCCGCGTCGTCGAGTGCGGAGACGAGCATCGGTGCCACCAGCGCATCAGAGATCCCCGCCAGAGCACGTATGGTCTCGCGACGAACGCGCGCATCTGCGTGACGGACCGTCCTGCCGAGGAACGGAAGCACATCGGCCCTCCGGGTCGCCCCCAGGATCGAGACGACGTTGCGGACCACGTACCATCGCGAGTCGGTCACCCGCTCCCCGACCTCCTCGACATGGCGGTCAGCGATCGTCGAGATCAGCTCGACGAGCGACTTGCGCACGGACATGTCGGGCTCATCGGCAAGGACCTCTAGCAGCGGGTCGATCGCAAGGGTCCCGAGAGCTCCCAGAAGCCGGAGACAGGCGGAGTGTTCGGGAGATCCCTTCCGATACAGGCGCAGAGCTTTGTGCACGGTGCGCATCTCGCCGGCCCCCGCCAGCCGCGAAACCGCCTGAGAGAACCTCTCTCCCCTCTCCCCGGGGGCCTCGGACGCGGCCCGGATGAGAGATTCGGCAGCATCCGCTGCGACTTCGAACTCTCCCTTGTCGATGAGCAACTCGAGGCCCTCCTCGAGGTCGTCCATCGCCCGGGAGAAATCCCGCGCGCCCCCGTCCAGGGTCGCCAATGTGACCAGCGCACCCATCACATCTCCATCAGTGACACCGGCTCGGGCCTCTTCGCGCAGTGCCGACAGCCCCGGATCGTCATCACCCCGACCGGCGACTGAAGGCGCCGCATCGAGGAGGTCGAGGATCGATTCGGCGGGCTGCTCGATCTTGGACGACTCGGCATCAGCGCGCACGATGAGGCGTTTGGGCGCGACTGCCTCCAGCACCGAGTTCACGGCCCCCTCCTCGAAGCCTGCGGATCGCATAGCGGCTCCCGCCGCGTCGAGGACCTCGCCACGTCCCGCCAGCGAGATGAGTGTCAGGTTGCGAAGCGCGCGCGGCAGGGCGTCGGTAGAGACCTCAGTGGCGTCGAGCCCTTCGACGAGCGCGCGGCAGACCGCATCCACGCCGAGTTGGCGCACGAGCGCCGCAGCCGACTCGTCTGTTCGTGACTCCGGCAGCAGCGCGACGGTGACAAGGGCGTGGCGTTGCTCGGGTTCGAGCCCGAGTATGGCGCTGGTAAGCGACTGCAGCGCCTCGGACCGACGCTCGCCAGCGTCGATGTCCGCGGCAC
>CAYGKH010000123.1:0-5843 GCA_964350345.1 uncultured Coriobacteriaceae bacterium
AACCGCGCCACGATCTGGATGCGGCCGTACGAGCCCGCTCCCGAGGTCCCTGACTACGTCATGGCTGCGCCCGTGGAGATGTGGTTCGGGGATTTCCGGGTCGGCGTGCGTGCCGGTACCCCTACGTTCGATCAGTTCCAGCGGTTCGCCTCGGTCCTCTTCGAGGAGCTCGCGCGTGTCCGCAAGATGGGGTAGGACTCGGTCCCTCGATGCTACATGCGGCTCGATGTCGTACCATTACGCCATCGAGCAGTGATGCGTTGCAATCGTCGGCGCGGGGGGACCGCCAGCACCTGAGAGGTAGTGTCAGTGGCAGAAGCAGGACAGAGGCTCGGCGCACTGCTCATGCGGGCAGGCATCATCTCCGAACGCCAGCTCTCGGATGCCCTCGAGGTGCACAAGGCAACGGGTAGCCCGCTCGGCAGGGTACTCGTCGATCTCGGCTATGCCACGCAGGGCGCCATCCTGTCTGTCATGGCGGCGCAGATCGGTATCCAGTACATCGATTTCTCCACCATCCGGCCCGATCCCAACGCGGTCGCTGTAGTGCCCAGGGAACTCGCGGAGCGCTACACGCTCATGCCGGTCTCGATTCAGGACGGCGAGCTGGTCGTAGCGATGGCCGATCCGCAGAACGTGCTCGCTCTCGACGACCTCCGCATCATCACGGGTCACGAGATCAAGCCTGCGATCTCCACCAAGGACGACATCGTCGCGGCCATCGAGGACTACTACAAGGTCGCCGAGCACGCCGAAGAGGCGGACTTCATCGGCAGCCAAGAGGTCGATGAGATCGACCTCACCAAGCTGACCGACTTCACCTCAGACGCGCCGATCGTAAAGCTCGTCAACTACATCATCAACAAGGCCGTGACCGACGGAGCGAGTGACATCCACATCGAGCCACAGGAGAAGGACTTGAGGGTCCGCTTCCGGGTCGATGGCGTCCTGTATGAGGTCATGCGCAGCCCGCGCACCGTGCAGGCGTCGATCATCAGTCGCTTCAAGATCATGGCCGAGATGGATATCGCCGAGTCGCGCAGACCGCAGGACGGTCACTGTGCGGTCACCGTGGGCGGGCATCAGGTCGACTTCCGGGTGTCGTCGTTGCCCACCGTCTACGGAGAGCGCATCGTTCTCCGTATCCTGCGCAAGGATGCGATTCTGCTAGAGCTCAAAGACCTCGGGTTCCTGCCCTCGTCGCTTGACAGGTTCGAGGCCGCGTTCAGGAAGCCGTACGGGGCCATCCTCGTCACCGGCCCGACAGGTTCGGGCAAGTCGACCTCGCTCTACGCCGCTATCAACGTGCTCAACGACCCTTCCAAACACATCATCACCGCCGAGGATCCCGTCGAGTACCGGGTCCCCGGCATCAATCAGTGCCAGACCAACGCCAAGGCCGGCCTCACGTTCGCCCGTGCACTCCGGTCCTTCTTGCGCTGCTCGCCCGATATCATCCTGGTGGGCGAGATCCGCGACCGCGAGACGGCCGGCATCGCCATCGAGTCCGCACTCACCGGCCACCTGGTCCTGTCGACCCTTCATACCAACGATGCGCCCGGTGCCGTGACCCGACTGGTCGAGATGGGTGTCGAGCCGTTCCTCGTCTCCTCGGCGCTCGACTGCGTGCTGGCCCAGCGTCTTGCGCGCCGCCTGTGCAAGCACTGCAAGACGGAGTTCTCGCCCAAGCCACAGGCACTCATCGACGCCGGCTTTTCGCCCGATAACCTTCCCGAGTCGGTCTATAAGGCGGTCGGGTGCAAGAAGTGCGGGGGCACCGGGTACAAGGGGCGACTCGGTGTGCACGAGGTACTGCTGATATCCGAGGAGATCAGCAGGCTCACCGTGGCAGAGGCGACCGCCGAGGAGATCAAGAAGGTCGCCATTGCGGAAGGGATGCTCACGCTCAAGCAGGACGGCCTAGAGAAGGTCAGACTGGGGACGACCTCGGTCGATGAGATTCTCCGCGTTATCATATAGGGTGTTGACTGCATGAGGGGGGAGGGCACCGTGCTCGACTTGAACACGATGCTTCAGGAGAGTCTGGAGCGGGGAGCTTCGGACCTTCATATCACCGTAGGTGTGCCGCCAATGATCCGGCGCAACGGCGCACTGACGTCACTCGGAGGATCCGCACTCACGTCCGCGGATACACGTGAACTCGTCTACTCGATCCTGTCCGGGGAGCAGCGGGCGGCCCTCGAGCGCGAGTGGGAGTTCGACTTCGCCTACTCGCTGCCCGGATGTGCGCGCTTCCGGGTGAACACCTACTTTCAGCGCAACAGTGTCGGGGCGGCATTTCGCGCGATACCCATGCAGATCAGGTCGTTTGGGGAGTTGGGTCTGCCGGCAATCGTTGCGGATCTTGCTCTGAGAGCGCGGGGACTGGTTCTCGTGACGGGGCCGACCGGCTCCGGCAAGACGACCACCCTGGCGACGATCATCGACCACATCAACCACAATTGTACCGATCACATCATCACGATCGAGGATCCGATAGAGTACCTGCACCAGCACGGTGAGTCGGTGGTGAATCAACGCGAAGTGGGGGCCGACACGAGGTCGTTCTCGGCGGCGCTCAAATACATCCTTCGCCAGGATCCTGACGTCATCATGATCGGGGAGATGCGAGACCTCGAGACGGTCGCGGCAGCGCTCACGGCAGCAGAGACGGGACATCTTGTGTTCGCGACGCTTCACACACAAGATGCTGCCCAGACGGTCGACCGTATCATCGACGTGTTCCCGCCGCATCAGCAGCAACAGGTGCGGGTGCAACTTGCGTCTTCCTTGCAGGGAGTCGTGAGCCAGCAGCTGTTGCCGATCCGCGACGGATCGGGGCGCACCGCAGCAGTCGAGGTGCTCGTTCCCACACCTGCCGTGCGCAATCTGATTCGCGAGGGCAAGACTCATCAGATACCCACAGCGATCCAGACCGGGACCCAGCACGGGATGACCTCGATGGACAATTCGCTGGCGACTCTGTACAAGCGCGGTATGATAACCCTCGACACCGCACTGCAACGGGCTATCGACGTGAACGTGCTCAAGCAGCTCACTGGTACTGCTGACTAGGGAATAGCGAGGAGCGGCTTCATGGCCACCTTCAACTACTCGGTACGCGACAAAGCAGGCAAGATCGTCAAGGGTTCGCTCGAGGGCGACAACCGCGATGCCGTCAGCGCCAAACTGCGCCAGATGGGCTACATCGTCATGGAGCTCGACCAGCAGTCGCAGCTGGCTGCCATGGGGCAGATCAAGTTCGGGACGGGTGTCAAGCAGAAGGACGTCGCCATCTTCGCTCGCCAGTTCGCGACCATGATCAACGCAGGTCTCTCGCTCACGAAGTGCCTCAGCATCCTTGCGGGACAGACAGAGAGTGAAGGGCTCAAGGAGATCATTGCGTTGGTCGCGAAGGACGTCGAAGCCGGGCAGTCTCTCTCCGATGCTCTTGGCAAACATCCAAAGGTTTTCCCGCCGATATTCGTGAACATGGTCCGGGCGGGGGAGACCGGTGGTGTGCTCGACGAGGTTCTCGTGCGCGTAGCTGACACCTTCGAGGCCGACCTTGCGCTCAGGGGCAAGGTCAAGTCCGCTATGACCTACCCCGTGGCTATGGGCGGGCTTGTGCTGGTTATCCTTGTGGCGATGATGGTATTCGTGGTCCCGGTGTTTCAGGGCATGTTCGAGTCGATGGGCGGCGAGCTGCCCTTCATGACCCAGCTGCTCGTCGATGCATCCGACTTCGCCGCCGGTATTGGTGGGGTGATCACTGTCGTGGTTGTGGTCGCGCTATCTTTCGCATTTCGTTTCTGGAAGAGCACTGAGAGCGGCAAGTTCATCTGGGACAGTTTCAAACTGCGAATGCCGGTATTCGGGAGCATGATCCGCAAGATCGCGCTCGCGAAGTTCACGCGGACCTTCGGGACGCTTGTCTCTGCGGGTGTTCCGATTCTCTCAGCTCTCGACATTGTGGCGGACACCGCTGGCAACGAGGAGGTGGCACGGGCCGTCAAGAAGACACGGGCAGCGATCAAGGAGGGTGAGACAATCGCCAAGCCGCTCTCGGAATCGAAGGTATTTCCGTCGATGCTCGTGCAGATGATCGCCGTAGGAGAGGAGACGGGTGCGCTCGACGCGATGCTCAATAAGATCGCCGATTTCTACGACGAAGAAGTCGCGAACGCTGTCGACGGCATCACGTCGCTCATCGAGCCGCTCATGATGGCGACTCTCGGCCTGATCGTAGGTGCGATGGTCATCGCGCTCTATCTGCCGATGTTCCAGGTGATCACTCTCATCGACTAGGAGCATGGGTTTTCTCCATGATCGGTTAAAGGTCTGACTGGATGATGCCGATGAAATCCGAAGAAGAGGTAGTCAGTGTCGGCAGTGTGTGCCGCCACACAGGTCCCGAAAGGGAGAAGGAGGTGCGGAACATGAGAATGTTCCAGAAGAGGGATGAGGGCTTCACCCTCGTCGAGCTCATGGTCGTTGTTCTTATTATCGGTATTCTTGTTGCGATTGCCATTCCAGTATTCAATGCAGCACGTGGCACTGCGCAGGAGCGTACGTGTCACGCCAATCAGCGTACGATCGACGGTGCCGTGCAGCAGTGGCTCGCGGCTGACCCCGCAAGGGGTGTTGCGGGTTCCACTGGTCTCGTTGACAACGCTCACGTGTTGATGACGGCAGCTGAGGGCGCGTACCTACAGGAAGTTCCGGTGTGCCCGCGCCCGAATAGTTCGGCGGCCGCAGGATACACGGTTGCGGCCACAGGCCTCGTTGCCGCCTGCACTGGAGGAGATGGTGGCGGTGCTGCCCACGGGCGCTACTAGGTAGTTGATTTACACTCCGCTGGAGACGGGCCGACAGAAGTCGGCCCGTCTCTTTCATTCTTGGGGATTTGGGTCCGTTCAATTTGACGGATATCCTTGTCTTTTCGAACTCAATCTGTCGAGGGGGCATCAATGCTGACAACCATAGCCGCTATCCACACGATTGCATATCTCTTGATGGGCCTTCTCTTCGGCAGCTTCGCCAACGTTGTCATCTGGCGGTTTCCTCGAGGCGAGTCCGTGATTTCGCCCGGTTCGCACTGCCCGGCATGCGATGCACCTGTTCGCTGGTACGACAACCTGCCGGTTGTCTCGTGGTTTGTTCTGCATGGTCGATGTCGTGAGTGCGCAGAACCGATTTCGACACGCTACCCTCTGGTCGAGACCGCGTCGGGGGTTCTGTGGTTGACTGCGGCACTAGCATTCGGGCCCACGCCGCAATCGCTGGTCGCAGCCATCTTCTTCTGGACCCTGCTCGTCCTGTCCATGATAGATCTCGACACGATGCGGTTGCCGAATCCGATAGTCGCCGCCCTGGCGCTCGCCGGGCTCACATCTGTTCTGTTCTCACAGTTCGCGGGCGTGCATGCGGCACCTCTGACCACTGCCACAGATAGCCCGTTGCTGGACGCGGCTCTTGGCGTGTTGCTCGGAGGCGGCGTGAGCGGCGGAGTAGCAGGACTCTACGCCCTCATCCGGGGACGCTCGGGCTTCGGGATGGGCGACGTGAAGCTTCTGGGGGCGATGGGGCTGTTCCTCGGCCCGTACGTGCTACTCGCGCTCATGCTCGGCAGCATGGTGGGGGCGGCGTATGGCGTAGTGTCGGCAGCGCGGTCGGACTCGGGCATGGCACACAAGATCCCCTTCGGCCCGTTCCTTGCTCTGGGTGGGGTCGCGACTGCGCTCGTGGGACCAGATCTTGTCGCGGCGTATCTGAAACTTGTGGGACTCTAGCGCGACTTTCCGAGTTACGCGGGCAGTGACGACATAACCGCAGCTCAAGCG
>CAYGKH010000124.1:0-5793 GCA_964350345.1 uncultured Coriobacteriaceae bacterium
AGTTGCACACTCTTCGAGACATGTTCTTCAACGAGCCGGGACACCGGTATAATGGGTTCGACCAGTTCTCAATGGTGCTCGCGCTCGTGCTCGGCACCGCAGGACTGCCTCACATCCTGAACCGTTACTACACGAATCCGTCCGGGGCGGCTGCTCGCAGGTCGACCTTCTGGGTACTCGTGTTCATCGGTACGTTCTACATCCTCGCTCCGATCGCCGGTCTGGCCGGTCGCCAGCTTATTGACAATGCGTGGCGACTGGGAACAGCACCGGGGAATGCGGCATATGTGGACGGACTGCTCTTGAGGCCCGATGCTGTGATGCCCACGCTCGCGCAGATCCTCGGCGGCGAGTGGCTGATGGGTGCGGTCGCTGCTGGCGCGTTCGCAGCCATGTTCTCGACGACGGGCGGACTGCTTATCGCCTCTGCCTCGGCCATCGGTCATGACGTCTTTGAGAAGTACATCAACCCGGACGCGCCCGAGATCAAGAAGGCCATCGTCGGCAAGACGTCGGTCATACTCTTCGCAATCCTAGCATTCGGTATCGGAGTCGGTATCCCGGCCGTCGGACTCGACAAGGCCTATCCGGCCTGATCGCAATGATGGTGACGTGGGCGTTCGCCGGCAGCCTGACCTTCCCGACGCTGTTCACGTTCTCTGCGGCCCTGCTTGCGATCATCATCGTCAGCAAGCTCGACGGGCAGCTACCCAAGAACGTGGACGAGATCTGGATGCGTATCCACGGTACGGCGAGTGAGCGCCACGAGAAGGAGCTCGGTCTCGACAATGTGGGAGGCATGTTCGCCGGCGGCGGGAAGTAACTCTAGGCAAGACGCTCCTCCCCCGGAGCTTCTTGGAATCGCGGACCCGGTCCCTACGTCCCAGGGGCCGGGTCCGCAACCTGAGCGAGAGTTAGCGACCGGGCCGAATCAGCTACTCGGAGGCTTTGCTCCAAGGGCGTCGGCAACCCGTCGGATGCCTGCGTCACCCTCAGGCAGATCGAGCCTCAGTACGGGTCGTCTGTGCGCCGCCAGGGTGACGAGATCGCCCTCGGCCTGTGCGCGATAGAGCGCTCCGAGGGAGAACGGCTGGTCCGGGACGGCAAGATCTGTCCGGCTGCGCCGTGTGATGACCAGAAACGAGCCTGTGGGGGGTCCGCCCTTGTGCAACTGGCCGGTCGAGTGCAGGTATCGTGGCCCCACCTCGACACACACGGGGAATCCCCGGCGAGTCGACAGCGTGGAAGCCGCATCCCGCAGCAGGGCAAATTCTTCCCCCTCCTGCAGATACGCGAGAATAGCAAGGTATCCGACGCCAGGATTGACGGTGTCGACGAGTGTGTCGATGGCCGAGCGCAGGTCACCGGGTATACCGGAGTATTCAAGAGACCCGGCCGGGGTCGGCCAGATACCGTCTAGATCGCACACCGCTGCAGGCACTGGCATCTCGCCGGCGAGAACCGATGCCGTCGCGCTCTTCGCCTCGGCGACGTTGGGCTCATCGAACGGGTTGACGCCGAGCAGGAAGCCGGCAAGAGCGGTGGCGTACGCCCAGCGGACGAACTCTCCACCGAGTGCTGCCGGCTCTTCGAGAACGAACTCCCGAAGCGGGATCCCGCTCTTCAGGGCGGAGGCGGCGTGCGCGGCCGCCACGGTGTCGTCCGGTGTGCGCAGGACGACCAGCATGCGGTCTCCTCGATAGGCCGCGACAGGCACGCTTCCGTCCTCGAGCACGGGAACGATCCCGACACCCCCCTTGCCGGTCGACTCGGCGACGAGCTGCTCGACCCACAGGCCGAAGGAGGCGAGGGCCCCCGAGGTCACCAAGGTGAGCTTGTCGCGTCCATCGGAGTGGGAGTCGGCGATCCAGGCGGCCAGGTCTGCGCCCGGGTTCTCGGGCCCGGCGATCTGGCACGCGCGCTCCATCTCAAGGGCGTGCTCGACGAGTCCTGCCAGGTCCAGACACGCCAGTGCTCCCGGCGTCAGCCCGAAGACCGAGAGGGCCGAGAAGCGACCGCCCACGGTAGGGGGAGCCGACACGGCGATCCGCATGATGTCCTTGGCCCGCTTGCGCTCCAGTGGGCTGCCCGGGTCGGTCACTGCGATGAAACGTTTGCCAGCGCGCACCCGCCCCAGTGCGGCGTCCATCCACTCCCTGAAGATGGCATAGAGCGAAAGGGGCTCGATGGTCGTGCCGGACTTGCTTGCGAGCACGAACGCCGTAAGTGCGGGATCGAGCTGCTCGAGAAGGGGCGCGACGACATCGGGCGATGTCGTATCGAGGACGTGAAGGCGTGGGGCGCCGGGTGCCTGGCCGAGGACCTCGTTCATCACCAGCGGAGCAAGAGACGATCCGCCCATTCCGAGGAGGACGACGTCGGACGTCCCTTCCGTATGTAGTGCCGAGGCGAGGTTGGTGACGAGAGGGAGTCGGGCCGCGGCTTTCTCGGCGAGGTCCGTCCAGCCGAGCCGTTGCATGATCGGTTGGCGCTGATCTACATCTTCGGAGAAGAGTGTCGGGTCGCGGTCGACGAGGCGTGTGATGGCATCGGCTTCGAGCAGTCGCGCCATGGCATTCATCGATCTCCTCCTCAGTCGGCCGATACCGAGCCGGTCTCTGCATTTCGAGGTCGCTTCGAGTATAGCAGCGGCTTTAGCGGGCGCCTGGAGCAGGTTCGAGGTTCGAGGGTCAGCCGGTGGCCGCGTCACGGGCACCGGCTGACCCTCAGGAGACGCTTCACGACGATGATTAACACCGCGTAGGTGAGCGAAGATGCGAAGGCCAGTCTCGCGCCGAGGCGGTGGCGGCCGTCGTCGAGAGCAAGATCCTGGGGTCCGACGATAATCGCGGTACCAACGAGAGCGAGCACGAACGGATGACTATCCTGCGCTCGAACGGCTGGCGGGTGACGATCGGGTTGAGTTCGGCGACGAACACCGGTCCGAGGTAGCCGACGATACGGACGCAGCCGGAGGCCTGTCGGGACGTCGTCAGTCTCTCACTCAGCAGATCCTCGGTAGCTGCTCACCTACGAGCATATCCATGATGCGTGTGGCTCCGAACGAGGTGCGGACGTATACCTTACCCGCCGACGCCTCGGCGACCACGCCGATCACGGCGGCCTCCTCACCGTAGGGCGCGGAGCGCATGGCTGCGAGTGCGGCCTCGGCCTGCTCCGCCGGGACGACTGCGATCATCTTGCCTTCGTTCGCGACCTGGAAGACGTCATAGCCAAGCATCTCACACGCGGCGCTCACCTGTTCGCGTACGGGTACGGACAGCTCATCGACGGTGATCGAGACGCCCGACGCCGTCGCGATCTCGTTGAGCGCCGAGGACAGTCCACCGCGGGTCGGATCACGAAAACAGCGCACGTCGGGAGCGGCTTCGAGTACTGCTGCGACGAGGTGGTTGAGGGGGGCGGCGTCGGTGCACAGGTCGGTCGAGAACTCGAGTCCCTCGCGCACGGAGACTACCGTGATCCCGTGGTCGCCGAGGGTTCCCGAGAGGATCACCACGTCGCCGGGGCGGCAGTTCGAGCCCGAGAGGCCGACGCCTTCAGCCAGAGCGCCGACGCCAGCCGTGTTGATGTAGATACCGTCACCGTGCCCGCGCTCGACGACCTTGGTGTCGCCGGTGACGATCACAACGCCGGCCTCCTCGGCGGCTTCCCGCATGGAGACCAGTACGCGCCGCAGATCGTCGATGGGCAGGCCCTCTTCGAGGATGAAGCCGACCGAGAGGAAGAGCGGGCACGCGCCCGAGGTCGCCACATCGTTCACTGTCCCGCAGACGGCGAGTCGCCCGATGTCGCCACCTGGGAAGAAGAGAGGCGAGACGACGTAGGTGTCTGTCGACATCGCGATGCGCGAGGTGGGTACGTCGAGTGAGGCGGCATCGTCGAGTGCCGGGGCACCCGCTCCGGCGAACCCGGCGACGAACACCTCGTCGATGAGGCGGCGCATGAGCGAGCCACCGCTTCCGTGAGCGAGCAGGATCCTGTCTTCGGTAGACATCTCTCTCCCGTCCGGGCCGGGCCTCTCGGCCGGATGACCTCGCTTAAGACTTACCGTAGTCGGTGTAGCGGTAGTACGCAGCGCACGAGCCTTCCGAGGAGACCATACAGGGTCCCGCCGGATGCTCTGGGACGCATGCGGTGCCGAACAGCCGGCACTCGTACGGCAGCACGATTCCGCGCAGGACTTCGCCACACTGGCAGCCGGGTATCTCCTTCGGCGGCTCGGGCGAGACGGGGACGCGCTTGAGTGCATCGTAGGCAGCGAACTCGTCCCGCAAGGCGAGTCCTGTTCCGGGAATGACGCCGATGCCTCGCCACTCGGCGTCGACCGGCTCGAAAACTTCCTCGATGAGTGCACGCGCCGTCGGGTTGCCCTGTTCGGGAACCCCGCGCGTGTAGCCGATCTCGACCTCTGCGCGTTCCTCGGCGAGCTGCGTCACGAGCATCAGCACGCCCTGCAAGATGTCGACGGGTTCAAAGCCTGTGATCACGCTCGGTACATGGTACTCCTCGGCGAGGAATCGGTAGGGGTCCAGGCCGATGATGGAGGAGACGTGGCCGGGCAGAATGAGGCCTTCCACCGCAACCTCGGGGTCGTTCACGAGCGCACCGAGGGCGCCGGGTACGGTCTTGTGCGCGGAGTAGACGGAAAAGTTCGCGAGACCGTCCGCCGAGGCGCGTTTGATGGTTGCCGCGATGATCGGTGCAGTGGTCTCGAACCCGACGCCGATGAAGACCACCTCGCGACCAGGCTCGCGCCCGGCGAGCGCGAGGGCGTCGAGTGGGGAGTAGACGACCCGGACATCGTGACCGTCGGCCTTCTCGCGGCTGAGAGAGGAACGAGAGCCGGGGACCTTCATCATGTCGCCGAAGGTCGCGACCGTCACTCCTGGCTGCCGTGCGAACTCGATGGCGGTGTCGATATCGGCGTTGCTGGTGACGCAGACCGGACAGCCGGGTCCGGAGAGGAGCCGGATCGAGCCCGGGAGGATGTCTCGCAGGCCGTTCTTCGCGATCGCCACCGTGTGGGTGCCGCAGACCTCCATGAGGGTCATCGGGCGCACGGCGGTCGCGTTGATGGCCGAGATCAGCTTGGCCGCTGCCCCGGGATCACGGAATCCGGAGAGGTCCACAGAATCACGCCCTTTCGGGGTCGAGAAATCCCATCTGCTCGATGAGCTCCATGGTTTCCTTGGCGAACTGCTCGTCGATCACCTGGATGGCGAAGCCGGCGTGCACGAGGACGTGGTCGCCGATCGTGGCCTCTGGCGCGAGGGCGAGGCTCACGGTACGCGTGACTCCCATGATGTCGACCTCGGCCATGGTGTTCGCTTCGAGTGTCTTGACTCGTGCAGGGATTGCGAGACACATAGTGCACTACCTCCTCGGTAGACTGGGAGCTCCAGCCCCGGCGTCAGGCCTCGTGCCGTCTCGCCCAGGCGACGACAGCCTGTCCGAACGAGACGGAGCCGTCGCTCACCGGGAGCAGACGGTGCGTGAGGGGAACGAGGCCGACAGCCTCGAGACCCCGCCACGAGTTCTCCAACACTATACGATTGAGGAAGACCCCTCCGGAGAGCGCGACGTAGCGCGTTCCTGCTCGCTCGGAGAACATCTTCCCCACCGAGACTATACAATCCGCTACGGCACAATGGAAGCGTGCCGAGATCACTCCGACGGGTACGCAAGATGCGATGTCGTCGAGAACGGACTGGATGAGCGGGCCGTGATCGATGATCGCCGGTGCCCCCTCGAGGAGTTCGAATGCATAGC
>CAYGKH010000125.1:0-5770 GCA_964350345.1 uncultured Coriobacteriaceae bacterium
CGGCTTCAAGTACTGGCCGGTGCACGGCGTGGATTCGTTCCAGAATCCGGGCAGCGGAAGTTACGACCGGAACTTCGCGAACTTCTAGAATCGCTAGTTCCGAGGCGTGACAGGCGGGCCGGCCGATCCAGGTCGGCCCGCTTCGCGTCCGCCGACACATCGAGTCTGTGAGCCGGGACCTGGGTTGTGTCCGGTGACGGCGGAGGCGTCGTGCCCCGGCAGCACGGACGGTGGTAAGATGAACCACATGCAGCAAAGGAGAGATCGATCGAGGAGCCGGAAGGGTCCGCGGCAGAGCGCGCAGATCCTGCCTTGGCTTCGCGCCTGGTTCGAGCCGCGACTCCTCGTACCTGCGCTTCTTGCAGCGCTGCTCTTCCCCGTGGCTCAGTGGTTGTTCCCAACCCCCTCGAGTGTCGGGGACGCATACGGGTACCTCATGACGGCGCAACGCATCGTGACCGACGGCTACTACGCCTACGGACACGAACCTCCCGGAAGCGACATCCCGCCCAATGCCAGGGTGACTCCCGCATGGCCCCTCGCGCTTGCCGCGGTCCTCGGGCTGCAAGGTGGAGACGCACTCGGTCCCGAGGAGTGGGCGCAGCGAGCCCGGATGCCCATCATGGCGCTGATGCTCGTGTTCACGGTGGGGATCGTGCTGGCCTCGACGCTTTCGGGCCGTGCTCTCGCCGGAGAAGGTGCCGGCGTACTCGCAGGTTACATGACCCTTCTGTATCTGCCGTTCCACCGGGCCGGCAGCGTGACGCTCGCGGAGCACATGGGCGCGTTCACGCTTGCCTGGACGATATATGCAGGACTGCGGCTCGCGGCGAAGGGGCAGTTGCGGACCCCGGTGTCGGTCGCGACTTTCGGGGCGCTCTGTGGGGTACTGGTGATGGTTCGGCCGAACTTGTCGCTGTGGGTGTTCGTCCCGATAGTCTACGCGGTGGTCATGCGGCTCGAGTCACCTCTTCGGCTCGTGAGAATGGCGTTGATCGGAGCGCTCGGCTTCAGCCTCGTGATGGGGCCGTGGTGGGTACGGAACGCCGTAGTGACCGGGCGGTTCATTCCGGTGAAGTCCGACTACGTCCCGGCTCAAACTGCGAGTGCGGAGGCCGGGGGCGGGGAGGCTCCCGTACCCGGGCCCGTTCCTATTGAGGAGCCTGACGGTTCGCCGACAGAGATTCCCTCGGGCTGGGAACACACGAGTCCCGCCACGGTGCTCTTGCGAGCCTCGACTCCCTGGATGCCCTTCTTCGATGTCGCATGGGAGGAGACGTACCGGCCCGAGGCGGTCCACATCGAGTACCCCGATCGGCCCGCGGCCCCCATTCCGCTGGCCAACGCAATGATCGGCATCATGACCGCCTATCACCGTGTGATCTTGTTCCTCGCCGTCGTTGCACTCTTCTATGTCCGCCGCAGTCCGCGGCTGGTGATACTGCTTGGTGTACCCGCCGCCCTGCTGGCTATCCACTGGTCGCACGTGACGATCAGATATTTCTACCCCCCGATGGTCGCAATCGTTCTGATGGCCGCGGTGGGTGCGTGGGCCCTCTACCGGACGCTCGTTCACAAGGAGTCCGTCGAGTTCCCGGCAACGCCGTAGCGGTGCACCGAGTCGTTGTGGGCGCCCGGAGGTCGGATAGTGCGCGCCGGCCACGGTTGGGATACGATAAGGAGCCACGCTTCAGCCCGACTCGCCTTGCGAACCGTTGTCACGAGAGGACACCGCCGCATGCCCCGTCCCATGACGATCACCGAGAAGATACTCGCCGCGCACGCCGGCCTGCCTGAGGTCGAGCCGGGGCAGCTCATCACCTGCACCCTCGACATCGTGCTCGCCAACGACGTGACCGCACCCATCGCGATCCGCGAGTTCCGGCGCACTGGCGTCGAGCGCGTCTGGGACGCCGAGAAGATCGCGCTCGTGCCCGACCACTACACGCCCAACAAGGACATCAAGAGCGCCGAGCAGGCGAAGGTCATGCGCGACTTCGCGCGCGAGCAGGGCATCACCCACTACTACGAGATCGGCTGCATGGGAGTCGAGCACGCGCTCCTGCCCGAGCAGGGCGTTGTGGGACCGGGCGACGTCATTATCGGCGCCGACTCGCACACCTGCACGTACGGCGCGCTCGGCGCGTTTGCGACCGGTGTGGGCTCGACCGACGCGGCGGCCGGCATGGCCACCGGCGAGGCGTGGTTCAAGGCCCCGTCGAGCCTCAAGTTCAACATCGAAGGCGAACTCTCTCCCTGGGTGAGCGCGAAGGACGTCATCTTGCACATCATCGGCATGATCGGTGTGGACGGCGCGCTCTACCAGGCGATGGAGTTCACCGGCTCGACGATCTCCGCACTCGACATGGACGGCCGGATGACGATCTGCAACATGGCGATCGAGGCCGGCGGCAAGTCCGGCATCATCGCCGTCGACGACACCACCCGCGCATACACAGACGGTCGCTTCGAGCGCACCCCCGTCGAGTACGAGAGCGACCCGGACGCGACCTACGCCGAGGTCTACGAGATCGATGCGACAGCCATCGTGCCCACCGTCGCCTTCCCGCACCTGCCGAGCAACACGCGCCCGGCCGCCGAGGCACGCGATATCACCGTCGACCAGGTGGTCATCGGCTCGTGCACTAACGGCCGTATCCAGGATCTGCGGGTGACCGCCGAGATACTCAAAGGCCGCACAGCGCACCCGGACGTGCGCCTGATCATCATCCCGGCCACCCAGGAGATCTACCGCCAGGCGATGCATGAGGGACTCTTCGACATCTTCCTCGACGCCAACGCCGCGGTCTCCACACCCACGTGCGGACCGTGTCTTGGCGGTCACATGGGGATTCTTGCTGCGGGGGAGCGGGCGGTCGCGACCACGAACCGCAACTTCGTAGGCCGCATGGGCGACCCCACCAGTGAGGTCTACCTCGCGAGTCCGGCCGTGGCTGCGGCGACTGCGGTAGCGGGGCACATCGCGCTTCCGGAGGATCTGGGGTAGCAGCGCCGTGAACGGAAGGGGCTGGCGCTCACCCGGCGGCATGAGATTTGCGTCACAAGTGTGCCGAGTGTGTGGAATCTGCGCAAACGCCGCAACCGGGCTGATCTGTGTGGTAGCCTCGGCGGCGTGCCGATTATGAACGAACCTTCAGATGCACAGAGACATCCAGGGACATGGAGGTAGTAGATGTACGAGCCGACCGGGCAAGACGACGTCGCCGTCCAGGAGGTGACTGTCCGAAAGCCCTCGATGTGGGACGACCGGCGCGTGCGTGCGCTAGCTACGCTCGCAGCGCTGATCGTGATCCTCTATCTCGCAGCGATCGTATCGATGCTCTACTTCGGGATTCTGGGCGGGACTGGTGGACCACGGTCGGCGATCGAGCGCGATGTCATGGTCACCGAGTCGGTCGCTCGCAGTGAGGAAACAACTGCGACACCCGAGCAGTGGCAGGATTACGTAAGTGCCCTCATCGCCGATTCTCAGTATGCAGCGGCGAAGCGCGTGATCGCCGAGGTCGATGCGAATCTGGGGATAGACCAGACGCAGGGGGCGAACATGCTCTACTGCACAGCCTTGTTGCAGCGGGCCCAGGGGGGGCAGCAGGAGGCGCTCGATACCTTCGCCGAGGTCATGGAGTTGACAGACGCGGCATTCCAAACCGAGCTGGAGCGTCCTGATGACGGGAGGCCCAACTGGGCGATAGCGCACGGTCGCCACGGGAACTACTATCTAAGCGCTTTGTCCAGTGCTGGCATCCATCGCGATCTTGGTCAGTGGGAAGAGGGCATCGAGATGCTAGACATCTTCCTCGAGTCGCACCCACTGTCTGCCGGAGTCTACGCTGACCGGGCGTACCTCAAGGCTCAAGCTGGTGACATAGGGGGGGCCGAGGCCGACTATCGCGAAGCTCTCCGGTATGTGCCAAATATGGAAGACGCCATCGAAGGACTCAGGGAAATCGGAGTTGATGAGTAGATGTCCGACGCTACATATGTCGAGCCGGTCGCAGACCCGTCCGCTTCCGAGCGGCAGGAGTACGTGTCCAAGCGGGGCCGGCGGATACTTACCGCGCTGATCATAGTCCTGGTGATACTTCTCCTGCTCGCCGCAGCCTTGCTCTACCAGTTGCTCAAAGGTCCCGATGCACCGAGTGCGGAGGAGACCGGGGGGGTCACGTGGGTACGCTCCATCTACGGATACGGGCCCGATGTCAGCCAGATGATCGAACCGGCATCGGTTTCGGTCGGTGACGGGGGAACGTTGTGGGTGACCGACGGCATCCGTGGCCGGGTCCTGAGCTTCAACGGCTCCACCGGTGACCTGGTCGATGTGCTCGAGCCGGCCAACATCGCTTCGTGGGAAGATGAGCTGAGGTACCCATCGAGCATCGCTGTAACGCCTGATGGGTGGATCTACGTCGCCGAGTCGACATACGATCGGGTCCGCGTCTATGACCCCAGCGGGAACCTCCAGCAGACACTCGAGGTCCCGTCACCGCTCTCTGTCGCTGCGAACGAAGAGATGGCCATCATCGGGGCCGAGTCCGGTTTCGCGGCGTACACCCGGGACGGCGAGATCATGGGGATCATCGGCACCAAGGGCCAGGAGGAAGACCAGTTCGATAAGGTCAACGGTGTCGTTCTCGACGAGGACAACAACGCCTATATCGTTGACTCGTTCAACAACCGCATCAGCAAATACGACGGAGAGGGCGTCCGGGTCTGGATGGTCGAGACCGGCCCTCCCGGCAACCAGGCGTTCGGCGACCGTCCGCACAGTGAAGAGCTCGCGGAGCTCAAAGATCAGTACCCGGCGCTCCTGCAAGTGCCCATGGGTGCCACGATCGATGGGACAGGGCGCCTCATCGTGATCGACATGCTCGACTTCTCGATCGCGGCTTTCGATAGGGAAGACGGCTCGTTCCTGGGCAAGTGGGGCACGTACGGAGAGGCCGACGGGCTGTTCATGTACCCCGGGGACATCTCTTACGACGCAGCCTATGATTGGTTCGTCGTAGCGGATTCCGGAAACAACCGGGTGCAGGTCGTCCGAATTCCCGATTCGGGAGGGGAGCTCGAGGCGCCGCTGCGCAGGGCGCTCTCCGGACCGCTCCGGGCGTGCGGGTTCCCCTTGCTGGTCCTGTTGGTGATTTTGACGATATGGGCTCTGAAGCGCAGAAGGGACCGCGTGCAGCAAGAAGCGGCAGCGCGTGATGGAGAGCTTGATCGCTCCGGGTTGCCCGAGTGATCGAGGCACACGAAAGTGGCCGCATATCGGCGTTAATTATGCCTAACGTCTTGTGTCAGCCATGACGCTGGCGTAGGATGGGGTTGCCGGATAGTGATTTCCGGCACAAGCCTGTGTCGGAAAGGAGGTGCAACTATGGAAATGACATTCAAGATCAGTTCAAACAACAGAGGAGTTAGCAGAATGAAGAGAGCTCTCTTAGTGCTGGCCCTTGCTTCCGCTCTCGTCTTTGCATTCAGTAGCGTAGCGATGGCCAAGTACGCAGGTTATGGGTATAACATCGACGGCACCAACCACGTGGGATATCTCTCGTGGAGCGGCGCGCTATTGCTCAATCCGGCTCAGGCCACCGATCCGGGTGGACCCCACGGCGGCTATACAGCGACGACCGTCAAGTGCGCCGTATGTCACTCGGTCCACCGTGCGGCCTCGCCTCAGACCACGGCCGGAGTGGGAGCGTACTGGAAGCTCACCCCCGGCGGTCAGTCGTGTGTGGCGTGCCACACCGCTACC
>CAYGKH010000126.1:0-5766 GCA_964350345.1 uncultured Coriobacteriaceae bacterium
GACGACACCCGTCCCCGGCTTCATCGAGATCGACCTGGTGGCGCACTGCGGGGACGCGCCTGCGCGAAACGCGCGCGCCTGAGACCCTCAGACGCGCCCAGACAGAGCGGTGCCCCTCACCGGCGAACGGAGAGAGCGAAGCAGTTCATTCTCCATCGACAACTCACCTATGCGTCACATCGCGGCCTCGAGCTGGTCGGACACATGGTCGCCCTCGCGCTCCTTCAGGTCGGCGTCCATGCCGGCAAGCGCACGATCGCGCCACTTCTCGAGGCGGTAGATCTACACCCCGTGCTCACGCGACACAACGTCGATCGGCTCACCCGTGAGCAGGCGCAGGGGGTGCTACACAAACCCGTGTCCAGGAAATCCGGACTCGCCGCAACCCTACGCATAATAGGCAGGGATGCACCCGAGGGGGTCGTATGATGTAACAGGGCCGGATGCACCTCGCGCGGGAATCGGCTATCCTTTGCCGGGCGCAGAACGTCCCAACTGTCGTGCCCTAATGGATCACGGCTGAGTATCGATGCGACACGCGGCATTAAGGCCGCCAAACCACCAGTGCGGAGGCATCATGTCTTTCGGTTCCGAGTACGACACCGTTGTCGTCGGTGCGGGACCTGCCGGTATCGTGGCGACTCTCGGCGCGGCTCGTCGGGGCAGCGTCCTGCTCGTGGACTCCTCCTCCCTCCCTCGCGACAAGAGTTGTGGAGGCATGCTCAACGAATACGCTCAGGATTTTCTGGGGACGATCGTCGACATCCCCGTCGGCATGGTGAGGGGGCCGCAGCACGTCCACTTTCGCTACTACGACTGGGACAGAGAGATCCGGCGACCCACCTCGCTGCGATTCCTGAACGTCGACCGACGGGAGTTCGACGACTGGATGGTCTCGCTCCTTCCGGACACGGTCGACATCGTCGGGTCGTGCACCGTCACGGGCTTCACCCAGGATGAGAACGGGGTACGCGTCTCAGTGAAGTCTGACGGGACGCAAAGCGACATCTTCTGTGCGAACCTCGTCGGCGCAGATGGCGCCAGGTCTACGGTGCGTCGAACCCTCGGCGAAGGCAGCGTTTCGACCTACGTCACGCTGCAGGACTTCTGCCAGCTCGAAGGCGAACTGGAGCCGTACTTCGACTGTATCTACATGCGGGGCATCGGTGACTGCTACGCCTACTCCTACGTCGTCCCCAAGGGCGATCACGGTCTTGTCGGGTCGGTCTACTACCCCAAGACGAAGCGTCCGCACGAAAAACAGGATCTCACCATGGATGTCCTGCGAAAACGTCTCCCGCAACTCGGTGAAACCGTGAAGCGGGAGGCCTCGGTCGCACTGCACGTGCGCTCGGCGCACGACGTGGTGCCGGGAGGAGGACGGGTCCTGCTCGTCGGTGAGGCTGGAGGTTTCATGTCCCCCACGTCCGGCGAAGGCATCTCATACGCCATGAACTCCGGGGCACTAGCCGGCGAGGCGATCGCGAACTTCGCTCCCACCGACGCGCTAGCCGCCTACCGGCGCACCGCAGCCCCAATCACGGCAAACATACGCCGCAAGCTCCGCTGGCTCCCCTTTATGGAGTCACAGTGGGGCAAGTATCTCGCCGGCTTCGTGCCGACCCCGATCGTCAGTAAGATCACCGAAGGACTTTAGCCCGGACCACGACGCTGTTACCTACCGAAGTTGCGGTACATCTTGCTGGGCGTCACATCCGACTGCCCCTGATACTTGCTACCCAGGCCCGGTGTCCCGTACGCCCGGTCCACCGGTGTGGTCATCTCCGAGAATGATATCTGCCCGATCCCCATCCCGGGCATCAGCACGATGGGCAGGTTCGCTACGTTCGACAACTCCAACGTGAGTCGCCCGGCCCAACCGGGGTCCACGTAGCCCGCCGTCGAGTGGATCAGCAGGCCAAGTCTGCCGAGAGAGGACTTGCCCTCAAGGCGTGCCACGATGTCGTCGGGCAACACGATCCGCTCGAGCGTCGTGCCGAGAACGAACTCTCCCGGGTGCAAGACGAAAGGCTCTTCGACGGAGGCGGTCACACGTTCCATGAGTCCCGACTGTTCTCGCGACGGATCGATGTAGGGATAACGCGAGTTACGAAAGACCTGAAAGGAGTCACCGAGGTGCAGGTCCACGCTTGAGGGCTGGATGTCGTCGGGGTCGCACGGTTCTATCCGGATGCGCCCGGCGATCATCTTCTCCTTGATGGTCCGATCCGACAGAACCATAATGCATTCCCTCCTGTGACAAGCGGCCACGCATCGCTGTGTGGCCGCCATAACCTAGCATCTGGACGCGATCGCGCTCCCGGCTACGCGCACTTGCTGAAACCACATGCGCGGCACACTGCGCAACCGGACTCGTGCTCCAGCGACCCGCCACATTCAGGGCATGCCCCCGAAAGGTTGTCCAACACGTCGGTGCTCTTCAAGACCCCTATCGCCGCCTCTCCCGTGTGCATGTAGGACAGAGCATGCTCCATCACGATGCCGACGGCGTCCGCACAAGACAACACCTTGCCGCCCTCCGTCCACGAAGGGCTGGGACAGCGGATCCCACGAAGATGCCTCGTGATCGCCTCCGGATCGACTCCCGCCCTCAGCGAGACCGAGATCATGCGCGAGAGCGCCTCGGACTGCGAAGATGCGCACCCGCCGGACTTACCCATCTGCGTGAACACCTCACAGAGCCCCTCTTCGTCCCAGTTCACGGTGACGTAGAGGTTGCCGCAGCCAGTCAGTATCTTCTCGGTGCGACCTTGGGTGACCATCGGGCGCGGGCGCGGCTCGATCTCCCCGGCCCGCACGACCGTCTCGCTCCCGGTTACGACCTTCCCTGTCCTGCCGGTCGAGAGGACCTGGTTCTCCTTCGATCCGTCCCGGTATATCGTCACACCCTTGACCCCGAGTTGGTATGCGAGATCGTAGACCCCGCGGACGTCTTCGGCCGTAGCGTCGCCTCCGAAGTTCACCGTCTTGGAGACCGCATTGTCGGTATGAGTCTGGAAAGCCGCCTGCATCTTAATATGCCACTCCGGCTCGATGTCGTGTGCGGTGACGAACACACGCTGCACGTCCTGGGGGATCTCGTCGATTCCCCGCACGCTCCCGTGATCTGCTATGAGCGCCATCAGTTCCTGGCTGTAAAAACCCCTCTTCACAGCGATCTCTTCGAAGATGGGGTTCACCTCGATAAGCCGATCATTGTCCATGACTGTCCGAACGTAGGAGACCGCGAAGAGCGGCTCGACGCCCGATGAGCTGTTCGCGATGATCGACAGGGTGCCCGTCGGCGCGATCGTCGTGACGGTCGCGTTGCGGATGGGGCCGTGGTCGGGACTGTCATAGATCGAACCCTCGAAGTTCGGGAACGCGCCCCGCTCCTCGGCGAGCTTTCGAGATGCAGCCTTGCCCTCTGCATCTATGAAGCCCATGACCTTCTCGCCGAGGGCGACCGCCTCCTCTGAGTCGTAAGCAACGTCCATCTTGATCAACATGTCAGCCCAGCCCATCACGCCGAGGCCGATCTTGCGATTACCGCGAGCGAGTTCGTCGATCTCGGGGAGGGGATAGTGATTGACCTCGATCACGTCATCAAGGAAACGAACGGCGCGATGTACGACATCCCCGAGACGGTCCCATGCAACGACCGGGCCACCCTCGCCGAAAGTCACGAACTTCGACAGATTGACCGACCCCAGGTTGCAGGCCTCATAGGGCAGAAGAGGCTGCTCGCCGCAAGGGTTGGTCGACTCGATCTCGCCGAGAAGCGGAGTGGGGTTATCGCGATTGATCCGATCGATGAAGATGATGCCCGGGTCCCCGGTAGCCCACGCCATAGCGACGATCTGCTCGTAGACCTCACGTGCATCGAGGGTACCTGCGGGTTCGGCGGAACGAGGGTTCTTCAGTTCGTAGCTCGTCCCGGCCTTGACCGACTCCATGAACTCCTCGGTGATAGCCACAGAGATGTTGAAATTGGCGAAGTCTCCATCAGCCTTACACGCGATGAAGTGCAAGATATCTGGGTGGTCGATCCGCAAGACTCCCATGTTCGCCCCGCGCCGTGTACCGCCCTGCTTGACCGCCTCGGTCGCCTGATTGAACACGCGCATGAACGATACCGGTCCGCTGGATACGCCTTGGGTCGACCGGACCTGATCGCCCGCCGGGCGAAGGCGTGAGAACGAAAACCCTGTACCTCCACCGGACTTGTGGATGATCGCGGTGTCACGAACGGCTCCGAAGATCGACTCCATGGAGTCTGCCACCGGCAAGACGAAACACGCCGACAGTTGCTGCAACTCGCGCCCCGCGTTCATGAGCGTGGGAGAGTTAGGCAGGAACTCAAGCGATGTCATCAGGTCATAGAAGTCCACGGCCACCGTCGCAACCGCAGCATCATCAGCACCCCACTCACGCTCCGCCGAGGCGATGTTCTCAGCGACGCGCGCAAACAGGTCACTTGGGTTCTCGACCGCGTTCCCGTCATCGTCCTTGCACAGATACCGCTTCTGCAAGACTTTGAGTGAGTTGGGGGTGAGGATCTCGTTGATGGCGCGGGAGTACCCGGCGGCCCGTGCAGCGTCCGGCATGGTGGTGACCCCTCTCAGTGCTCTTTTGGGTGAGGCGCGCCCTGAAGACGTGGGCTGCCTATACAATATATAGCGTCGTCACAGTGTACGTTCGCCATATGTAGTAGTCAACGCCTGAGAGACGAACGGGCGACCACCGTCGCCGAACGGCGTGCCAAGTGCTCCGAACGCAAAGAAAGACCGCCCACAGGGGCGGCCTTTCTGAGCAAGCGTAAAGTGTCTCCAGCGAAAAGCCCTAGACAGCCTCAACGCGCACTACCTCGGGGACCTCTTCCTTGATGACTCGCTCGACCCCGTTGGAGAGGGTAAGCTGCGACATCGGACATCCACGACAGGCGCCCTGCAGTCGAACCTTGACCACGCCGTCCTCGGTCACCTCGACGAGTTCGACATCGCCGCCATCAGCCTGAAGGGCCGGGCGGATCTTCTCGAGGGCCTGCTGTACTCGCTCCTGCATACGGAGCTCCCTTCTCCAGTCGTGCCCGGCCAACCGGCCGGCTCGCGTACGTGACGGATTCTAGCATAATCCTGACCAACTCGCTCAAGTATCTATCGGGAGATTTCCCCCGAAAAGCGAGAGAGCCGCCGGATGTGCTCAGCGACGTCCTACTCTCCCACGGCCTACGCCGCAGTACCATCGGCGCTGGAGGGCTTAACTGCCGAGTTCGGAATGGGATCGGGTGTACCCCCTCCGCAATAGTCACTGAACACATTCGACGGCTCTCGCTGTCGGCATGTTCGTATGCCGTTTTCAGGTTACGCTCGTAAGAGTGCGGTTTCCCGCACCCTGAGAGCTGCATAGCGCTCGAACTTCACACGAATGAGATCAAGACCTCGGCCAATTAGTACTGCTCGGCTGAACACATCGCTGTGCTTACACCTGCAGCCTATCAACCTCGTAGTCTACGAGGGGCCTTACCTGGTTAACCCAGTGAGAGACCTCATCTTGAGATGGGCTTCCCGCTTAGATGCTTTCAGCGGTTATCCCGACCGAACGTAGCTAACCAGCAGTGCCGTTGGTCGACAACTGGTACACCAGAGGTTCGTCCATCCCGGTCCTCTCGTACTAGGGACAGCTTCTCTCAAGTCTCTTACGCCCACGGTGGATAGGGACCGAACTGTCTCACGACGTTCTAAACCCAGCTCGCGTACCGCTTTA
>CAYGKH010000127.1:0-5721 GCA_964350345.1 uncultured Coriobacteriaceae bacterium
AGCACCATCGCAGCGAAGTAGAAGAGGAGCGAAACGGGTGCGAAGAACGAGATCCGCGATGCGACCGGCCCGGGATTGAGGGGTGTGGGCATAGCGATGGCGATCGGGCGGCCGCTCACGAGGCTGTCGTAGCGCCACGTGAGTTCCCAGCCACCGTCGGTGGCCTGTTTGGATGTCGGGGAGACGCCGTCGGACGGGAAATCGAAACCGTCGAAGTCCGTGCGGATCGTCAGTGAGAAGTCGTCGATCACCCCGACGCCGTCGGTAGCCACGTAACGCCACTCGTCAAGTCCCTGGGTACGGTAGCCGGTCTCGACTCGCGCCGTCGCCCCGGCAGCTACCGGGAAGGTCGCGGTGGCCGCACCGCCGCTGTAGCGAACGGGGACCGTCGTCCCGTCTACGTTCACGGCGAACCCGTCGTAGACACCACTGGCGGTGGGGAACGGTAGCGTCATGGTGATCTGCGCAGACTCGGCGGACGTGTTGCCCACTGCGTAGGCGGCAGAGAAGTCGACTGCGTACGTCGAGTACCACAGCAATCCCCTACGCCGTTGGTCGAGATCGAAGTCGGCCGTGATCGCACTCGACGTGATTGGAATCGAATCCCCGTTCGCCGAGAATCTCGGCGCGGACTGTGCCTGGGGTTCGCCCCACAGTGAGCCCACACTGTCCCATCCGCGACCATCAGCCTGGTGTGTCCGCGCCTCGATGGATCCCCCGAGGACGATCCAACCCAGAGTTGCAACTACGAAGACCACGAAGATCCCGAAGAGCCTCTGCGCGCTCACGGCGTCCCCTCTCTTATGGCATCCGCCGCGCGTGCTGACGGGTCCCGCTCATTGTCGCTCAGTCGAAGAGCGTGCGGGTTGTGGTTCGGGCACGCCTCGGAAACGGTTCGGTGACACTGGTGCAAAAGGATCGTGTCACCGCGAGCGGCACCCAGGCGTTCCTGGTCGGCTCCATCACCACGATGACCTCGCTGGCATCATCGGGGATCTTGCGCCAGAACCGGGCGATGGGGTATCGCGTTGAGTCGAATACGTCTCCGGACTCGGGGCAAGGCGGCTAGCCGAGAGCCCGCAGGACAGCGGCGACACATCGGGACGCGACTTGCTACACTGCGAGGCTCCCCCATCGTCCAGCGGCCAAGGACACTGTCCTTCTCGGAGCAGAAACGGAGATTCGAATTCTCCTGGGGCACCATGACGTCGCGTGGACCACGCGTAGGGCCCTGTTTCCGCATGTGAAGCCCTTAGCGCTCCCATCGGTAGCCCTCTTCCTAGCCATCGCAGGCGGCATCCGTCAGTAGGAAGCCAAATCACTTGACAGCGTGCTCACTTGCAATTAGACTGTGCGTTCCAACACACTTAGTGTAGACGAATATTGGAGGCTTACGCATATGACTCAGACGAAGCGGTTCCCATCCGTGCTCATGGGATTGCTGGCGACGGCAATCGCCGTGCTTGTTGCCGTCCTCACTGTTGGATGCAGCGAGAAACCGGTTCCAGAAGAATCGGTGGGGGCAGTTGAGCCCGCCACCGGTGTTGTGAACCTCTACACCGCGCGCCACTACGGGGTGGAGGAGGTGTTCGAGGCGTTCACGCAGGACACCGGAATCGAGGTCCGGTTCACCACGGGGACGGACGCGCTTCTGCGCGAGCGGATCGAAACCGAAGGCCGGTTCACGCCGGCTGACGTGTATATGGCGGTAGATGCAGGGAATCTATGGCTGGCGGGTCAGAGTGGCCTGCTGCAGACGGTAGACAGTGCCGCGCTGGCAGAGAACATCCCCGCCGAACTCCGGGATCCAGAGAATCAGTGGTTCGGCATGACTCAGCGGGTGAGGACTATCGCCTATCACCCGGACAGGGTGAGCCCCGAGGAGCTCTCCACCTACGAAGCGCTCGCGCAGCCCGAATGGCGCGGACGGCTGCTCATGCGGCCCTCCACACACTCCTATACGCAGTCCCTCACCGCCAGCCTGCTCGCTGCCCACGGGGAAGATGAGGCCACGAGGATACTCCAGGGCTTTGTTGCCAACACCGTCGAGCTCATCGACAGTGACACCCGCATCCTTGAGACCCTCGCGGCGGGCAAAGGTGATGTGGCGATAGTCAACCATTACTACCTGGGCCGTATGCTTGAGGGCGACCCGGATTTTCCGATTCGCGTGTTCTGGGCCAATCAGTCCGACCGGGGTGCCCATGTCAACGTGAGCGGAGCGGGCGTCACCACTTACGCTCCCAACAAGGAGAATGCGGTCAAGCTCCTTGAATGGCTGAGCGGCCCGCGCGGACAGAAGCTGCTCTCAGACAGCAATCATGAGTTCCCCGTCAACCCGACGGTCGAGCCACATCCGATCATCGCTGAGTTCGGGAGTTTCGAACGAGATCCGCTTAGCATCGCCGAGTACGGACGGCTGCAAGCAGATGCCGTGCGCCTGCTGAATGAAGTAGGGTATCAGTAGGGACTCGTGTCGGAGAGGAAGCATATCGCCACCAGAGAGGGCGGAGCGGCGTTCGTTGGGCGCATACGTGCGCTGTGGCGGACGCCGCTCCGAGTCCTGCTCATAGCGTTCCTGGCTGCTCTGCCTGTACTGGTGGTTGCCTCCTCTCTGCTCACGCCAAGCAGGGAAGTATGGGTTTCCCTCGCTCAAACGCTGCTTCCCGAGATGGCGCGCAATACGCTCGTGCTGTTGCTGGGCGTAGGGCTCGGCACCTTCGTGCTGGGTGTCGGGCTAGCCTGGCTGGTTACGGCCTATGTCTTTCCAGGCCGCAACTTACTCGAATGGATGTTGGTGCTGCCGATGGCAGTGCCGACCTATGTCCAGGCGTTCGTCTACATGGCCACGTTCGACTTCGCTGGACCGGTCCAATCATTTTTGAGGAGCCACTTCGGCACCTCCGAGTGGTTTCCGGAGATCCGTTCGGGCACCGGGGCGATAGTGGTGATGGTGCTAGTCCTGTATCCGTATGTGTATCTCCTCGCAAGGGCCGGCTTCAAAGAGCAGTCCGGTGCCGCGATCGAGGCCGCGCGCGTCATGGGATACCGCCCATTCCAGGTCTTCTTGCGGGTCGTGCTCCCGCTCGCGAGACCCTCGGTCATTGCGGGAGTCACCTTAGCCATCATGGAGGCGTTGGCCGACTTCGCGACAGTGCGCCTTTTCAACTTTCCGACCCTGGCCGACGGGGTGATTCGGGTCTGGCACGGCATGATGGACGTGGGGGCGGCTTCAGAGCTCGCGGGGCTGCTTGCGTTTGTTGCTCTCGGCATCGTCCTTCTGGAGCGCGCGGCTCGCGGACGTTCCCGCTACTTCCAGACGGGTGGCAAGGCACCCGGCATCGTCCCGGTGTCACTCTCGGGCTGGAAGGGCGCTCTCGCGCTAGCGGCCTGCCTCGCTATTCTAGGAGTCGCGTTCGTGTTGCCAGTGGCCCAGCTTGCGTCGTGGGGCCTGCGCGAGATGGCGATGGCGCCAGCGGGGACGATGGCTGTCTACGCGGAGCTAGCGCGGAACAGTCTCACGCTCGCAGGTGTCGCGGCGGTGTTCGCCGTTGCGACGGCCGTCATCCTGATGAGCGGTGCCCGGCAGAGCGGAAACAAGATCAGTCTGGGTCTGGCCAGGCTGGCTACCGTCGGATATGCGATACCCGGGGCTGTCATCGCTGTGGGCGTGATCGTGCCCCTGTCCGCCTTCGACCATGCTCTGAACGACATGCTGGAAGCGTGGAGAGGAGTCAGTGTGGGACTGGTTCTCACCGGCTCGATCGCCGGACTTATCTACGCGTATGTCGTTCGCTTCATTGCAGTCGGCTACAACAGCGTGGAATCGAGCATGGAGAAGATCACACCCAACATCACAGCGGCAGCAAGGGTTCTCGGAGCCGGGCCGTGGCGGATGTTGTGGCGGGTGCACCTTCCTTTGATCGCCCCCGGATTGCTGACTGGCGCGATACTGGTGTTCGTAGACGTGCTGAAGGAGCTTCCAATCACACTGATGTTGCGTCCATTCGGCTATGACACTCTGGCGGTCTGGGTGTGGCAGGCCGCTGCGGAGTCCGCCTGGGCGGGAGCATCGTTGCCGGCTCTCGGAATCGTGCTCGTCGGTCTCGTGCCGGTCGCCATATTCGTGAGACTTGCTGCGAGAAACGAGTAGGGGATGGATAGCGGGACGGCTCGGCGCCGCACACCCAAGGACTGCCCGATCGACGCGCATCCCGCGCACGTCTTACTCGAGGGTGTCTCGAAGGCCTTCGGCGAGACGAAAGCCGTGCGCGGACTCGACCTCGGGATCGAGGAGGGGGAGTTCCTCTCGTTGCTTGGTCCGTCCGGTTGCGGCAAGACGACCACGCTTCGCCTCATCGCGGGTCTGGAGCGGCCCGATTCTGGCATGATCAGAATCGGGGGTGGTGTTGTCGCGGGGAGAAATGCATTCGTGCCGCCGGAAGACCGCGGGATAGGAGTCGTCTTTCAGGACTATGCGCTATTCCCACACATGACGGTCGGTCAGAACATCGCATTCGGGCTGAAGAAGTGCGGGCGGCAGGAATCCAGACGCAGGGCGAGCGAACTGTTGGATCTGACGGGGCTTCCCGGTCTCGCGGAGAGGTATCCGCACGAGCTTTCCGGAGGCCAGAGACAAAGGGTGGCGCTGGCCCGGGCCTTGGCGCCCCGCCCACAGGTGATCTTGCTGGATGAGCCGTTCTCCAGTCTCGATGCGGATCTCAGGGACGAGCTGCGCTTTGAGACGAGGAAGATCCTGAAAGAGCAGGGCACCACCGCCGTACTTGTGACGCACGATCAGACGGAGGCGTTCTCCATATCCGACAGGGTTGGCGTGCTTCATAACGGTGCTCTGGAGCAGATGGACACTCCGGCGGAGATATACCACCATCCGGCCAGTCGGTTCGTCGCGGATTTTGTGGGGATGGCCGACTTCGTCGAAGGCGTTGCCGATGGCGCAAGAGTCGTTTCCAAGTACGGCATCTTCGATTGTCCTGGTCCCGCGTCCGCAGAGACTGGTCTGGTGGATCTCATGGTCAGACCGGATGATGTTGAGTTCGAGATCGATTCAGAAGGGCGAGCCGTGATCGTAGCTACCGGATTCCTCGGAGCATCGATCCTCTACACCCTCGGCTTCGATGACGGCGATGAGCTTCACGCGATCAGGTCTTCCGCCGAGTTCGTCCCCCTCGGCACCAGGGTGAAGGTCGCCATCAACCCCCGCCACATCGTCGTTTTCCCAAGATGGGGCGAGTCCCGTCCTTCAGCTGCGCCTCTTCGCGAGACACCGCCAATCGACGGCTGAAGACGGCGTGATGCCCTGAAACGACGTCGCGTGGGCCTCGTGTGCGCGGCGAGGTGTCGGCGCATCGTCACCTCGGTGAGTGCGGGTATCACCCAACTGTTGGGCGATGATATCCAGGCCTCAGCGAGTCGCATCGAGCCCGGGGGCGTTCGAATGAACGTGCCCGTGATCAACTCCGACAGTTCCTCGGTGAAGTTCGAGCTGTTCGCGATGGATGGCTGAACGCTCGATCCTTGAAGGTGAAGTCGAGCGTGTCGGCCACCTGGTGGTGCACGGAGGAGAGGATTTCGCCGAGCCGGTCCTCATCGATGACGATGCCGTCGCGCGTATCGAGCGCCTCACGCTGCTCGCAGTCACTTCGTGAAATATCGAGGCTGACGTCAGCCCGACTGCCACACTCGCCTAAGGATGACCGA
>CAYGKH010000128.1:0-5694 GCA_964350345.1 uncultured Coriobacteriaceae bacterium
GTGGCGTTGCCTCGGAAGCATCCCGAACTAAGACATTGGCGAAATAGATGGACTCTCTCTTCAGTGAAGTCACTGAGCCAACCGAGGAGAGGAGTCCAGGACCATGATAGTCCGAATCGACCTGGGACTCTCGACCTGCGGGGCGTGCTACGGCGTGCGCACCGATGAGCGTGAACTCGCGCTACGCCTGTGGCTTATTCAGCAGGCTGGGTATAGACGCTGTAACTCGCCGACTCACTACGCGCCAGCCGTTGGAGCGCGGCGATTGGAGCTCCTCTAATAGGGGTGTAAGCGGGGACATGATGCGAAACTCAAGGATGCTCTCGTTGGCTGCGTTCGCGGCGCTCGGTCTCATCTCCATTCTCACGATGACCGGATGCGCGACTGTTCCATACAGCTCCAAGGCCGTCACGGAGGCTAGGGGCGCGTGCGGCGAGTGTCACGCCGCCCAAGTCGATGCCCATGCGGTTGGACCGCATTCGCAGTCCGCCTGCTCGACCTGCCATGTGGGGGCCGCCGAACACGCTGCGGATCCCGAGACGGCTACCGCCTCGATCGACTGGCGCGTAGACTCCTGCGCGCGATGCCACGAGACGATCGCGAGCATGTACCTGTACGACGACAACCTCAAGGTCGGATCTTTCGGCGGGTCACAGCGAGAGCCCGAGATTCACAAGGTCGAGGCTTTCCCCGAGTACAACACAATCGTTGCCGGACATCCATTCACTCGCGATTACCGCGAGGAAGGCGCGAAGCGCTACATACTCGAGGATCATTACGGGACATTGCGAGGCAAGTTCGACACTTGCCTGCAGTGCAAGTCGACCAGAATCGCGTGGGCCTGGGACCGCGGACGCGCTCTGACTGTCGCCGAAGACCAGACCGTAACGCTCAAGCACACCGCGACCGATGAGAAGCCGGCGCGCACGGTCGAGGTGCCCGCCGGCACCGTGGTCCAACTGGGCACCGACTTTGAGAGCTTCGAAGTGAGCTCCACGGCCACCTTCCCGGACGGACGCACCTTCACTTCTCGGCCGGGTCCGGACGAGGACCCCCTTGAGCACTACAACATGGTGTGGGCCGCGGCTATGGCCGCGACCAAGGACGTGCTTCCCTACGGGATGGGCTGCAACCACTGTCACGATCCGCACAACGCGCAGCCGCGAATACTCCGGTCCGCACTGAAGGTCGCGATTGAGCGCGGCGGCGGCGAAGGTCAAGGCGGCGTCAACCCGTACGACCCGAAAGCGGGCACCACCTTCGAAGACGCGCGTGTACGAGACCGTGATATCCTGCGCTGCGCGCAGTGCCACGTGGAGTACACGTGTGCGCGCAGCGGCATCGACGGCAAGGTGCGTGACCACTTCGGCTGGTCGAAAGCCGCCGACATCCACGACTACTACATGGACCGCTTCGGCTACGAGCAGGACTGGCTGCAGCCGATCATCGGCGCGCCGCTCGTCAAAAGCCAGCACCCAGAGGTGGAGTTGTTCTGGAACAGTCCGCACTACAACTCTGGCGCCTCGTGCGTTTCGTGCCACATGCCGCGCGTTCGCACTCACGCCGGAGAGTGGGTCAGGAGTCACTGGCAAACAAGTCCGTACAAGTACCACGAACCCGAGGTGTTCGCTGCGTTCGCCGAGGCGACAGGCGTGCAACCCGCACTAGAACGCGGGCCGTGTGCAGTCTGCCATGAGGACCGCACCCAGAGAGGTCTGGCCAGTCAGACTGCGGTCTACGAGCGTCAAAAGACGGTCGAGCGGCTTCTGGCCCGCTCGGTCGGCACGCTCGGTGAAGTACGCGAAGCCGTGGAGGCTGGCGTCAAGGTAGACGCCGCCGCGCACTCCAAAGCCATCGAAGAACACCAGCGGGCACACGTGCTGTGGGAGAACTTGATCGTGTCGGAGAACTCGATGGGCTTCCACAATCTCCCTGAGGTGTTCAGCGCGATGGATGCGGCCGAGGAGCACGCACGCGAAGCGATCCATCAGGCCCAGGCGGCGCTTCCGGCCGGGCGGTAACCCGAAACGAGAGGCGCGGGCATCGCGCCTGAAGTCCCACTCCGTGTTTCCTCGCATGGCGCGAGGGAAGCCGTCGCGGACGAGTAGTTCAAGCGCGACGTGCTCCAGGAGATGCGCGCGCTCTGTATCTGCGAGTTCGGCTGTGATTCCGCGTGCGCTGCCGGATTCACAACGATGCCGCACGATGCCCGGTAGCCAACGCAGGATCTCTCCCGCGAGGCCGGGCGCCGCCGAGGTGTGGCGGAACGCCGCATCAGTCAAGCGCAAGGTGGCCTCGAGGAAGCGGGGCGAGGGCGCCGTGCGGTAGCGCTGCTGAGGGTTCGGCGATCCACGTATTCGCATTTCGCAGTTGACGGATGCCGGTATACGATGTTAGTCTCTACTAAGTGATTAGCTTCGTATTGACATCGCCTGAGAAGGGAGGGCCCGTGTCTCTCGCTGACGTACCCATCGCCTCGCCCTGCATCTTGCGCACCGTAGGGCCGGAGTCCTCGGATACCAAGTATCGCGTGGTCGGCATCACTCGCGGCAGCGTGGCGCGGGTCCTCGCCCGCTACCCTTCGCCCCGTCCGGCGTTCGCCGAGGTGGAGATTGACGGCGTCCAACTCGTGACCCTGCCGTTGGCCGTGGCGGAATCGATGCTGGTCGAGCTCCTCGGCGAGCCAGAAGCGGAGGTGGCGCAATGACCTTCGCGCTCGTGGGCGGTCTGGACCGCCTCGTCCCGCACTACACCGGCCTTGCCGAGAGGCACGACGGGCTGACCATCAAGGTATACAACCGCTTCCAGCCCAAACTTGCTGCACGGCTCGCTTCCGCAGACGGCGTGGTGCTCTGCACCGACCTCGTCTCCCACAAGGCCGCTCGCGAGGTGTACCGGCTCGCACGCAAGCACGACCTCGAACTCGTGTGCAGCCACCGTTCGAGCGTCTCGGCGGTGCGCCGGGCGGTCGACGAGCTCGTGCACGCGTGTGGTTGCGAGAATCCATGTCCAGGGTGCCCTGGTTCGTGCGGCTGCGGTGGTGGTGCTGCGCAGCGAGACGCGGCACCGCACGGCGCTCATCGGCGGTCCCGACGAGCGTGATAGGGTGACCGCGTATCAGTAGGGCGCGATCGGGTGACACAGGTCGGTCGGCGAGCGCCTTGACGCTACCCTCGGGTTTCTGAGTGCGATCGCTGCCCCCAACCCGAGGGCCTTCGCACCGCCCTGCCATCACCGCCGTGTCGCCCTCACGTGCGACGCCCTGAGCTCGATGTTCGTGAACGTGAAGAGTCGACCATCGAGCGCGTGCGGCCAGAGAGCGGAACGCACGTCCCCCCGCGAAACAGACCGACCCCTGCCTCGCGTGTCACAACCTCGAGCAGGATTCGATCCCTATCACGCCCCGCCACTACGCCATCCACACGTGCGGATCGTGTCATCGGCAGGCGATACGCGTGCTGGTGCCGCACTCGATAGCGATGGGCGACGCCCGCTGCCCGCTCTGTCACGGTGAGCCCGCCCGCGACCACGGCATCTTCGAAGACTGCGACTACTGCCACCACGTCGAGCCGAGGAGCACGCTTCCCGACAACCACCGGGACTTCGGCGTGGAGACGTGTCTGGATTGTCACGAGCCCGAAGCGCCAGGGGACAGCACATCGTCGAGGCGTGCTGAGACAGTGCCGAACCTCGTGTAGGGCTCAGTACGGTAGCCCACCATCGAATCCAGCGTACTCACCGCTTTGTGGAGCCAGGCGCCCGCCGAGGCGGCGAGCGGCGGCACCGAGCGCAGTCGCCGCTCAAGCCAGCCGACAAACGTGCCGAGCCACGCCACAGGGTGGGCCCCGTTCGGTGGTGGGTCGCCGAACGCCGCGTCCAGCACCACCGCGAACGACACCGCGAACGCGCGTCCGAGCAGCGGATCGAGTGGCGTCAGCACGCTGTCCCCAACACCGCGGCCAGGGCTCCGAGGACGGCATCGCCCTCGGCCGGGCGCAACCCGAGCCGCGCGAGCGCCTCGAACATCCGAGCGCGCTCAGGTCCGAGCACCGCGCGCGAGCGCTGGAGGTAGTCATCCTCGGCAGCGAGTACCGAAGCAGCCTCCACGGCGATGCCGTTGACGCTCCATGGATCGCGCAGACCGCCGATGCGGGTGACGAGCCGCTCGACAGCCACGAGCACTCCCAACCGCAGCCCGGGTACGCAGTACGTCTTGGTGAGCGCCGCTCCCCACGAGACCAAGCAGCTCCTCGGTCGCGGCGAGATGGCCGGTCGGGTTGCTCGGCTGGCCCACCATTACGAGGTCGCCTTCTCCCAGCGCTCGTGCTAGCGGGCTCATCGTGCCCGAGCCCTCTGCGGGACCGGAGAGAGTCGATCCAGCCGCGGCGCAGACCGGGCTCGTCGAAGATGCCGTGAAGATACGTGTGGATCTCGTAGCCGGACACCGCACAGCCCGCATCTCCGAGCGCCGCACCTGTAAGCTTGCCTGTGACGCGCGCGGTCCGTTTCTCGGCCTCGAACACGGTCACGGCGTCGAGCAGCCCTAGACCCTCGGTGACTACGCCCACAGCCGCCGACTCCGGTGACGAGCCCCACAAGAATCCAGCTAACGCTGTCGAACACGAACAACGACCTTGCCGTCAAAGTCCGTCGGTGATTTGAGCGGGTGGGCGGTCGTCACGGATATCCCCGTTGCGCCGTAAGCCGATGCGCCCGAGCGCGTAGACGGGTCGTGACGGAAGCCTCATGGAGACTCACGGCCTCGAGGTACCGCACTCGCTGGCCGCACAGTGGCACCGGCATGTCGGCTCGGATGCGGACGGATGCGATGGCCATGGATCCGGATGACGCGAGGGCTCGGACGCGTATACGGGTAACCTGATGGTGTATAGGTCTTATCGCATCACCTGTCCGCTTCAGCCGAAGGGAGGCCAACGGAGTGCGGCTTTTCGTCATGATCGCCGTGATGCTGCCGGTGTCCGTCCTCGTACTCGCTGCATGCGCACCGTCCGAACCCGATGATTCAGGAGTGCCCACCCCAGCTCCCAACGATGCTGCCGATGTGATGCTACCCGGTCCGGTGCACGTCGGCGACATGTCCCTCGAGGAGGCTATCAATGAGCGACGCTCGATCCGCTCATTCCGGAACGAGCCGCTGAGCCTCGATGATCTCGCACAGCTGTTGTGGGCGGCCCAGGGCGTGAGCGACGAATCCCGCGGTCTGCGCACCGCGCCCTCGGCCGGTGCCACCTATCCCCTTGAGACGTTCGTCGTCGTCGGCGACGTGACAGGCCTGGACCCGGCGGTGTACCGATACCATCCCGACACACACCGCCTGCTCCTGTCGACAGCGGGAGATGTCCGCGACGAGCTCGCGAATGCGGCGCTGGCGCAGCAGTTCATCGCCGATGCACCCGTGACCGTCGTCTTCGCCGGGATATACGCACGCACCGCACAGCGATACGGAGATCGCGCAGAGCGCTACGTGCACATGGAAGCGGGCCATGCGGCGCAAAACCTGGCCCTCCAGGCGACCGCGCTCGGCCTGGGCACGGTACCGGTCGGAGCGTTCCGGGATGAACGCGTTACAGGGGTGCTCGGCCTGACCGCCGAAGAAGTGCCGCTCTACCTGCTGCCGATCGGTCATCCTTAGGCGAGTGTGGCAGTCGGGCTGACGTCAGCCTCGATATTTCA
>CAYGKH010000129.1:0-5682 GCA_964350345.1 uncultured Coriobacteriaceae bacterium
GTCGGGCACGAAGGCTGCGGCGGCGAGGGCGGGCAGCCCGGCGAGAGATGCCAGACGAACCGCGCGGGAGCGTGTCGCCGGCAGCACGACGAGGGCTGCGACCACGAGCGGGATGAGCGCGGCCGCAAGTGCGGTCCAGGCCGGGAGCGTCGTCATAGGCATCACCATGGCAACTCCGTTAGGCCGATCCGGAGCGCCCAGCTCGCGGGCGAGATGTCGGCTCCGGCCGCAACTCCCATCGCAAGTCCGATGAGCGCGGTGATCACGAGCGGGATGACCATCCGCATATCACCCTCGGCAGAACCGGCTGGCGGTCCGGCAGCCCACTCGGCCTTCGGAGCCCGGAACCACGCGCGGTGGATGATGGGGAAGAAGTAGGCGGCGTTGAGTACGCTGGAGAGCCCGAGCACTGCGATCACCCACGCGCCGTCCCCCGACTGCACGGACCCTATGCCGAGGAACCACTTGCTCGCAAAGCCCGCGACGGGAGGCACGCCCACGATACCGAGTGCGGCAAGGGAGAACGCGCCCATGGTGAGCGGCATCCTGCGGCCGAGGCCGTCGAACTCGCTGATCCGGTACGCCTTGACTTCCTCGGCCACGACTCCTGCCGTGAAAAACATGGTGATCTTCATCGCGGCGTGGTGCGCGAGGTGAGCGATGCCGCCCGCGATCGCGATAGGACTCGCAAGCGCGACCCCGAGCGTGATGTAGGAGAGCTGTGCGATCGTGGAGAAGGCAAGCCGTTTCTTGAAGTCGTCCTGCGCAAGCGCGCGGATCGAGCCGTAGATTATCGTGAAGCCCGCGAGCGCGGCCAGGTACGGCGTGAGGTTCAGGTCTCGAGCGAGCGGTCCGTAGACCTCGAGGACCACTCGTGCGATGCCGAACACGCCCGCCTTGACGACGGCCACCGCGTGGAGCAGTGAGCTCACCGGCGCAGGGGCGACCATCGCCGCAGGCAGCCAGCCATGGAACGGGAAGAGGGCCGCCTTGACTCCCAGCCCGATCATCAGCAGTGCGAAGATCACGACGAGCGAACCTCCGTGCGTGATCGCGAGCGCAGGGTCGAGCGAGCCGCCAGCGGTGAACTCGACTGGGCCGGCGATGAGGTTCAGCCAGATGACGCCGACCGCGAGCGCCGCCCCCGCAGGGAGCGCGTAGGAGAGATAGGTGCGGCCGCCCTTGAGCGCCGCCGGCGTGCCGGAGTGCGCCACGAGCGGATAGGTCGCGAGCGTCAGGGTCTCGTAGAAGACGAAGAAGGTCAGCAGGTTCGCCGACAGAGCGATGCCGATGGCCGAGCCCACGCAGATCGAGAAGAAGCCGAAGAACCGCGCACGGTCGGCGGAGTGCGACATGTAGCCGATGGCGTAGACGGTCGTGATGAGCCACAGCACGCCCGCGACTGCCGCGAATACCACGCCGAGCGGGTCGGCACGCAGGCCGAACCCGATATCGAGCAGAGCGATCGAGGCTTCCACGAACTCCCCGCTCGCAAAGCGCTCCCATGCTGAGACCACGCACGCGAGCGCAGCCACCGCCGCACCACCCGCGCCCAGCAGATTGACGACTGTGCGCGCGCTGGTGCGCTGTTCGCCGAGCGCGAAGATGGCAGCTGCAGTCACGAATGGGGCCGCGACGGCCGCAAGAAGCGCTGTCATCTCCCAACTCACCGTAGCACCCCCGCCACGAGCTCCGGAGCGCCGACGCCGATAAGATCGATCAGCGGCTGCCCGACCACGCCGAGTGCAAGTGCTCCGAGCGCGAGTGCGAGCGTCGCCCACTCCATCGTCCTTGGCGACGGACCGGTATCGACATCCGCATCCTCGGCCTCATCGCGGCCGAGGATGATGGCGACCACCCGGAACACATACACCGCAGCAAGCAGTCCGCCGAGAACGACAACGACCGCCCACCACCACTGGCCGGACTCGATCGAAGCACGGATCATCTGCCACTTCGCGATGAATCCGCCGCTCGGCGGCAGCCCCATCATCGTCACCCCGGCAAGCGCGAAGGCCATGGCTGTCATCGGAGCCCGACGTGAGAGCCCCCCGAGGCCTGCGATGCGATCATGCCCGAATCGGGCGAGCACCGTGCCTGCCGCGAGGAACATCGCCGACTTCGCCAGCGCGTGTGACACCGCGTGGAACATGCCGCCGGTCCATGCATCGGCCGCCGCTGCGCCGCCACCGGCGACGAGCGGGAAGAGCAGGAACAGGTAGCCGATCTGGGCGACGGTGGAGTAGGCGACCAGCATCTTAAGCCGCTCCTGGCGCATCGCCTGGAGCGAGCCCCAGACGATCGCTGACGCGCCGAGGACGCCGAGCAGCGTGGCCGAGCCGGGCACCAGGTCAAGACCAGCGACATCGATCCACATCCGCACGAGGATGTAGAACGAACCCTTCACAACGAGTGCGGAGAGCACTGCGCTCACCGGCGACGGCGCGTTGGAGTGCGCGGGCGGCAGCCAGAAATGCAGCGGGAAGAGCGCGGTCTTGAGCATCAGGCCGACCGCCATAAGAGCGAATGCCGCCTGCCCCGTCACGTCGGGGCGGACCGCCTCCCGGACCGTGGCAATGTCGAGGCTCCCAAACGCCGCATAGACGAGCGCCACTCCCAGCAGATAGAAAAGCGAGCCGAGGATGGCGGCGAGCATGTAGCGCATCGCGGCGATAAGAGCATCGCGGCGCAGCGTAAGAGCCACGAGCGCGACAGCCGACATGCTCACGAGTTCGAGGCAGACATAGAGGTTGAAGAGGTCGCCGCTCAAGAACAGCGCGTACAGCGACGCCCATAGGAAGAGCCAGAGCGGCCAGAAGAAACGGTATCGTTCCCGATCGGCGAAGTAGCCCCAAGCATAGAGCGTCACACCGAGGCCCACCACCGTCGTCACGAGTACGAGAGTGGCCGAAAGGCCGTCGACCACAAGATCGATGCCGAGAGGCCCTCCCCACCCGCCGATCTCGTAGCGCAGCGGCCCGTCGCGCATCACGGTCGCGGCGAGGGCCAGCGCCAGCGGCTGCGAAAACAGCGCCGAGGCGAGCGCTATCCCGCGCGAGTACGCTCCACCGAGCAGGAACGCCAGCGGCGCCGCAGTGAGCGGGACCAAGATGACGAGCGCCGCCAGGTGTGTGGCGATCCACTCAGGCATCTGCGCCCTCGCCATCTTCAACGATGTCGTCGGAGTCGAGCGCCGCGACCCCGGTCTCTGTATAGATACTCTTAGCCAGCGCGAGGGCGAACGCCGTCGCACTCACGGTGACGACGATGCCGGTCAGCACCATCGCGTGAGGAAGTGGGTCCGGCACCGGGCCCGGCACTCGCCGCGCGATACCCACAAGGACGAGGAATACTCCGCCACTCGAGATGTTGAGCGCAAGCACCTTATGGAGCAGATGGGGCCGGGTGATGAGCCCGTAGAGTCCGATGATAAACAGGGCCGCACCGGCAAGCGCATAGAGGTCGGTCTGACTGATCATCACCGCCCGTCACCTGTCCTCTGACGCATCTCCTCGGCAGGTGACGGTGAGGCGATGAAGAGGCTGACAAGGATGGCGCCGATCGAGATGGTAAGCAGCGTCTCGACGAAGATGATGAGAGTCTTCGCGATGTCCGCAGGGTACTCGAGGAGCATCCCGCCGGCAAACATGACACCGATCGCGACGCCGAGGAAGACGACGAATCCGGCACTGATCACCGCTCGCAGGGCGAAGCGCGTCACCCACGCCGGACGGGAGTAGCCCGAGAGCGCGAGAAGCACACCAGCGGCCCCGATGACGGAGCCGGCCTGGAACGCCCCTCCCGGAGCGTGCTCTCCGGCCCACAGCAGGTAGCCGGAGATCAGCAGCATGGAGGGCGCGAGAAAGCGCGCAAGCGCCGAGAGCACCGGGTCGGCCTGCTTGGCCACCGGCGCCCACGTTCCCGATCGTGCGATGGTTAGTGAAAGCACGCCGATCGTCGCGAGCACGAGAACCGCGATCTCAAGCATCGTGTCGTAAGCGCGGAAGTTGAGTAGGACCGCAGTGACCGGGTGTTTCACTCCGCTGGCTTCAAGATTCGCCGCGATGAGGGGGGCCATTCCGGACTCGTCCTCAGGGAGTGCGAGAAGTGCGCGGGAGAGCAGGACGCCTACGCCGCCACAGATGGCCGCGGCAGCGATCCTGACTCCGCGCGGGCTCACAGGCGTGACCTTAGGCATCGGAGTCACCCCCCGTGCCGGGATCGTCCGGTCCGGCCGAGTAGGGCTGAGGCCGCCCGCGCATGTGTCCTGCGGCGTCAAGCAAGAGCGCTCCGGTGATCCCTGCTCCGATAGCCGCCTCGGCAAGCGCGATATCCGGCGCCGCCAGGCGGACCCACGCCAGCGCTACGAGCAGGCCGAAGGCGATGTAGAGTACGACCGACTTAAAGAGTTTCACTTCGGCCAGCACGCGTATGGACAGCCAGACAAGCGCTGCCACCAAGATGAGATCGAAGATCCACGAAGTGACCGTCATGGGCGCTTCCTCCATGGCACGACACCCGACTGGCGGGCGGCATCGGCCACAAGGTGTCCTGCGGTGGCACCCGCAACGATCACGAAAGACCAGATGAGAGCCATCTTCGCGACGACCACCCAGGAGTCAGCGCGCAGTGCCAGCCCGAGAACCACGAAGCCGAGTCCCAGGTTGTCGGCCTTGGTCAACGCATGCAGTCGTGTGTAGACATCCGGGAAGCGCAGAACGCCCACCGAGCCCGCAAGGAAGAAGAAGGTGCCCGCGGCGAGGAAGATGATGGAAAGCAAATCAGTCAACAGCACTGCCCCTCCCGCTCTCGCTCTCGCCCGGACCGGGATGCCATGCGCGCTTGACGAACGCCACCACGGCCATCGCCGCAAGCAGCGCGAAGACGAGCGCGACGTCACGGAGTGCGGGAATCTCCATAGCCTCGGCAAGCAAGAGCAAAATCGCCACACCCGTCGTGCCGAAGAGTTGAGCGGCGAGCATGCGGTCGGCCGGGGTCGGGCCGCGCTCGACGCGCGCGAGACCGACGAGGATGCTGACGAGCAGCAGCGAGGCAAAGCCTAAGAGGATGAGCTTCACCGGCACTCCCTCCCCGCTGAGACCTCGCAAGCCTCGAGAGTCCCGCCGCCCTCGGCAAGCGTGAGCCCGAAGATGCCCGCGACGTGCTCCTCGACATTGCGTGTGCTTTGCTCGATGGGGAGGCTGCGGTCGAGCACGTGCATCGTCAGCGTGTCGCCTTCGATCCCCGAGGAGAGCGTACCGGGAAGAAGGCTCACCGTGTCGGCCAGCAGTACCCTGGCGTGCTCGGGCACGACCCTCAACCGGTAGCGTACGAGCTGTGGGTCGATAGGCATCGACGGGCGAATGGCTCGAAGAGCGACGTCGAAACCTCCCAGCACGGACTGGTGCGCGAAGAGCCACGCATAACGCAACCCGCCGAGAGGCCGGATCCGCCACTGGCGAACCGGTGTGAGCCTCAGCGAGGCGGCGGTAGCGACGAGCACGAAGGGAACGCCGAACGACCAGCTCGAGACGTCGGCCTCAGCCACGACGAACCAGACGGCCGCGAAGATGACCATCCGCTGAAAGGGCCTGCGTGCTCGCTCCACTGTTGTCACGATCGGGCTTTCGCTGCCGGATTCCCTGTGCCCTTCGGGGTCGGGGATGCGGGTCACTATACCAC
>CAYGKH010000130.1:0-389 GCA_964350345.1 uncultured Coriobacteriaceae bacterium
GGGCGGGGGTCGGCGTCGGCGTCGGCTCGACCTCGACGGGCGCTGCCAGCTCCTCGGTGAAGTCCCACCCGAGGACCGGCGTCGGCGGAACGGCCTCTACCTGGACGGGATCCTCGGCCACCGGCTCTGGATGCTCCTCGGCAGACGGCATCACGGGCTCTTCGACCGGAAGTTCGGCAGTATCCGGGGCGACAGAATGCGTCTCGATCTCGGCGACAAGTCCCGCCCACACGGTGTCGAGCGAGGGAGGCGCATCGTCGACATCGACGTCGACAGCAACCGGCTCGGGCGGCGCGACAGGCTCGGGGGGAGGTGGCGCGATCTCCTCGACCTCCGCCACTTCGGGATCGGCGATCGCTCGCCAGTCCCCGGTGCGCAAAGGCTCCGAC
>CAYGKH010000130.1:399-5648 GCA_964350345.1 uncultured Coriobacteriaceae bacterium
GGTCTTCGCCCGGACGCCCCGACGAGCCGTCGCTCGGGGATAGCGCAGCATGCGACGATCGCTGGGTCTTCTGGGTCTCGGGCGGGCCAGAAATCTCAACCGGGGGCGCCACGCTGACGCGCCGTCGCGAGCGCCTCGCTGCCACCATCGCGACGAGCAGATAGAGGACGGCGAGAGCGAGGAACGCGAGCGCACCGGCCAGGATGTACAGCCGAGTGTCCACCGTCTAGCCCATACTCTCCAGGATCCGGTAGAGGAGGCCGAGCAGGACGGCCTTCACCGAGTCCCTATCACGAGCATCGACGGGCAGAAGGGGCACGGAATCGTCGATCTCCAGCGCCGTACGCACGTCTCGGAGCGCCTCGAGATCGTCGGCTGCGACCTTGTTCGCGGCGACCACGAACGGGACATCTGACATGTCCTTGAAGAACCGGATCATCGAGGTGGCGTCGGCGATCGACTCCGTACTCGACGTATCGACAAGGAGAACGAACCCGAGCATCCCCTCGGACAGTGTCTCCCACATGAAAGAGAAGCGTTCCTGGCCGGGAGTGCCGAACAGGTAGAGGACCACATCGTCTGAGATCGTGATGCGGCCGAAGTCCATCGCGACCGTAGTCTCGCCTGAGCCCTCATGGGAGACATCGCTGATCTGGCGCTCTGTCGAGAGCACCGTAATCTCGCTCACCGACTTGATGAACGTTGTCTTGCCAGCATTGAACGGACCAGTGACGACGACCTTCACCGACTGCATATACCCGCCTATCTCCTACTCAGAGTCTCTTGATGCCATCGATGATCTTGAGGACCAGATCCTTGTCCACGTCCTGATCGCGCTTCAGGCCGAGATGCTGACCAGCTTCCGGGATCTTGTTGACGCTCGCCTGCGGCCGAGAGCGGCCGCTGGCGCCCGTGAGAGCACTCAACTCGTCGTTCAGGCCGCCCGAAAGTCCGTCACCGAATCCGACATCGCCGCCGAAGTCGAGGAATGCGTCGGTCGAAATGACCTGCCTGGGTTCTTCGGCCGGGGCATCATCGAACGACTCGCTGCGGATGAACTCGCCTTCGGGCTCACCGAGTGAGTCGAGCAGATTGCTCAGGTCCGGCGTATCCGGGGGCGGGGGCTCCACCGAAGCGGACTCCTGGACCACGGGGAGCTCAGGGACGGTCACTTCCGGACCCGCTTCAGGTTCGAGCAAGTCGGCCAGGATGTCTTCTGCTGGTTCGGCGATCTGCTCGGGTTCGAGTTCGGGAAGGTTCGGTTCGGCGCCGATCGGCGAGAGGAGGTCCTCGCCCGGCAACTCCCCAAGTCCGAGGGACATCAGGTCGTGCTCAAGATCGCCGGTGGGCTCGGGTGCGGGCTCGGGTGCGGGCTCGGGTGCGGGCTCGGGTGCGGGCTCCGGTGCGGGTGCGGGCTCGGGTGGCGCCTCCGGGGTCGGCACGACCTCCTCGGCAGGGGCCTGGAGAACGGCTCCCATCATCTGCTCGAAGACAGCCATATCGTCCGTGCCCGGCTCCTCGGCCGCTCCGCCAGCCAGGAACTCGGGCACTTCGGGCTCCCGGGCGGGTTCCGGCTCGGGTTCCGGCTCTGCCGCTGGCTCCGGCTCTTGCTCGGGCTCCGGCTCCGGCTCGGGCTCGGTCTCCGGTTCGGGCTCGGTCTCCGGTTCGGGAGCCTTGGCGGCGGCTCGCTCGGCATGAAGGGCAGCGATGTGAGCCTCACGCTCAGCGCGCTCGGCGCGAAGCCGCGTGACTTCTTCCTCGGTGGCGAATTCGAGCAATCCTGCGGAGAAGAGACCGTAGATGACGCGCGCTACTTCGAAATCGGTGCGATTGGTCTCCCGTGCGAGCTCTGCGACCGAACGGGTGCCGTCGACGAGCAGCAAGAGGTTCCACTCGACCGGCTTCAGCGATATCTCGAACGTGCCCTCTCCAGGGGCGGTCGCCATCTTGAAGACGATCTCCATCGACGGGATCTTCTTCTTGATACGCGTCCACTCTTCGAGGCGGCGGCTCCCCTCCATGATCACGTTCTCGATGGAAACCGAAAGTCCGATATCTTCGTCCACGATCTCGGGAAGCACCTCGAAGTCGAAGTTTCCCTCGTCCCAACGCATCAGATCGAAGATGGTGTCCTGTATCTGCTCCTGCACGAACGCCTCGAGCACCTTCTCGGTGATGAATCCCTCATCGACGAGGATCGTTCCGAGACGGCGCTCCCCGGCTACAGAAGTCGAGCGTATCTCGAGCACCTTCGCGAGCGCGCTCGGCGTGATCTTCTGGGCCGCGACGAGACGCTCACCGAGCAACTCATGGTGCCAGTTGGACTGCGCGAAGAAGACCTCGCCATCACGAAACCAGACGCTACCTGCGGCATCGTCTTGTCGCGTGATGCGCAGCACCCCGGTCTTCTTGCTGAATGTCACCAGCTGAAAGACGTCGGGGAGGCTGAAGTCCTTGAGGTTTCCTCTCAGGGCCATCGGTTGCGTTCAAACCCTTCTAGACATGCCTGACGAAACTAAAACGGCCGTCAGCGCAGGATGTCGGCTATCTGTCCGGCAGCGGTCTTCATGTCGTAGAGCACCAGGCCGAGCTTGGCTGCACGCTGTGCCATCACGGTGAGCACGGCACGCTCCCCGGCAGCCATGAGTATCACGTAGCCCTCGGCACCTTCGATGAATACCTGCGACAGATGCCCTCTCCCCAACTCCGTCGCGGCACGCTCACCGAGGCCGAGGATCGCTGCGGACATGGCGCCGACCCGGTCCTCTTGCATGCCGTCGGGTAGTGCTGAGGCCATAATGAATCCGTCGAGACTCACAAGGGCCGAGGCTTCTATCTCTGTCGAGTCGCTCATGAGGCGGTCGAGCGCCGCCGCAAGCTGATCCTCCCGACTTGCCGGACGCACTGTCGCCTGCGGGCGAACCGGTTGCGAGTCCTCCGGCACGGACGCAGGCGGCTGCGCCACCGGAGCCACAGCTGCGGGAGCGGGCGCAGCCGGTTGCGGCTGGCTAGCGGGCGCGGGGGCACTCGCGGCACCAGCGGCAGGCACGACCACCGGCGTTGGTATCAGTTCATCGTCGTCATCGAGCATCTCGTCGTCGACGTCACTGATGAAGTAGTCACCGATCCCGTTCTCAGCCATCCCCTGCGACACCTCCGTGATGCTGTCGACCTGCGACGGAACCGCACGATCTGGACCGCGAGACGAGTCAGACGTGCGCGCTTCCTAGTCTCTCACGAAGCAGGAGGTGACACAACAGAACGTGAGCGTTCGACCAGGAGGAACGGCGAGGACTCAGACCACGACGCGCATGATCTCCTCGATCGAGGTCAACCCCATGCGCACCTTCTCAAAGCCGTCGTCGCGCAGCGTCAGCATCCCCTCGGCTATGGCCTGACGCTTGAGCTCGTCCCCGGAAGCGTTCTCGACCGTCATCCTCTCGAGCGTCTCCGACATCGTAAGGACCTCATGCACGCCCATACGCCCACGGTAACCGATGCCATTGCACCTGTTGCAGCCGCGGGCTTTGTAAAGCCGCGGGACGCTGTTCTTCTCATACGGGAACCCGACGCGGTCAAGTGCTTCGATCTCCGGTGTGTACTCCTCCTTGCAATCCGGACAGAGTCGCCTGGCAAGCCGCTGCGCAAGGACACAGGTGATCGCAGATGCGGTCAGGAAAGGCTCGATCCCCATCTCGGTAAGACGCGTGACCGCCGAGGGGGCGTCGTTGGTGTGCAAGGTCGAAAGCACGAGGTGTCCGGTGAGCGCTGCTTCGATCGCGATAGTGCCTGTCTCGGCGTCACGGATCTCACCGATCATCACGGTGTCGGGGTCCTGGCGCAGGATCGAACGCAGTGCCGCCGCGAACGTCATCCCCGCCTTCTCGTGCACCTGGACCTGAGAGAGGCCGGCAAGGCGGTACTCGACCGGGTCCTCGACGGTGATCAGGTTCGTGCGCACATCGTTGGTCTCGTTGATGGCGGCGTACAGGGTCGTGGACTTACCCGAGCCGGTCGGGCCGGTGACGAGAATGGCTCCGTAGGGAAGCTTCAGCGCCTCGAAGAGCCGCTGCTTGGGCTGGTCGAGGAAGCCGAGGTCCTGCAGGGACATCATGATCGCGTCCTTGCGTAGCAATCGCATGACCGCGAGTTCTCCGTGCACGAGCGGCAGGACCGCAACACGGAAGTCGATCGACTTCCCGTCGAGCACCACGCCGAACCGGCCGTCCTGCGGGATGCGTTTCTCGGCGATGTCCATTCCCGACGAGATCTTCAGACGGCTGATCAGCTGGCGGTGCATCTTCTTGGGGCTGCGGAACACTTCCTGGCAGACACCGTCGATCCGGTAGCGCACCCTGAGCTCGTGCTCGAACGGCTCGATGTAGATGTCACCGGCGTCCTGACGGATCGCCTCTGTGACGATGAGGTTCATCAGTTTCGCGACCGCGGACTCTTCGTCCTCGGCGTCCTCGTCCTCCTCGTCCCGGCCGGTCGAGACCGCGCCCTCAAGGTCGTCCATCATCCCGTCGACGTCCTGCTGAGAAGCGGCGAACTTGTCGATGGCGTGAAGCAGGTCGCTCTCGGCAGCCACGACCGGACGGATGTCATAGCCTGTCACGATACGCAGGTCGTCGATCGCGAAGATGTTCGCGGGGTCCGACATGGCGACCATGAGCTCGCCGTCCTGGATCTTGACGGGTAAGACGGTGTAGCGTCGGGCGAGTTCGGATGAGAGGCTCGTCGCAGCATTCGCGTCGATGTCGTAGCCGCCGAGGTCGATGAAGACGAGCCCCATCTGATCGGCGACCGCCTGGGCTATCTTGACCTCGGAGGCCACGCCCGTCTCGTCGAGAACGGCGGTCAGCGAGCGCCCGTCGGCAGTGAACTCGAGTGCCTCCTCGAGTTGAGTCTCCGTGATGAGCCCGGACTGCACGAGCAGCATGCCGAGCCTCTTTCCGCTCGCTGCAGAACTCATTCCGTACCCTCGACCCCCCGGCTCGCAGCCTCTGCTATCGCAGCAGTCGCGGCGCTTGCCATCAGGTCCCGCGGGGCGGTGACCTGCGCACCCTCGTTCCATATCTCAAGCGACATCGCTCCTTGGGACACGAGCATCCCCAGGCCGTCAACGACCGTCGCACCCGCGTCCCGGGCCGCACGCACGAACGCGGTCGGCTCGGCACGGTCGATCATGTCGATGATGACCTGACCGGAGTTGAGCCACTCCTGTGGCACGGGCGACGGATCCCCGG
>CAYGKH010000131.1:0-5560 GCA_964350345.1 uncultured Coriobacteriaceae bacterium
CGCTACCCGGAAGGGGTCCGGCGTGACCCACACATGTGTCACAAGATCCCGAAAAAGGGCCTCCAGCAGCGAAAAGGGCCGCCCGCATGGGCGACCCTTCGGCTGATCGAGCGTGTGTCGCGCGGGGCGCGCGACCCCTTCCGCAGCTACACCAGCCCCTGGTCCCGCATCGCGCCGGTGACCTTGAGGAAGCTCGCGATGTTGGCGCCGGCCACGTAGTTGCCCGGCGTGCCGTACTCCTCGGCAGCAGAGACGCATGAGGCGTGGATGTTCTTCATGATCGTCTGCAGGCGCTCGTCGACCTCTTCGCGCGACCAGTTGAGCCGCATGCTGTTCTGTGTCATCTCGAGACCCGAGGTCGCCACCCCGCCGGCGTTGGCAGCCTTGCCGGGGCCGTAGAGGATGCCGGCGTCGACGAACTGGTCGACCGCGTCGGTGCCCGACGGCATGTTCGCGCCCTCCGAGACGAGCGTGACTCCGCCGGCGAGCAGGTTGGCGGCATCCGTGCCGTTGATCTCGTTCTGTGTCGCCGAGGGGAATGCGCAGTCGGCTTTCACGCTCCACAGAGGGTTGTAGTCGAGGCCCGGATCCACGGCCGTGTAGGTCGCGCTCGAGTACTTCTCGGCGTACTCGCTGATGCGGCCGCGGCGCACATTCTTTAGCTCCTTGATGAACGCCAGCTTCTCGCGGTCGATTCCGGCCTCGTCGTGGATGAAGCCGCCGGAGTCAGACACCGTGACCGCAGTGCCGCCCAGGTCGAGGAGCTTCTCGATCGTGTACTGCGCGACGTTGCCGCTGCCCGACACCAGGCACGTCTTGCCGTGGAAGTCGTCGTTGCGCGTGGTGAGCATCTCTGCCGCGAAGTAGACGCAGCCGTATCCGGTCGCTTCGGGACGGATGAGCGAGCCGCCCCAGTCGAGGCCCTTGCCGGTCAGCACGCCAGTGAACTCGTTGCGGAGTCGCTTGTACTGTCCGAACATGTAGCCGATCTCGCGGCCGCCCACGCCGATGTCACCGGCGGGCACGTCGGTGTTCGGACCGATGTGGCGGGAGAGCTCGGTCATGAAGCTCTGGCAGAAGCGCATGATCTCGCCGTCACTCTTACCCTTCGGGTCGAAGTCGGAGCCGCCCTTGCCACCACCCATCGGGAGCGTGGTGAGCGCGTTCTTGAAGACCTGCTCGAAGCCGAGGAACTTCAGGATCGAGAGGTTGACGGAGGGGTGGAAGCGCAGGCCGCCCTTGTAGGGGCCGAGCGCGCTATTGAACTCGACGCGGTAGCCGCGGTTGACCTGGAAGTCGCCGGCATCGTCCTGCCACGGCACGCGGAAGATGATCACGCGCTCCGGCTCGGCCATGCGCTCGATCATGCGCGTCTTTCGGTACTCGGGGTGACGGTCGAGGACTGACGAGACCGATTCGACGACCTCGGCGACGGCCTGCATGAACTCGGGCTCGCCCGGGTTCTTCGACCGCATCTGTTCGATGAGTTCGTGCGTGCTCTCCGACATGCCTTCTCCTCCGATGACGCCGGGATGATCCGTGGCGGTATATGGTAAACCGACCGCTTCGGCAGCGCTACCTAGGATACACGCCGAAGAAACCGCGAAGCCGAAACACTCACGAAACAAACCGCCCGTACGCTACGTATATCCAGTGGACGATACCGCCGGAAGAATAATCGAGGAGGCACATATGACACCCACGTTCGACAAAGACTACGTACTCAAGACCCTTGAGGAGCGCGGCATCCGCTTCGTGAGATTCTGGTTCACCGATGTGCTCGGGTTCATGAAGAGCTTCGCGGTGACCGACACCGAGGTGGGGACGGCGTTCGAGGAGGGTATGGGCTTCGACGGCTCCTCGATCGATGGTTTCGCACGCATCCAGGAGTCCGACATGATCGCGATCCCGGACCCCTCGACCTTCCAGCTTCTTCCGTGGCGTCCCGACGAGGGTGGCGTCGCCCGCATGTTCTGCGCCATCGTCACGCCCGACGGCGAGCCCTTCCACGGTGACCCCCGCTTCGTCCTGAAGCGCATCCTCAAAAAGGCCGCCGACATGGGTTACACGATGTACGTCGGCCCCGAACTCGAGTTCTTCTACTTTGAGGATCACAAGGGCACCGTGGTGCTCGACAACGGCGGGTACTTCGACCTGACCCCGCTCGATGTGGCCTCCGACCTTCGCCGCGACACCGTGCTCGCACTCGAGAAGCTCGGCATCCCGGTCGAGTACTCGCACCATGAGGTCGCCCCGTCGCAGCACGAGATCGATCTTCGCTACTGCGATGCGCTCTCGATGGCCGACAACGTCATGACCTACCGCCTGACCGTCAAGGAGATCGCCTACGCCAACGGTGTCTATGCGACCTTCATGCCCAAGCCGATCCAGGGCGAGAACGGTTCCGGCATGCACGTGCACCAGAGTCTCTTCACCAAGGACGGCAACGCGTTCTTCGATGCCGACGACCCGCAGGGCTACAACCTGAGCACTGTAGGCAAGCAGTACATCGCCGGCCTTCTCAAGTACGCGCCGGAGTTCTGCGCCGTCACCAACCAGTTCGTGAACTCCTACAAGCGCCTGGTCCCCGGCTACGAGGCACCCGTCTACATCACGTGGGCCCGCCGCAACCGCTCGGCCATGGTCCGCGTGCCGATGTACAAGCCCGGCAAGGAGAACGCGACCCGCGTCGAGCTCCGCTCGCCCGACCCCTCGGCCAACCCGTATCTCGCCTTCGCCGTCATGCTTGGCGCCGGCCTGAAGGGTATCGAGGAGGGCCTCGAGCTTCCCGCCGAGGCCACCAACAACATCTTCCACATGACAGAGGAAGAGCTCGAGACAGCCGGGATCAAGATGCTGCCGGAGAACCTCGGTGACGCGATCAAGCTGTTCGAGGAGTCCGAGACGATGAAGGAGATCCTCGGCGATCACATCCACAAGTTCTTCGTGGACAACAAGAAGGCCGAGTGGAACGAGTACAAGGCCTACGTCACCGCGTGGGAGCAGGACAAGTACCTCTCCGTTCTCTAAGGGAGGCACCTCCGGCCCGCCGACGGGTCGAGATAGCGTAACGGCAATGGCGCCGGGCGGAGAGCATTCCGTCCGGCGCCATCTCTATTCCGGACATGGGAGCGCTACACTGTGCATATGAAACGGGTCCTCATAGCAGCGGATGACGCTCACACGCGTGCGTGGGCGCGCAGTGCGATCGACGCACTCGATGTGACCGTCGTAGAGTCGACAGACGGTGAGTTCGCCGGTCGCCTGTCGTCTGCGGAGTTCGATCTTGCGATCGTCGACGGTGGCTGCGACCCGGAACTGCTCGTCGGAGTACTCGAGCAGGCCCTCAACGGAGGCCTCGACCTCAAGCTGATGCTGCTGATCGAGTCCTCGGCACTCGACACACTCCGCATGCCGACACGAACGGGGGCAGACTTCCTCGTGCGGGGCGCCTCGTCCGAGGAGTTCGCCGCGCGTGTCCGTGCGCTGCTCTGGCCCGGCGAGGAGGCCGAGGCCCAGGAGCTGTTGCGTATCGATTCGCTGACGATGAACCTCGCCACCTACCAGGCGTACCTTGACGGCACTCCGATCGACTTCACCTACCTCGAGTACGCGCTCTTCGCGTTTCTCGTCACGCACCCGAACCGCGCGTACAGCCGGGAGGTGTTGTTGCGCCGGGTGTGGAACGAGGACTACTTCGGCGGCTCGCGCACGGTGGACGTCCACGTCAGGCGTGTCCGTGCGAAGATCGGTCCGGAGCTCGGCAAACGTCTCGAGACGGTGCGCAACGTCGGGTATCTGTGGAACGGGTAGGATCGCGGTCGATCATCGAGCGGTCGTGCTCCGCGCACGGACCGCGCCGGTGAACCGGTAACTCGGCCCTTTGATCCGCTCGCAGGTACCGTCGATGCCCTGCGCCGCCATGAGCGCGCACATCTCCTCGGGGGTGAAGAACGAACCCGGTTCGCCGAGGAGCTTCTCGGCCACGACGATGATCCGCATGTACCACGGGCGCGGATCGAGCTCGAGGACCACCACGCCGCCGCCTGCGCGCACCACGCGTGCGAACTCCGCAGTTGCCGCGGGCTGATCGCGGAAGTGGTGGAACGCGTCGGAGACGAGGACCGCGTCGGTGCTGTCGTCGTCCAGCGGGATCTCCTCGGCAGAGCCCAGGATGGCATGAACGCGCGGTTCGGAGGGGACGTAGGCGATCATCTCGGGCGTGGGGTCGAGGACGACGACCTTGGCGTCTAGCGCGTGCGAGAGCCGGATCGCGAGCGCCCCGGTGCCACCGCCGACGTCGAGCAGACATCCGCCGGGAGATACGAACGGGCGCAGCCAGTCGGCGATCTGCTCGACACTCTCCGGCGACCAGCGGTCGGCGAGTCGGTTGAACGCGGGGGCAGCCCAGTTGAAGAATCCCATACACGGCCGCCTTTCGCGCCACCTCGCCAGGGTCGATGTCGGTCCCTCGGGTACAATCCGAAGGTGTCCGGCCACGAAACCCACTCCACCGACTGTGTACCCGAATGGACGGCAGATGACCACGCGAACCATCGCTGTTATCGACGGTAACAGCTTGCTACACCGTGCGTTTCACGCGCTACCGCCCACCATGACCGCTCCTGACGGTCGACCCACCAACGCTGCGTTCGGATTCCTGTCGATGCTGGTGAGACTGGTCGGCGACATGCACCCCGATGGCGTGGTGGTGGCGTTCGACCGCGGCAAGCCGGCGTTTCGCACCGAGGCGCTCGCGTGCTACAAGATCCAGCGTCCGCCGACCGCCGAGGACCTCAAGGTGCAGTTCCCGATGGTCAAGGAGCTCCTCAAGGCTATGGGTGTGCCGATCATCGAGGTCGACGGCTGGGAGGGCGACGACGTCCTTGGCACGATCGCACGGATGGCCGAGGAGGCGGGCCTGCGCGCTCTGCTGGTGACCGGAGACCGGGACGCACTGCAGCTGGTGACCGACTCGGTTCACGTCGTGACCACGCGCAAAGGGATCACCGATATCGTCGTCTACGACCCGCCGGCGGTGCTCGAGCGCTACGGTGTCACACCGGAGCAGGTTCCCGATTACCTCGGCCTGAAGGGTGATACCTCCGACAACATCCCCGGTGTGCCGGGGGTGGGGGAGAAGACGGCCGCGAAGCTGATCGCCGAGTACGGGACGCTCGAGGCTGTGCTCGGGGCCGCCGCGGACATCAGAGGCAAGCTCGGCGAGAACCTGCGGGAGCACGCCGAGGACGCCCGTGTGAGTCGCACGGTCGCGACCATCAGGCGCGACGTGCCGTTCGAGATCGATCTCGCCGAGGTGCGCTGGGGAGGGTTCGATCCCGCCCGGCTCGCCGAGGTGTTCGGGGCGCTGCGGTTCACGTCGATGCTCGATCGCGTAATCGCGACCGATGGCGCGGGAGGTGCGCAGGTGGCCGCCGCGGCCGCCGAAGCCGCCGCGCCGGTAGCCGGCGATGAGTGGGCGCTCGTCGACGGTGGCGCCGGAAGAGCCTGCGTCGCCGAATGGGCACAGCGCGACTCCTGGCTCGGGGTCGCGCTCGAC
>CAYGKH010000132.1:0-5517 GCA_964350345.1 uncultured Coriobacteriaceae bacterium
ACGCCGAAGGAAGCCTCGGGGTGAAGCGACTTGATCGCCTCTGCCATGACGTGGGCCGAGGAGTGCCGAAGGATGTGGAGCGCGTCTGGATGACGGTCGGTGACGATAGCGACCGTCGCGCCGTCGTTCACGACACGATCGACGTCGACGAGTGCACCGTCGACCTCACCGGCGAGCGCTGCCTGGGCGAGTCGCGGACCGATGGCGGCGGCCACGTCGAGGACGGTCGAGCCCTCGGGGACGCTCTTGGTACTGCCGTCGGGGAGGTGGACGGTGATGTCGGGCATGTCAGGCTCCTCGGCTGTCGATGCGACGAGCCCGGTGGTTGGCACAGGGCCCGATGCGTGTCGGTGCGGCCCTACTGCTTGGTCTTGCAGTACGGGCAGACGTTCCAGTTCAGTTTGAGCGCCTGGCCGCACTCGATGCACGGCTTGCGCAGCTTCTTCATGCAGTAGGGACAGAGCAGGAAGTCCTTCTCCACCGGCTTGTGACACGACGGGCAACTCGCAAGATCACGCTGCAGCGAGATCTCCTTGGCGCGGATCTCCAGGTCACGCTCGCGGGCATCTGCCGTGAACTCGGGGGGCCGCACCACAAGATAGATGGCCCAGCCGGCAAGCGGGAAAATGAGTGCCGCTAGTGCCCAGAACCAGCCCATCGCGCCCCGGCGGTCCGCGTCGCGGTACGTCCAGAAGACGAGAGCGAAGTGCAGGACCACGAAAAAGAGAGTGCATAGGTTCCTCAGGAGGATGAATTCACCGCTCGAAGTGATTGGATCGAGTAGGCCGTCCATGTACTCCCTTTCGCGTGCGCTCGCCCCTGTGAGGCCCGGTGCGAGCACCGCACCGGACTAGGTGGGATTCTAGCAGAAGGACGGGTCGAGAGGTGAGGTCTACGGTGCGATCCAATCGTCCTGCCGGACCAGCAGCGTCTGAATCCTTACGCGTAAGTGTGGAAGGTGCTGTTCCGCGACATCCCAGACCGTCCGGTCCGAGAGCCGATCGTAGAGCAGGACCCGGACGTCACGACGCCTCATAGAGCACCTCTTCTGAGTCCGCCAGCTCCGCGAGCAGGTAGGGATTGTCGATGGCTTCACCCTCGACCAGGTCTACCCTCATCCCGGTCAGCCGCTCCAAGGCGGCCTTCAGGCCGAAGTAGAGATCGCCTCGCGAGCGAGGGTCGGCGGGATCGAACCGTACCAAGACATCGAGGTCACCCGGGACGATGGCAGGGTCAGCCTGAGTGGAAGAGCCGAACAGCGCGACCCGTGTCGCTCCATATGCGCGGGAGGTCTCAAGAATACCCGGCACCAGCCCGCGAACGCGCGGGTTGATACGTTCTCGCAGTGCGGAGGTGCGGGAGAGCGAACCTTGAGCCGGTGCGTACGTTGCTCGACTTTCGGCCGCTATGAGGCCTGCGAGTGGGTCGACCAGCGGGTGGGCGTCGGTCATGGAGATCTGTCTCCGCCCTCGTTCGTCGATCTCGGAAGCTATGAGTCCGATGCGCTCGAGCCTCTCGATCTCCCGCTGCACGCCGGACACGCTGCCGCCGGACCTGCGCACCAGTTCCCGCAGGTGTAGCGGGCGGTCCGGGTCTTCGAGCAGAGCCTTCAGAATCGCCGCCCGCGTCTTGGATCCGAGCAGTTCTTCGAGCATGGTGTGTCCCAGGGATTGGTGTACCTATATTCGGTACTCCGTCGTACCACATAATGGGACCCGGTCACTCAGGCAGACACGCTCAGGCAGGATCGTAGAGGTCCTCCGGGCCGACAAGAACGTACCTACCCGGATCGCCCTCAGCGAGCCGCACGAGCGCGTCGTCGAACCCGCTCCGGGAGAAGAACGCTCGCACCGGGCGCCCGGCGTCCTCATGTTGGAGCACGTAGGGCTCCAGACGGGTCAGGAGATCATCCTCCGCACCGCTCATCAGTGAAGAGCTCCACTTGCACGAACCCAGCACAGCCACCGAACCGTCCGGGCTCAGGCCGACCACATCGACTTCGCGGGTCTCGGTTGCCCTGCCGTACCCGGTGGGAACCTTCCCCCACCACGTGCCCACGTCGGCCAGACCAAACCGGTCGCGGACGTATGCCTGAGCGATGCGCTCGAATACCGGCCGGGACACGAACTCGTCGAGCGCAGGCACGACGGTCTCTTCCAAGTAGCGGACCTGGTCGTCCACGCGCTGGAGACGCTCCTCGAAGGGCAGAACGAAGCGGAACCAGAATCGCAGGTACGGGTCGCTGATCTCCCAGGCCGTCCGCTTCGTACGGCCCCGGAGCGTCGCCGTGATGGGCACCACGCGGCGCACCAGCATCAGCGAGAGCAGCGTGTCAAGCACACGACTCACCGTCGAAGTGTCCAGACCGGTGCGATTCGCCACCTCGCTCACGCGCGTGTCACCGCCCGCGAGCGAGCGCAACACGGAGAAGTGGAGTCGCGGCTCGGCTAATTCCTGGAAGAGCAGCAGCCGAGCCTCCTCGCGCAGGATCCCGTCACGCGCGAGCACTGTCTGCAGGATGTTGTCGTCGAGAGACCGCGCCGGGTCGAGACGGTCTAGGTAGTACGGCATGCCTCCCCACACTGCGAACGCCCTTACCCGGTCGACGGCCGGCCACTCGGGCGTGAAGAGCGCCGCGTCGCGGTAGGTGAAGGGAGCGAGTTGCAGTTGCCCGGTCCTGCGACCATAGAGGGGCGAGGAGTGACCGAGGATGTCGCGCTCGAAGAAGGACACTTCGCTGCCGGAGAGAATCAGCACGAGCGGCAGTTCTCTGCCCCGCTGTCGCCACCAGCGCGCTAGAAGCGAGGGCAACTCCGGCTCGGCTTGCGCCAGGTACTGAAACTCATCAAGCACCACTACCGTACGTTCGGTCACGTACTCCTCGAATGCGGCGAGTGCGGCGGCCCAGGTGGTGAGCGCTTGCTCCACCAGCAGGGTTCGGCCGGTCGCTTCTGACAGTACGCGAAGTTTTTGTGCACGCAGTTTTCACGCTGTCAGTCTATTCGACGCTGCCAAGCGGTCTACTCTATGCGATGAGCGGTATTTCCCGACGACGGACCATCCCCCGCCCTCCGCCCCTCGGCAGCGGTACGGATGCTGCCGGTAGCGAGCGCAGCGGTGGCCCCCGTTGCGAAGGCTGCTGCGATACCTTCCGTCACGCTCGCGGCCACAGTCGGCGTGTTCCCCGTCACGCGTTCGACCACCCCCGCGAGTTCGACTGCCGCTAGCGTCCTCGGCGAATCGGGCGCCACACACACAAACGCGTGTGCCACCGGTGCCAGTGCGGCGACGATGCCTTCGGCATCCTTGTCGGCGAGCACGCCGAGCACCACGACCGGGCGGCTCGCCGGATCGGGCCACGCATCACGAACCGCCTCGGCGAGCACCGTAGCGGCCTCGGGGTTGTGTGCGCCGTCGACCACCAGCCACGGGTCGCGCGCGATGACCTCGAACCGTCCCGGAAAGCGCGTGGCGGCGAGCGCTTCCCGCGCGCGCTGTGAACCGAGGGCCCGGCCGAGGGCTGCCTCGGCGGCGGCCACTGCGGTGGCGACGTTCGCGGCCTGATACGCCGGCGCGTGGACCGCCAGCTCCGCGTACTCGGCGTGTACGCCACCGACATCGAGCCTGGTGGCACCACCAGGCGCATCGGGGTGCGCGAGCACGCGGTAGCGCACGGTGAGATCCTCGACGACCGGGGTCGGCTCGCCTGACGGGCGCACCGCGCGCGCATGAGCGTCGACCGCCGCGGCGCGCGCCAGAAACGTCGCCTCCACGCGCGTGGTCCCCGGCCCGAGCACCGTGGCACTCGCCGGTTTGATGATATGCGCCTTATCCGCCGCTATGGCTTCACTCGTCGCCCCGAGGTGCGCCATGTGGTCGAGTCCGACACCGGTGATGACGGCGACTGCGGGCGCGACAACGCTCGTGGCGTCCCACCTGCCCCCCATCCCGACCTCAAGGACCGCGACGTCGACTTCTCGGTCGCGGAACACCCACAGTGCGGCCGCGGTCAGGATCTCGAACTCGGTCGGCTCGACCCCGGCTCGTACGGCCGCATCGAGCGCCTCTCGTACGCCGGCGGCGAACAGCTCCTCGGAGACCGGGGCGCCGTCGACTTCGATGCGCTCGGTGTAGGAGTGCAGCTCCGGACTCGTGTAGAGGCCGGACCGCACCCCGTGCGCCTGCAGGATCGCCGCGGTCATGCGCGCGGTCGACGACTTGCCGTTGGTACCGGTCACCTGTACGCTCGCGAAGGTGTCCTGCGGACGGCCGAGCGCCTCGGCCATCGCAGTCACCGGCTCAAGCGACGGATTGATGCCGAAGGTCAGCGCGGCCTCGAGCACGGTGAGTGCGTCGGCGTAGGTGAAGCTGCGCTCCATCTCCGCTCCCCTACCCATCGAGTTCGTCGAGCTGCGTGCGAAGCGCGGCGACCTTGTCGGCTATCTCGACCTCTTTGGCGCGCTCCTTGGCTATGACCTCAGGTGCGGCCTTGGCGAGGAAGCCCTCGTTGGCAAGCTTGCGCTCGACCTTCGCAAGGTCATCGACCGCCGAGGTGAGCTCCTTGGCGACCCGCACCTTCTCGGCGTCGAAATCCACGAGCCCCTCAAGCGGCACGAAGATCTCCATCCCCCCGGCGACCGCGGTGACCGAGTGCGGCGGCTTGGCCACATCGGTGCCAACCTGAAACGACTCGATGCCAGCAAGCGCATGGAGGTGCGAGAACTCGGCTGTTAGCAGATGACCGTCGTTCTCGGCCTGGGTACGGACCATCACCGGGATGCCGGTGCGCGGATGGATCTGGTAGCGAGCGCGCACGGTGCGCACGGCGACCACGATCTCGAGCATAGTGCGCACCGATCGCTCGGCGGGCTCGTCGCGCAAGTGCGCAAGCGCGGCCGGATCGGGCCAGGCGGCGACCATGAGCGAGGGTGCGCGCTGCTCCTCGGCAAGCGGCAGGCGTTGCCAGATCTCCTCGGTGACGAAGGGCATCATCGGGTGGAGGAGGCGCAGCGCGGTGTCGAGCACGAAGGCGAGATTTCGCTGGGTTATGCGACGGGCCTCGACCTCCTCGGCCGAAGCGCCTTCGGCGGTACCGGCGGCGAGCCTGGCCTTCGAGAGCTCGATGTACCAGTCGCAGAACTCGTTCCAGAAGAAGTCGTAGAGCGCGCGGGCCACCTCGCCGAACCGGTAGGTGAGCAACCCCTCGTCGACCTGAGCCGCAAGGTCGGCGAGACGCGAGAGGATCCACTCATCGGCCACGGTGGCGGCGACGGGCTCGCCAGGCGTGAACTCCTGGTCGAGGTTCATGAATACGAAGCGGCTCGCGTTCCAGATCTTGTTGGCGAAGTTGCGGCTCGAAAGCAGCTTGTCCTCGGCGAACTTGATGTCCTGGCTGCCGGTCGTCTGGAGCATGAGGCCAAAGCGCATCCCGTCGGCGCCGTAGTGCTCCATGAGCTCGAGCGGGTCGATACCGGTGCCGAGCGACTTGCTCATCCGCTTGCCCTCGGCGTTGAAGAC
>CAYGKH010000133.1:0-5492 GCA_964350345.1 uncultured Coriobacteriaceae bacterium
CGAGGAAGCGCTCCTTCGCGATCCACCAGATGCGCGTGCGCTTCGGCACATGGCCGGTTGTGGCGAAATGCTCACGCGAATCGTAGATGAACGGCTTGCGGCCCGCAGCGCGATACCCCACGAGCAGCATGTCGACGTTCATGCAGTGGATAACGTCGGATCGCGTCTCGCGGGCAGCTCGAACCAGCGAGCGATACCAGAGGTAGTTGCGCATCCTATTGCGCAGGAGGTTCGATGCGACCCGCAACACCCGGACGGGATGACTCGAGCTGCGCAATGGCGCCACCTCACGAACCGTGAAGCCACCCGGCTCCATGGTGCGTACCGAGTCGGTCTTGGTCGCGGAAGTCACGGTGACGTGCGCACCCTGTTCGCTCAGCAATCGAGCGACCTGCTGCGTTCGCTTGTCGTTGTCGACCGGGCCGCGGCGCAGGATGCAGATGCGGGTACCTGCGAAACGGGCACTCATGGCCTTCTCCCCCGAAACTTGGTCATTCCAACCGTATCCTGGTACAGATGCGAGATCGCCATCTCCTCGCAGACATCGGCAATTCTCGATCCAGCAAGTCCGTCCTTCACAAAGGCGTACCTTCGCTCGAAGGCCGCGTATTGCTCCGGCGGTATGGCTGAACCTGAGCGAATCAGCTGCATACACCTGTCGAACTCCGCAAAGTTCGTCGCCTCGAATCCGACGCCCTCATTCACCGACGGCAAGTACTCGTGGGCGCCAGCCGAACTCATCACGATTACCGGCTTCTGAAACGAAGCTGCCTCGATGCCCACCGTGGAGGAGTAAGTGACAACACAGTCGCACTTGGCAATAAGGTCGTGCAGATTGCCGCGGCGAACCATCGTCACCGACACATCAGGACACTGAGCCAGTGCCACTTCGTACCCAACCTCTCGTCCCTCTCCGAGCGGATGCATCTTCAGCACGAGTCGGTTTTCCGGGTTCTCGGCCAGCCATTCAAGGACTACCTTGAGACTGAGATAGAGCGCGAAGTCGCTCGAAAGGCTGCCCGCGTACTGCGCCGCAAAGAGAATCGTGAAGGATCGCGTGTCATCGACGGACGGGAGGGAACCTCCTCCCGCCGTAGAGTCAACCGGTGCGCTCCCCGTTAGGTGGTCGAGGTAAGGATTGCCCACCACGTGGGTCCGATCTTCAGGGACCCCCAGGCTGTGGAGTACCTCTGAATAGCCATCACCGAATACGCAGATGGCATCGAAATCAAGGTTTGCCCGTCTCAACGTGCGAGCAATCACCCCGTGCTGCACATCTACTGTTGGGACACCCATTCTCCGCGCTGCAGGGACCGCGGCCTCAACAAGTGCATCAATCTCATTCACGCACAGCACTACCTGTGGTCTAATCGCTTCCACCACCGACTTGTGTGCATGCACCAACGCATGTGCACGCCAGTAGTGGCGCGAGAAACCCCGTGCCAGCACCTCTCCGTACCGCGTGAGTCCGTGCTCGCTCGCCCAGTCATGGATGAGGCCATTAAGCGCTCGTCGCCCGCTTCGCTCGATTACCTTCTGAGAGAATGTCCCAGCCGGGAAGAAATCCCCAAGCTGGACAGTTGCATCGAACAGGTCTGCGTCCGCCCGCTCCGAGTACGTGTCAGGCGAGACCTGCACCTCAACGAGACACCATCCGCGCGAGCGCAGCTCGGAAAGGGTGGTGGCAAAGAGTCGCATGTAGTTGTCATTGAAGGTCAGCACCGTCGCACACCGCCGGTCGCGCGCATGCCTGCGTACATGACTCAGCAGAGCCTTCGGCCCGGTCGACCTCCGGCGATACTTGAGGGACTGACCGATGGTGTTGAACAGGCCTTTCAGTAGACCCACGGCTTTCGCCGCGCTCCTGTCAAGTGCAACAGGTTCAGTTGCTCGGCGTGAGGTTGGGACAGCGAGCGGGTGAGCCGACTCGAACACCTCTTCGAGTGCCAGAGCCTCGAACTGAGATACCCCGCAGTACCTAACGTCAGAGGCGCTGGGACAGCGCGATGCGGCTGCTTCAGCTCGCGCGCGCGCGACAGCAATCGGCCATAGAACATGCATGAAAATCTGGCGTCTCGTCACGAACAGGGCATCCTCGCTCAGCGAAGGCGCTCTCCGACCCAATGCCGCAAGAAGATCCTCTGTCCAGTCCCAAGAAGATGACTCGAGTTCGCTATGGAGCGTTGTTATGTCAACGACTACGGCCCCGTGGTCGTCGGCTCGACCAGACTTCCATGCTCCCCCGAGGGTGTAGAACAGTATGTGATCGCAAGACCCGGCGGTTTTCCGCACCTCTTCCCAATCGGCTTGAGCTCCGACAACCAGAAGCGAACCGGTCTCGTCGTTCCACTGCTCCCTGGCGCACAAGCCGCCGTTCGATGAAGAAATCACTGAAACCTGCCGCGTGGAGTTCTCGTGTGCTGACGATCACCGACGCGCCAGGACAACCTGGAGTAGTCGAGCGGCGGCGGCGCATCTCTCAAGGAGGGCGATTCAGAGGTGTGCTTGCATCTGGCCGGACGGCCAAGCGGGGCCATCATGAAGAATTTCGACACGATCAACACCTCTTCAACTTGAACCGTCAGATGTCGGCACAGCTCTCGCTGGCACCACCTCGTCTACCCGCGCACGCGGTGTAGCCAGTCCCTCGGACTGCGCACAGTGAATCAGTGCATTCGTGAGTCTCTCCACTCCTCCTCTCCCGTTGGCACTGAGTCGCGCGGGTTGACTGGAGTTCGACTGTATCGTTAGCGGCCCGCGCAAGCCAGTAGAGACTCTCGTGCTCCATCGGCGAGATGTCGCCGATTGGCTCGAGCATCCGGTGATTGTTGAACCAGTGAATCCACTGAAGCGTGGCGAAGTCGACCTCTCCGAGGCTGCGCCGCCGACCTTTCCTCCTGATCACCTCGGTCTTGTGGAGGCCCCTGATCGTGTCTGCGCGCGCGTTGTCGTAGGAGTCCCCCAGGTTTCAGTGAGTTCACTGCCCGCTGAGTCCTGGGTTCTCAAGAACCTTAGTTGATCTGGATACCCCGGTGAATCGGAGTCGGTGAAGTTCGCTCGACGGAGGTGGCGGAAGACAAACTCCTGCTCGGACATCTCCAGGCACCGATTGAGCTTTAATTCGAGACCCACTTCGTCGTCTACAAAGAGTTCACTGAAGCTGCCAGCCGCATCAGGCTCAAGCCAATGAGGGTTCTTCATGTAGAAGAGCGTAGGAAAGCCCCAAGAAAGGCGATCGAAACCGATTGTAGAGAACATCGTAATACCCAGGTCAATCTCATTGAACGATTCGATCGCCGAGTGTTCCATCTCAACGCGGGCATTCTCGACAGCGAGAGCCACGTACGGACTGTCAATGGACCTGAGCTCTTCATCTCGCTCAATGGGATGTGGGTAGAATATGAACTCCGTATTGGCCCTCTTGCCCGCAATGCGATTCATCAGCCTGATGAGTTCACGTTCCTCACTCGCGAGAGACCGCAGCTCCTGCCTATTCGGCTTTGCCCGTGCGCGAATCCAGAACCCCTGCATATACACGCCGACCACGGTGTGAGTCGGTATGGAAGACCTCGGACACCGGTTGACGTACTTGTCGACGAGTACCGGTTGATCTGACGAACCCCAGACTTCAGCTTCGTCCCAAATCCCTTGACTCCTTGTCGCGATCAGGTCGTTGTACTGGTACCAGTTCGAGACAATGACCCGACGCGCGAGTATCCGCTTACTATGCAGTGAGACAGGTATCGGAAGCATCCATGTGACACGATGTCCTCGGCCGGATAGATACGCGGCCGCCAGGAAGGATATGTGTCGATTTGGCGTGCAGAGGTAGACATCGCGCGCATGCAGACTTGCTGCCCGAGACTCCAGCAGCAAGCAGAGCCTGAGCGCCCTCACGTGATGACGTCGGACGAACGAGGGAGCACTCCACGGCGAAAGCGACAAGAACATCGAGCGCACAATAAGAGTGATCGCCGCAATTGGGCGAGGATGTCTGCCAAAGAATCCGTCAGTCCCCTCGATGAACGATGCGCTAATGCCCGGGTGATACAAATCGAGAAGTCCCGCGACGCCCCGTACGCGTCCAGGATTGCCTGGATCCCAAGTGTGCACTATCGCATCAGCTTCTTCTTCGTGAGAAATCAGTAAGCCCCGGATCAGAGCCAAGCCCAGTTGCAGCAAACTAGCAATCTCACTGCGTCGGGCCAGTGGCGCATCACCACCATCCCACCCGATAAGGAAGCGAGACCTATCCTCCGCCCAAGCTCTAACCTCATGGAAGTAACGTCCTGACAGCAAACGCAGAAGCCTGAGATCGTGCAGACTCAAGCCCGTCACAGATTAGCCCTTCCTCGACACAGCAGGATGTTCTGTACTCATGTCGTTTCCAATAGGCACTCGGCGATGCGCAGGTCGAGTTCGCTATCGATGTCGACCGAGGCTTCCTGCGGCATGACATACGCAAATGTGGCGTCGCCCAGGAAGCCAGCGTTCTCACGCAGGTATGCGACGCGCGCTGCATAGACCGCGCCGTTGATCCGGTAGTAGACCGGCAGCTCCTGGCGGTTCAGGCCGAGCGCCTCGGGCCTGAGGAACTCTCTCATGCTCAGGTCCGCCGGAAGCGTGTTGGCAAGCAACGGGCTGTGTTCGGCCACGCACACCCCCACCACCGCACGCGCGTCGCCGTCGAGGAGGAGATCGACCGCCTCGTCGACGTGGGTGCCGGTGCGCAGCGGAGAGGTCGGCTGGAGCAGCACCCCGATGTCGTCGTCGGAAAGCGGCGGCTCGACGAGCGAGAGCGCGTGTGCGACGACGTCGGTCATCGCCGCGGTGTCGGTCGCCAGCTCGGCGGGCCGCTCGATGACCGTCTCCACGCCGGCTTTCCGGGCGATGTCGAGCACCCCAGCGTCGTCAGAGGTCACCAGCACCGTGGTGATGCGGCGGCTCGCCTGCGCCGCCTCGATGGTCCACGCAACGAGCGGGCGCCCGCCGACAAGGCGCGTGTTCTTGCCCGCCACGCCCTTGCTGCCGGCTCGCGCGGGCACGATCGCGATCACCCTGGGTACCGTCTTCATCACGCCTCCTCCACGTGCGGCAGGTCGAAAAAGCGCTTGTGTAGGTCGGCCCCCTGTTCGAAATGGTCCGCAAGTATCGCTACGATGCGCTCCGCGGCATGCCCGTCGCCGTAGGGCGAGACAACCAAGCGGGCGGCCTCACGGAACACCGGCGACAGCGCCCGTGCAAGCGCTCCGGCGATGGCTACCGCCTCACCCGGGCAGTCGATGATGCTCGCCGCCCGGAGGCGCCCGTCCTGGCGCTCGCCGATGTTGACCGTCGGCACGCCGAGAATCGGCGCCTCGATGATGCCGCTCGACGAGTTGCCGACGACGGCGGCGGCGTGCGCGACCGCGCTGAGGTAGCGCTGCTGGCCGAGCGAGGCGAAGGCCGCCGCGTGGTCCGCCGCGCCCACCAGGTTGCGGAACTCATTGCAA
>CAYGKH010000134.1:0-5436 GCA_964350345.1 uncultured Coriobacteriaceae bacterium
TTCATGACGACTGTTACCGATACCGGGCGTACGCTCGCCGGATGCGACATGTGCCACAGCTACTACGATTCCGATGGTCCCCGAGGGGTCGAGATCCAGGATGCGATCGCCGCTCGCGACACGCGCTGTACCGCATGTCATGCGGATTACCACGGAGACATGGCCGCCCACAAGGCAACCGAGCCCGCCTCGGTCGACGACTGTGGCCGCTGCCACGGTGTGGTCGACGACGAGGGCACCCTGAACGTGGAGCCGATCCACATCGACGCTACCGAGGGTGCGTGCGCGGTCTGCCACGCCAACCCTGCGCGCATCGCAGACATCACCGTCAAGACCGCCGAGTGTGCGAGCTGCCACGCGATCGCCGGTGAGGAGTTCCACCGCGCTGCAGAGTCCAAGCACACCTTCGGCGCGATGGGCCCGGGCTGCATCAGCTCGGGTTGCCATGTGGCCAACACCCTGCCCGAGGAGCACGAGCGTTTCCTCGGCAGATACCCCGCCTACACCGACACATGTGCGCTCTGTCACCTCAACGACGATGCGGGCCGAATCGACTGGACGATCGCGACGGCCGACTGTTCGACGTGCCATGAGGTCCACGGCGACATCGACGAGATCCATACCGCGCCGGACTCCCAGGAGTGCGTCGACTGTCACATGACGCCTGACGTGCGCGAACTTCACGGCGAGACGCCCGCGCAGTCGTGTGCGGTCTGCCACAACGACATCGTCGACACGAGTGGCACGACCGCGTGTGTGAACTGCCACGCCTACTCGCCGGTCGCCGAGAACCACTACGAGCCGACCCCGCATCAGGCCGACGAGCCTTCCTCCTGTACGAGCTGCCACTATCTTGAGTTGGCGCCGGAACACCTGCGCATCGACGACGTGGTCGACTGCGTGGGGTGCCACACCTTCGCGGACTTCCCTGACGCCTGGGACATGACGTGCATGTCGTGTCACCCGGTGATTCACGACAACATCGGTGAGAAGCACACTTCTCAGACCGTGGGCTGCGGCGGCGATGGCTGCCATGTGCTCTACGACGTGTCGGTCACTCACGAGGGTCTACCTGAAGGTGGTTGTTGGGCCTGCCACACCCCGCTGGGGGCCGAGATCTTCTGGGGACGCCTGAGCTGGTCCGGCGAGGTTCCCACTGGAACGTCGCTCCTGATCGACGTGTACGGCCGGAAGAACGGCTCGTGGGTGGCGATACCCGGTTACACGGGTCTCACGTCCAAGACGGTCGACCTCTCCGGTGTCGACGCGGCTACCTATCCCAAGCTCCGACTCGTCGCGAGGTTCGTCGCGAACGCCGATGCCACGAAGACCCCGCGCATCGACTCCTGGACGGTGACGACCAAGCAGTCGAGCACCCATGGCTCCGATCTCGAGCAAACGGCCTTCTCCCAGACATCTGTCGCAAACTTCGAGATGAACGAGCTGGTTCATACCATTGCCACCGACGAGTTCAGCGTCGGCGCGGCGATCCTCGAACCGATTGGCGGCTCCGTATCCTCGGCCGTCACCGATCTGCTCTTCGCACAGATCGGCAGTGAGCGCAGTGAGTTCTTCCAGTACCTTCCTTCCGAGAACGCCTGGGACACCGATAACTCCGCTGGCTTCAGGCCATCGAGCCAAAGCGAGTTCGAACCACGCAAGGGCGCCACGATGCTCACGGTCGATGGCAAGCTCTACCTCACGCGCGGTGATGGCAACAAGAACCGGGCGGTCTACACGCCGCCACCTGCAGGTGGATCGACCGGTTCGTGGACGAAGGCCTCCGAGGCTACCCACGATCTGAATCGCGGTTCGGATGTGGCGTACGATGCGGGGCGCGACCAGGCATACTACATCCGCGGCGGCGAGAAGAGGGAGATCCTCAAGTGGGAGCCCGGCCGCGACCGCTGGAGTTCGGCTATCAACTTCCGCATCGGCGGGAGGGATACGAACCTGAGCGTGGGCACCGCCCTTGCCTACACGTCGGACGCAGACCGGCTCTTCGTGGTCAACCGCAACAGGGGCAGTGGCGACGGGCGACTCTACTATCTGGCGGCCCCCGCATCGAAGTCCGGCAACCAGAACTTCACGTCCACGGGGCTTCAGGTGACGCTGAGTGGCAGTTCTGAGCGCTGGAACCGGATGACTCAAGCGAAGATCGGTGGATTGGACTACCTGTTCATCCTCGGCCAGGATAGTGGGGACAGAAGTGATTTCCAGGTCGTGTCCGACCTCGGCAGTAGTTCGCCCAAGCTCACCAGGGTCGGCAAGTACCCGTTCTCGGCCCGCCTCGGTGAAGGCGGTGACCTGAAGTGGGACGGCGGAGAGTATCTCTACGCGATTCCCGGCGGGGATCGCTGGGCGTTCGCTCGTATCCGTATACCGTCCAACCCTGCCAGTGCATCTGCGTGGGGCTCGTGGGAGACGCTGACGTCGCCGACGTACTCGACCCGCAAGCAGTGGCGCGAGGGATCGTGCATCGAGTTCCTGCCAGTCGAAGTCGAGGGCCTGAGCCCGGTCACGTATCGCGATTCGGGTACCATGACCTCTGTGGCGATCGAGCCGAGCTCGGCTCAGGCCACGACGGATTGCCTCGTGTGTCACGCCGGTGCCGAAGGCGGACATCGTCTCGCACACGAGAGCGCATCGCATAACCCGGCGGGGTGCGGAGGCTGCCACTACATGAACCTCGTGGATGAGCACAAGATTCTCGGCTACGAATGTCAGGCGTGCCACTCGTCGACCGCATCGCGTGTGCTCGACGCGATCCGTGACGGCGATCAGAGGTGCCTGACGTGTCACCCGGATTCGGCGCATAACCAGCGCCAGGCGTTCGAGTTCAATCCTCGGAACGCATCGGGGCACAACGTCGAATCGAACATCTGGCCCAAGACCTCGTTCACAATCAGCGGCAAGACATATCTGTGGGACTTCCCGACCCGGTCTGTCTTCACGTCAGGCTGGAACGAAAACTCGATCATGACGTGCGAGAGTTGTCACACCTACGACAAGACGAAGGCGGTCGGACCGCACGGTGGACAGGTCAAGGTCAATATAGACCCCGCATATCCCAATCCCTATCGAGCCGACCCCACCAAGACCGAGAGCAACAACGCCCAGCTGAGTGATAAGTCGCCGACCGGCATGAGTATGAGCAAGGGCGGTTCGCAACGGGCAGGCATCATCTGCGAGAAGTGTCACGACCTCTACGATGGCAGCCGCTGGAGCAATCAGGTTCACGACGATCATACGCGCGGCAATGAAGGTGGTTACTGCACCTTCTGCCATGTGGCCGTACCGCACGGCTGGGACCGCCCGCGCCTGATGGGATACACGACCGATCCGGAGCCGTATGCGACGATGCGTCAGACGCCCGTAGGTGGTAAGGCAGCGAATCCGTCGGGCCACTACGGCAACTACGCCATCTCGCTCAAGGACTACAGACGTGATACGGATGGTACGATCGGCAAGAGTTGGGACAGCAAGGCCTTCTGTGCTGCAGGCTGCGACGGCGGCGAGAAACATCCTTTGAAGGATCTGTCAGGGTCGAAGTGGCCGTAAAGAACAGGCCGGATGTCGAATCGATGAAGTGGGGGCGCTCACGCGTCCCCACTTCTGTTCCGATGGAGCATGACGACTTAGGTGTCGTGTCGGAGCCGCGCATCTTGACAGTGGAGATATTCTCATGCCGGCAAACGCTGATCTACGACGTGAAACGCCCGAATACCGTCCGCCCGTGGACGAGGTACTTGCACTGATCGAGCGCGGTCTCGATGGGAGCTCCGATGCGTTCCTGGGCCTCGCGCTGAGGGTCTTCGAACATCTGTACCGGAATAAAACATGCCGTACCGGAAGTAGTTACAGGAGGAGCATCGGCTAGGGGATTAGCGCGCGGAGGCACCGTGGCAGAAGTGCTGTAGTCGACGCTCGAGGCGTGGTTGTCGCATCGCGCTCGAAGGCGCGGAACCGAGGTGCATGTGCATCCGTGCACATGGTAGACTGAACCAGCAGTTCCCGTACGTCGCAGGCCGACGATTCGAGGGTGCCGAATAGGAAACGTCGGTACGTGGAGGAGTCTTGGCGGATCACGGCATCGCACCAGACGATATCGATCAAGTCGAGTCGATCGACGAAGATGGGCGGACCCGCAAGTGGCCGCTCTTACTGCTACTGCTCTTACTCCTTCTTTGCGCGATAACCACCATCATCGATACGGTGATAGATCGCGGCCCGGACCGCGCCCGTTTCATCGCGCGCAATCTCGAGTGTCTTCAGTGCCACACCGAACTCATCCCTGAGCTCTCCCTCGCATCCGTCCACAGTCCGTTCCTTCTGGGAGACTGCACGGTGTGCCACACGCCGCACGGCAGGGAGGTCGAGCGCACGCTCATCTCGGGTTCGACGAGTACGCTGCAGCGCATGCGCACCGTCGTGGAGTGGCTGCCACTCAGGTGGATCCTCTCGGCGTGGGATTCGGTCACCGGGGTCACCGAGAGCGAGGATGGCGGACAGGTGATCTCGACCACCACCGAGGCCGTTGCAGGGGAGCGCTCGGAGCTGACGGCGCCTCTCGATGAGCTCTGTTGGATCTGCCATGGCAACCTGGGACCCGAGCTGGGGATGCCATACCAGCATGCTCCGTTCACGAACGGTAACTGCCTGGACTGCCACAACCCTCACGCGTCCCAGTGGAGCGGCCTCCTCGCCCAGAATCCGCGCGATCTGTGCATGACCTGCCACGGCAGTATCGGCGTGCAGATGGCGCGTCAGCAGCTGCATCTCCCGGTCGAGAACCGGAACTGCACCGACTGCCATCTCCCGCATGCGTCGGAATGGGAGGGCATCCTCACGATGCGGCAGCGAGACCTGTGCTTCACCTGCCACCCGTCGGTCGCGCCGCTCAGCCGGATGCCCGTACAGCATCAGCCGTTCGAGTACGACAACTGCACGGGATGCCACGAGCCGCACGGCTCGGACTACGAGCCGCTGCTGATCGACTACGAGCCGAGACTGTGCTACCTCTGCCATCCGGGCGTCGAGGATGAATTCGGCCGCTTGAGCGTGCATCCGGTGGGTACGGCGCAGTTGAACTGCTCGGACTGTCATGACCCGCACGCGGCTCCTTACGAGGCCCTCCTCGCGGCACGCGACAACGAGATGTGCTATCAGTGCCACCGGGCTGCACTCCAGGTGAGTTACGACGCATCGGATCACGGTCCGCTGCTGTGTATCCGTTGCCATACCCCGCACGGCTCCGACTACAGGCCGATCCTGCGAGATCGAAATCCCGATATCTGCCTGACGTGCCACGGGTCGGTGGCTGCGCACGACAATCAGCATCCGGTCAGCCCGCAGTATCTCGACGTAAGGTCCGGGACGCCGCTCACATGTACTTCGACCTGTCATGGTCCGCATGGCACCGAGTATCCTATGATG
>CAYGKH010000135.1:0-5432 GCA_964350345.1 uncultured Coriobacteriaceae bacterium
TCATGCTGCTCTGCCCCAACTGCTCCCAGCCCACCCGGGTCGGGCGCAAACGCGAGGATGGCAATCGCATCCGCGTGTGCAAGAAGTGCGACAAGGACATCGGATAGCCCGATGTGCATCGCCCGCCCCCGGAGGCCCCGGGGCGCGGGGCACCGGGTCGGAAATCCGGTGCGGACAAGACTAAACGGAGGTAGGCAAGGTGGCACCGAGGTTCAAGGAGCAGTACAAGGCCGAGGTCGTTCCCGCTCTTAGGGAGAGGTTCGGCTACGCCAACGTGAATGAGGTACCGCGGCTAGAGAAGATCGTCGTCAACATGGGTGTTGGCGAGGCGGTCGCGGATGCCAAGCAGCTGGACGCTGCGATGGCCGATCTGGCCACAGTCACCGGTCAGAAGCCGACGATTACCCGGGCGAGGAAGTCGATAGCGAGCTACAAGCTTCGCCAGGGCATGCCGATCGGTGCGAAGGTGACGCTGCGTGGTGATCGCATGTGGGAGTTCTTCGACCGGCTCCTGTCGACGGCGATTCCGCGAGTCCGCGACTTTCGCGGCCTGTCGGCGAACTCGTTCGATGGTCGTGGGAACTACTCGATGGGCGTCACCGAGCAGCTGATCTTCCCCGAGGTCGACTACGATCAGGTCGATCGCGTGCGAGGAATGGATATCACGTTCGTGACGAGCGCGAAGACAGACGAGGAAGCGAAGGCTCTCCTGGAGTCCTTCTCCTTCCCGTTCAAACGATAGATTCTACCCGCCGGCACTGGACGCGGTGTCGTGGCAAGGAGGTTGGAAAGTGGCAAAGAAGTCGATGATCGCCAAGGCCAAGCGCACTCCGAAGTTCGGTGTGCGAGCGGTCAACCGCTGCAATCGGTGCGGCCGTCCGCGGGCGTACTACCGCCAGTTCGGTCTGTGCCGCATCTGCGTGCGTGAGCTCGCAAGTCGTGGCGAACTCCCCGGTGTCCGTAAGGCCAGCTGGTAGGCAGGGCGTCAGGCGGAGATCCATCCGGTAGGCGTTTTGGCCATGGGCCAACGCGAACCATCGGGTAGGAGTCATCCCGGACCATAGGAGGAACGAAAACATGAGCATGACAGATCCCATCGCCGATATGCTGACGCGGGTTCGCAACGCCAACTCGGCGTTCAAGACCTCGGCGACGATGCCTTCCTCAAAGAAGCTGGTGGAGATCGCCCGCATCATGAAAGAAGAGGGCTACATCGAAGAGTACCGGGTCACCCCCGGCGGCGTTCAGGACTCACTTGAGGTCGTGTTGAAGTACGGTCCCAAGCGGGAGCGCACCATCACGGGAATCCGGCGCATCAGCAAGCCTGGTCTGCGTGTGTACGCCAAGAAGGACGAGCTTCCCCGTGTTCTGGGCGGGCTTGGCATCGCGGTCATCTCGACGTCGAAGGGCGTCATGTCCGAAAAGGGCGCGCGCAAGGCGGGCGTCGGCGGCGAAGTAATCGCCTACATCTGGTAACGGACAGGACTGAGAAAGGAGCGACAGCCGTGTCTCGAATCGGCAAACAGCCCATCCCGGTCCCATCCGGGGTGGAGGTGAAGATCGACGGCTCGACAGTGACCGTGAAGGGTTCCAAGGGAGAGCTCAGCGGCACGTTCAACGAGGACATGATGATCGTCCTCGAAGACGGCGAGGTCCGGGTGACCCGTCCGTCTAACAATCGCACACATCGCTCGCTGCATGGTCTGACGCGCACACTGATCGCCAACATGGTGGTCGGGGTTTCCGAGGGCTTCAGCAAAAACCTCGAGATTGTTGGCGTCGGGTACCGTGCGGCGCTCAAGGGTGCCGACCTCGAACTTGCGCTCGGCTTCAGCCATCCCGTGTCGGTCAAGGCGGAGCCCGGTATCTCCTTCGAGGTGCCCGTTCCCACCAAGATCACGGTCCGAGGTATCGACAAGCAGCGCGTCGGCCAGATTGCGAGTGAGATCCGTGATTTCCGCCCGCCGGAGCCCTACAAGGGCAAGGGTGTGCGCTATGAAGGTGAGTATGTAAGGCGGAAGCTCGGTAAGACGGCGAAGTAACGTGCGACCCGGCCAGAGCGGTACGGGTGAGACGAGGAGAGTAGTGAAGGCATGGAGAGACTGAAGGCGAAGTCGGCGGGACTTGCCCGTCGCAAGCGCAGGGTCCGGGGCAAGGTGAGCGGCACTGCCGAGCGACCGCGCCTCCGGGTGACCCGTAGTAACGCCCACATCTACGCACAACTCATCGACGATGTTGCAGGGCACACGCTAGTTGCCGTGTCCTCGATCGATCCTGAGTTGCGCGCCGCGCTCAAGACAGGCTCCAACGCTGACTCGGCCAAGGCCGTCGGCGAGGCGCTTGGTCGCAGAGCTGTGGAGGCAGGTATCGCCGAGGCGGTCTTCGACCGTGGCGGTCGCCTGTACCACGGGCGAGTGAAGGCTCTGGCGGACGGTGCGCGTAGCGCCGGGCTCAAGTTCTAGAGAGGAGACGGTATGGCGCGCAGAGACAGAGAGTCACAGGTTTCTGAGTTGCAGGAGAAGGTCGTATTCATCAACCGTGTCTCCAAGGTCGTCAAGGGCGGACGTCGTTTCGCCTTGACCGCACTGGTGGTCGTTGGTGACGGTGCCGGCAGCGTTGGCGTGGGCATGGGCAAGTCCCAGGAAGTGCCCATCGCCATCCGCAAAGGCATCGAAGATGCGAAGAAGAACATGTTCAAGATCCCGATTGTGAACGGCACGATCCCTCACGAGGTCGTCGGTCACTTCGGTGCCGGCAACGTGCTCCTCAAGCCGGCCGCACCCGGTACGGGTGTCATTGCCGGAGGCCCTGTTCGAGCGCTTCTCGAACTTGCCGGCATCACCGATGTGCTCTCCAAATCCCTCGGGACGGACAATGCACTGAACATTGTCAAGGCCGCGGCCGAGGGCCTGCAGTCGCTCTCGAGTCCTCAGGACATCGCACGCCGTCGCGGCAAGACGGTGGGCCAGGTCTATGGCTGGGAGGAGTAGTCCGTGACAGCAGCAGAAGCAACAGACAGGATCCGTATCACACAGATCAAGAGTGTGATCGGTGCTCCAGCCGACCAGAAGGCGACCGTTCGTGCGCTTGGGCTCAAGCGCATCAGGCACTCGGTCGAGCAGGATGATAGCCCGGTCATCAGGGGCATGGTCTTCAAGGTCAAGCACCTGGTGAACGTGGAGAAGCTCTAACAACGTACATGCGCGTGACCGGATATCGGTCTCGCGAGGAGAGTCAGTCGGCGGCGAGCGGCCGACACCGGTGGAATCGTCCACCGGTAAGCGAATGAAGGAGACGCACAATGCAGCTACACGACTTGTTCCCCGCTCCGGGATCGCGCAAGCCCCGCAAACGGGTCGGTCGCGGACACGGCTCCGGCCACGGTGGCACCAGCGGCCGCGGCCACAACGGTCAGCTCTCGCGTGCCGGTGGTGGGAAGGGCCCGGGCTTCGAGGGTGGCCAGAACCCCCTCCACATACGCCTCCCTAAGCTCCCCGGATTCAAGAACCGGTTTCGTACCGAGTACGCCATCGTCAACGTATCGCGCTTGGATGAGCACTTCGAGGCCGGTACCGTCGTCGATATCGACGCCCTGTTCGACGCGGGCATCGTCAAGTCGAAGACCGAGCCGGTCAAGCTCCTCGGCGACGGGGAGATCACCAAAGCGCTGACCGTGAAGGTCGATCGTGCCTCGGGCTCCGCGAAGACCAAGATCGAGGCTGCAGGAGGGACGGTCGAGACGCTGTGATCAACGCAATCGCCAATGCGTTCCGTGTTCCGGAGCTTCGGCGCCGGATACTCTTCACACTCGCGATCATCGCGCTGTACCGCGTTGGTGCCCACATCCCTGTTCCCGGTGTGGATCTGGAGCAAGTGCAGAACATCATCGAAGGGCAGGCCGCGCTCGGCCTGCTCAACCTGTTCTCGGGCGGTGCGCTCGAGAACTTCGCGGTATTCGCGCTCGGCATCATGCCCTACATCACCGCGGCGATCATCATGCAGTTGCTGCAGGGAGTGATTCCCAAGGTCGAGCAGTGGGCCAAGGAGGGCGAGGCCGGTCAGCGCAAGATCACGCAGACCACCCGATACCTCACGCTTGCGATCGCCACGCTTCAGGCCATCGCGATGCTCGGTCTGTTCCAGAGCGCCCTTGCTCCTGCCGGCGTCACTCTCGACATAGTGAGCCGGGCGGTCATCGTGATCACGCTCGTCGCAGGCACGTCGCTCATCATGTGGATGGGCGAGCTGATCACCCAGCGGGGCATCGGAAACGGCATGTCGCTGATGATCTTCGCCAGCATCGTGGCCCGCTTCCCTGCGGCGATCGTGCAGACGGTACGTCTCGGCGATTCGATTATGACCTTCGCACTCCTCGTCATCTTCGTGTTGGTGGTCGCAGCGGTCGTGACGATCGATCGCGGTCAGCGCAGGATTCCCGTGCAGTACGCCAAGCGCGTCGTTGGCCGCAAGGTCTATGGCGGCGCCGGTACCTACATCCCGCTCAAGATCAATGGAGCGAACGTCATCCCGATCATCTTCGCTTCGGCGATCCTGTTCTTCCCCGCCCAGATCGCCACCCTCACCGGTGTCGAGTGGCTCCAGGCTATCGGTAACTCGCTCGCGCGCGGAGGCCTGTACTATATCTTCTTCGCCGCCCTCGTCATCTTCTTCACCTACTTCTACACCGCTCTGGTCTTCAACCCGATCGATCTTGCGGACAACCTGCGCAAGAACGGCGGGTTCATTCCTGGCGTGCGACCGGGCAAAGCGACCGTGAACTACCTTGAGAAGACGATGAATCGCATCACACTTCCGGGAGCGGTCTTCCTCGCGGCGATCGCTATCGCCCCGACGGCTCTCTTCCGTGCGACCGATGTCACCGTGCTCGAGCAGTTCGGCGGCGCGTCGATCCTCATCATGGTCGGCGTTGCGCTCCAGACGATGACCGAGCTCGAGAGCCAGCTTAAGATGCGCCACTACGACGGCTTCTTCAAGTAGACGGACCAGGAGGAACAGCCTATGAACATCGTCTTGCTGGGAGCACCGGGTGCGGGTAAGGGCACTCAGGCCGAGAAGATCATCGAGACGTGGGGGATTCCGCACATCTCGACAGGGGACATCCTGCGCAAGGCTGTCTCCGCCGGAACGCCGCTCGGAATGCAGGCCAAGAACTACATGGATAAGGGCGAACTGGTTCCCGACCTCGTGGTGATCGGTCTCGTGAAGAGCCGCCTCGCCGAGCCTGATGCCCGCAAGGGCTTCATTCTCGATGGATTTCCTCGCACCGACGTTCAGGCCGAGGCGCTCGATCGTGAGCTTTCAGGCATGGACATGAAGATCGAGGCCGCCATCAACATCGATGTGGATCGCGACGTGATCGTCCGTCGGCTCACGGCGCGACGCACATGCAAAGCGTGCGGCAAGATATACAA
>CAYGKH010000136.1:0-5401 GCA_964350345.1 uncultured Coriobacteriaceae bacterium
GCTCCCTTCCGTGTGGAGGGGCGAGACCAGGAGACGAACGATGTCAATGACGACACGTACGGCGGGCAAGGATACGACTACAGTCCGCTACGTTCTTGTCGCCGCGTTGATCGCGGTCGCGTTCTTCATGAGCTACGGATTCGCCGTCGCCAAGAACGGCGCAGGGTTCGACCTCTCCCCGGATGCGGGACCCGCGGCCTTCGCGTGTGGGAGCTGCTGGAGCCGGAAGCGGCTGCGGCGGCAGCAGTGGCGGCAATGGCGGCGGATGCGGCGGCGGCGGTTCGGGCGAGCCGATCGAGGGTGCCACGACCGTCGAAGGTGACGTGCAGCGCATCTCGGTCGATACGAGTGCAGGATACGACCCGAACGTGATCCGCGCACGGGCCGGTGTCCCGATCGAGATCACCTTCTCCGAGGGCTACGGTTGCATGGCGCAGGTCATGTCACGTGACCTCGGCTTCTATGAGGACCTCACTACTGGATCGAAGACCGTTGCCCTCCCCGCTCTGGAGGCCGGCGAGTATGGGTTCTCCTGTGGCATGGAGATGGTCTTCGGCACGATCGTTGTGGAGGAGGTGACATAGGTGGCAGAGACTCGTGTCGATACAGAGTCCGGAAAGCCCCGGATCGCCGAGGCAACCTTCGGAGTCACGGGGATGACATGCGCCTCGTGCGTGATGGTGATCGAGAAGGTGCTTGGCGCCAAGCCCGGGATCGAGAAGGCGAGCGTCAGCCTTGCCTCCGAGAAGCTTACGGTCTCATACGACCCTTCCGTGACCGACAAGGCCGACATCGTCGGCATGGTCAAGACTGCCGGATACACGGTGACCCCGCTCGAAGACGGTGATGGCGGGGCGGCGCGCGGGAGCGGAGACGCGGCAAGCATTCAGCTCGGGATCACCGGCATGACGTGCTCGTCGTGCCAGGCGATCATCGAGCGCTCGCTCGCGGCCGTACCCGGCGTCTCTAAAGCCGTCGTCAACCTCGCCGCCGAGAGTGTCGCGGTCGACTTCGACCCGGCAGTCGTCAGCGTCGATGGTCTCATCGGCGCCGTGAAGGCGGCAGGCTACGGTGCGATCGTGCTTTCCCGGGCCGAGGAGGCCGGGGGCTACAGCGCCCGTGACCTGCAGAAAGAAGCCCAGGCTAAGCACACACGCCACCAGCGTAACCTGCTGATCTTCAGCGCCAGCCTGGCCATTCCAGCGTTCATCTTCACGATGGTGCCACCGTTCATGGACGTCATCCCGGCCGTTGTAGCCTCGTGGCTGGCGAACACCGTCGGTGGAGCGTGGGACCCGCACATGGTCATGAAGTACATGGGCCTTATCCTGGCGACGCCGGTGCAGTTCATCGCAGGAGCCCAGTTCTACCGTGGCTTCTGGCACGCCATGAAACAGCGCATGGGAAACATGGACACACTGATTGCCATTGGTACCTCGGCGGCGTACTTCTACAGCGTGGTCGCGACCTTCTGGCTCGTCGAAGAGCCTGTTTTCTACGAGGTTGCCGCGATGCTCATCACGTTCGTCATTCTCGGCAAGTTGCTTGAGGCGCGCGCAAAGGGCAAGACCGGTGATGCGATTAAGAAGCTCATGGGACTCGCTGCGAAAACTGCACGGGTCGTCCGTGGAGGCGAAGAGATCGACATCCCGGTCGAGCAGGTCGTAGCTGGCGACATCGTCGTTGTGCGACCCGGAGACAAGGTCCCGGTCGACGGCGTGGTCGTCGACGGCCGTTCGTCGGTGGACGAGTCGATGCTCACCGGTGAATCGATCCCGGTCGAGAAGCACGCGGGCGACACCGTCATCGGTGCGACCATCAACAAGCTCGGCTCGTTCAAGTTCCGTGCGACTAAGGTCGGCAAGGACACCGCACTCGCCCAGATCGTCCGACTGGTCGAAGAGGCACAGGGTTCCAAGGCACCTATCCAGAGGTTCGCCGACTACATCAGCTCGTACTTCGTGCCCGCGGTCGTCGTGCTCGCTATTGTGACGTTTGCGGTGTGGCTCTTCCTCGGCCCGACGCTGTTCCCGGGCGCTATCGGTGAGTTCACTCCGTTCGTGAAGGCCCTGCTCGTCGGCACCGCAGTGCTCGTCATCGCATGCCCGTGCGCGCTCGGTCTTGCGACTCCCACCGCGATCATGGTCGGCACGGGCAAGGGTGCGGAGAATGGCGTGCTCATCAAGAGCGGTGAGGCGCTGGAGACCACGCACAAAACCAAGGCCATCGTCTTCGACAAGACCGGTACTCTCACTCACGGCAAGCCCGTGGTGACCGAGTACGAGCTGTTCGCCGAAGACGGCGCTGTCACGCGTGACGAGTTCTTCCGTCTCGCGGCCGCGCTTGAGCGTTCGAGCGAGCACCCCCTTGCCGATGCCATCGTCAACCACGCGAAGGAGACGGGTGTCGCGCTTCCGGACGTCAGCGGCTTTGCTGCCGTTCCCGGACACGGCGTCGAAGGCGATGTCGAGGGTCGCAGGGTGGTCCTCGGTAACCGCAAACTCATGGCGCGCGACGGTGTCGAGATCTCGCGGTGGGCCGCTCGCATCGAGCAGCTCGAGGGCGAGGGCAAGACGGTCATGCTCACCGCGATCGATGGTGCACCTGCGGGCCTCATCGCCGTGGCCGACACGCTGAAGGAGAACTCCCGCGAGGCGGTCGAGCGTCTCGGCAAGATGGGCGTCGAGGTCTACATGATCACCGGCGACAACCGTCGTACCGCCGAGGCTATCGCAGCCCAGGCCGGGATTGATCCGGCACACGTGCTGGCCGAGGTGCTCCCCGAGCACAAAGCCGAGGAGGTCGCCAAGCTCCAGGCGCGCGACATCTCGGTCGCGATGGTCGGCGACGGCATCAACGACACTCCCGCGCTCGCGCAGGCCGACATCGGCATCGCGATGGGGGCGGGCACCGATGTGGCGATGGAGACCGGCGGGATCGTGCTCATGAAGGACGACCTGCGTGACGTGGTCACCGCCATCGAGCTCTCCCGTGCGACGATCCGTCGGATCCGGTGGAACTTCGTGTGGGCGCTCGGCTACAACTCGCTCGGTATCCCCGTCGCGGCCCTTGGCTTCCTTCGGCCCGAGCTTGCCGGCGCGGCGATGGCGCTCTCAAGCGTGAGCGTGGTTTCCAGCTCGCTGTTGCTCAAGCGGTTCAAGCCGAGCATGCGCAGGGCAGCCTAGGCGAACACAACAGAAAGGACGCTTCCCATGAGGAGGTTTGGAACGATAGCCATCGTGGCACTGATCGCAGTGGCCGCGGTGTCCCTTACCACCTGGACGTTCGCCCAGGCACGCGCGAACGATTACATGATGCTCGGTGTCGTCGTGGCCGAGGAGAACGTCGCTCTCGAGGTCGAGGACGAGCAGATGGGCGCCGAGGGCACTATCAGCGTGTCCCGGGTGCTCGCGCCGGACGATTCCTGGCTGGTCGTGCACCTGGAAGAGGGCGGCATGCCTGGTATGCGTGTCGGTCTTGAGCCTGTTGTTGCCGGCGAGAGTACCGCCGTGGTGGTGATGCTCGAGGAAGACGCGATGATGGCAGACCGCCTGATCGTTGCCCTGCATGCCGATCGTGGCAAGCGTGGCGTTTTCGAGTTCGATATGGATCACTTTATGAAGAGTCCCGACAAGCCCTACTTCGTGGGCTTCGAGGAGGTCGCACGCATGGTGTCGACGGGATCGAAGTAGGACGGGACCCCGAAGCGAATCGCGTGAGAGCGGCCTTCCTCGGCTATGCTGGTCGGGGAAGGCCGCATCCGTCGTGGGGAGAGTAGTGTACGAGCGCGACTACATCATGCGGTTGATCACGCAGGTCGGGCAGGTGCTGCGCGCGATGATGCACGCACTGCGCGAGCAGCGTCCCGACGACGCGCTCGAGGCGGCGCGCGATGCGGTGATCGCGCTGACCGATGCCGACCCGTCGCTCGTCGACGCGATGACTGCCGAGGGCCTCGTGATGTTTCTGTCAGCGGGCGGGCGCATCGACGTGCTGCGCTGCCGAATGCTCGCCGAGGTCTTCATCACGCGGGCAGACGCGCATGAGGCGCTCGGTGAGTCGCGCCGAGCGGCAATCGACCGCGACCGTGCGCTAGCTCTGCTCGATGCAGCAGGGCCGGAAGCCGAGGGAGAGGAAGCGGAGCGCATCGACGTGCTGCGCGACGATCTCCTCGGCAGGTCGGATCAGCCAGTGCCCGAGACGTCGTAGGCGACATCGCGCAGTGCCTGGAGTGCGGCGGCCACGGCTGGAGCCCTCCCGCTGCCCCGGCGGATGACCGCGACTATCCGCCGGTTGATCTCGATGTCGGCAGGAGTGCGGTACACAACGCCCGGATTGTCCCGGATGAAGGCGAGCGGTGGGACGAGCGCGACCCCGAGACCTGCCTGCACCGCTGCGATGATCACCTGATAGTCGTTGGAGTGCAGGTCGACTTTGGCCGCGAAGCCGGCTTCCTGGCCGACGCGTAGCATGACGTCCATGAAGGGGGATCCGTCCCGCCCGACGATCCACTGCTCGTCGCGCAGATCGGCGACCCGCACGGGGCCGCTGCCGACCGCCAGCGGGTGGCCCTCGGGCATGGCGATGAAGAGCGGTTCGGTCATGAGAAGCAGTCGCTCGATGCCCGGATCGTCGGTTTCGGGCAGGCGGTCGAACCCGTAAGAGACGATCACGTCCATCTCGCCGAGCTTCAGGAGTGGGATGCTCTCCTCGGGCTCGAGGTCGCTCATGCGGAGCAGCAGGCGAGGATGGCGTGCGCTCAAGCGGGCGAGAGCCGGGACAAGCAGTTCGCGGGCGGCAGTCGGGAATGCACAGGTGGTGAGAGTCCCGGCTATCCCTGCCGAGATCTCTGCGAGGTCGGCCTGTGCCTCCTCAAGCACGGCGAGCACACGCTCTGTGTGTGCCACCAGGTGCTCGCCGGCTACTGTGAGGCGAACCCCCCGACCAGCCTTCTCGAGAAGCGGCGTACCGGCTTCCCTCTCGAGGGTCGCCATGTGCTGGGATACCGCCGAGGGAGAGAGGTAGAGTGCTTCGGCCGCGGCTGCGATCCCGCCTCGCGCGGCTACTTCTCTGAGGATTCTCATGCGGGGTATGTTTAACATTTCAGTACATCTTACAGGTTATTCAAGTAAACGGCGATTGAACTAAAGATTCATCGGGCCGACACTATAGATAGCCGGATGAACGGTAGAGTGTCTAGAGAGGTGAATGAGATGATTCAGGACAGTTTCAGCGAGCGAGCGGTCTACCTTGGACGCACGGTGCTTCTCGCAGGTGGTGCTGTAGTCCTCGCGGTCATCGCCTCCGTGCTCTGACGTCGAGTCCGAGCTGAGTTCTCCCACGGTCCGTCGCCGGTCATCCCCCGGCGGTGGACCGCTCCCTTTTCCGGGGAGATGCGCGC
>CAYGKH010000137.1:0-5345 GCA_964350345.1 uncultured Coriobacteriaceae bacterium
CGCATGAGCGGGCCCCGCCTCGATGAGGTCGGGGTCCGCTCTGTAGTGTAGACTTCATTCCGGGTTTCTTCTTCGGCCGGTAACGAAAGGAAACGCGTCTATGGCTTACAACGATCTGTTCTTGCGCGCCTGTCGCAGGGAGCGCACTGAACGCACCCCGCTATGGATGATGCGCCAGGCAGGCCGTTATATGCCCGAGTACCGCGCGATCCGCAAGGACCACGACTTTCTCACGATGTGCAAGACGCCCGAGCTCGCTGTCGAGGTGACTTTGCAGCCGGTGGACCTGATCGGCGTTGACGCTGCGATCCTGTTTGCCGACATCCTGTTGCCGCTCGAGGGCATGGGGTTGGAGTTGTCGTTCGCGAAGAACGAGGGCCCGGTGATCGGCAACCCCGTCAGAGACATGGCGGACATCCGGGCGCTACGCGTAGCCGACCCGATCGCCGACACCGGATATGTGATGGATGCCATCCGGATACTGCGCCACGAGTTGCGCGACAAGGTGCCGCTCATAGGATTCGCGGGGGCTCCGTTCACCCTGGCGTCTTACATGGTCGAGGGTGGATCGACTCGCGCTTACATCAAGTGCAAGAGCCTCATGTGGTCTGACCCCGAAGCGTGGGATGCGCTCATGCAGGTGACGACCGATACCGTCATCGCGTATCTGCTCGCGCAGGTCGAGGCCGGGGCGCAGGCTCTGCAGGTCTTCGACTCGTGGGTCGGCTTTCTGTCGCCCTCGGACTATGAGCGTTCTGTTCTGCCGCACACGACTCGCGTGATCGAAGAGGTCAGCAGGACGGGCGTGCCTGTCATCCACTTCGCGAACAACGCGACCGCCATGATCTCGAAGGTCAAGCGGGCCGGGGGAGACGTGATCGGGCTGGACTGGCGGGTCGACATCGGCGATGCGATAGAGTGGATCGGTCCGGACTTCGCGGTCCAGGGCAATCTCGATCCCATGTCACTGTTTGCTCCCGTCGAGGTCATCGAAGCGAAGGCGATCGAGATCCTCGAGAAGGCCGGCACGAGACCGGGACACATCTTCAACCTCGGCCATGGTATTCATAAGGACACTGACCCGGAGCATGCAAAGGCGCTCGTACGGGTCGTCCGGGAACATTCGACACGGATACGGAGTGGTGATGCAACGTGAGTGAAGAGAGCCGTCCGACCAGTGCGGTACTCCTGCTCGGTTTCGGGGGACCGGAGTCCCTGGAGGCCATCGGACCGTTCATGACGAACCTCATGGGAACCGAACCGTCACCCGAGCAGCTCGACGAAGTCACGAAACGCTACCTGGCTGTCGGGGGCGCTTCACCGCTGTTGCCGATCGCCGATTCGATCGCGAAGTCACTTGAGGCGAAGCTTGCCGAGATGGAAACCCCTGCACCGGTCGCGATCGGGATGCGGTACTGGCACCCGTTCATCAGCCAGACTCTTCGCGGGATGCATGCCTACGGAATCAGGCGCGTCGTGACGGTCTCGCTGTCGCCCTTCGATTCCCCGCACTCGACGGGGGCGTATCGAGAGATCATCGATCAGGTCATCGGGGAACTTCCCGGACTCGAGGTCGTCGAGGCGCCACCGCTCCGCGATCTTGAGGCGTTCAAGGGCTTGCTGGTGATCGGACTTGTCGAGGCGCTCACCGAACTGAAGGATCACAAGCCGCTTCTCACCGTATTCACGGCGCACAGTCTGCCCGTGGCCGAGGGATGCGGGGAGTACGCGGGACAGTTGCGCGAGATCGTCGACGGCATCACGGAGACCCTGCGCATGCCGGTCGGCGAAGACCTCGATGGCTCCCATTACACGCTGAAGGGCATCACCGCGTACGGTAACCTCCGCGAACCGCAGCCGTGGGTGCTCGCCTTTCAGTCGCGGGGTGGGCGTGGCGACGAATGGCTCGAGCCTGATCTCGATGCGGTTCTCGACGCGGCGATCGAGGGCGGATACAACAGTGTCGCCATCGCCCCGATCGGCTTCGCAACGGACCACATGGAGACCCTCTTCGACCTGGATGTCCTTGCTCAAGACAAGGTCCTCAAAGCCGATGTCGAGTATGCCCGCTCACCCCTCCCCAACGATGACGACGTCTTGATCGAGGGTATCGCCGAGGCCGTCAAGCCGCTCCTGATCGAAGATCCTGTGAAGCATTAGGCGCAAGGGAGCAGTGCCCATGAAGCGCGTCATCATCGTTGGCGGTGGAGTCGCCGGTCTGGGTGCCGCGTACAAACTCGCACGCGCCGCCGAGAGTGGCCACGATGTCGAGTTCGTGCTCCTTGAGAAAGACCCTCGCCTTGGCGGGAAGATCGCGACGGAGTACGTCGACGGTTTCGTCCTCGACGGCGGTCCGGACTGTTTTCTTACCGAGAAACCCGCGGTCCACCGTATCGCCAAGCTCACCGGCATCTTCGACGATGAGTTGCCCACTGACGACGCCCGCAAGCGCACGCACATCCTGTCGAGGGGTCGTCTTCACGACCTGCCTGATGGCGTGATGATGTTTGCGCCGACGAAGTTCTGGCCCTTCGCGACAACGGGACTCTTCTCCTGGCTCGGTAAGATCCGGATGGGTGCTGACCTCCTGATACCGCGCAAGGAGCGGTGGCCCGAGGGAGATACGCCCGCCGGTCACGATGAGACGCTCGAGAGTTTCGTCGTACGTCGGATGGGTCGGGAGTGTCTGGATCGACTCGCCGAGCCGCTGGTCGGCGGCGTCCATGCGTCCGATCCCGCGAAGATGAGCCTTGCGGCGACATTCCCCCGGCTCCTCGAGATGGAGCAGAAGTACGGCGGCATGATCAAAGGGTTCGTCGCCGCGCGCAAGAAGGTCGCGGAGATGCGAAAGAAGTACCCCCAGAAGCCGGGAGCGAAGCCGAGGACCTTCTTCACGTCTTTTGAGGGCGGCATGCTTCGCCTCACCGATTCGATGGCTGAAGCAGCCGGCCGGGAGCACATGCGCACAGGTGTCGAAGTCTCACGCATCGACCGCGACGGGAACGGGTGGCGCGCGCATCTCGAGGACGGCTCTGAGGTCACCGGCGACGCTCTCATCGTGGCCACCGAGAGTTGGGCTGCCGAGGAGCTCCTGCGCTCCGTCGATGGCGGGATCGCCGGCGCTCTTGCGGGCATCGGCCACTCGTCTTCGGCGACCGTATCGATCGCTTTTCACGAGGCCGAAGTCGGCATCGACATGAACGCGTTCGGCGTGCTCTGCCCGCTCATCGAACGCCGTTCGCTCATGGCTGCGACGTTCTCGTCGACCAAGTGGCCCGGGCGTGCGCCGGAGGGCAAGGTGCTGTTTCGCGGCTTCGTTGGAGGGCCGCACAACCAGGCGATCCTGGCTGAGACCGACGAGCGCCTCGTCGAGATCGTACTCGCTGAACTCCGCGATATCCTCGGCGTGCAGGGCGACCCACTGCTGACACGCGTGTTCAGGTGGGAACGCGGGATGCCCCAGTACACTCTCGGCCATCTCGACCGCGTCGAGGCTATCGAGGCACGGTGTGCCGACATACCGGGACTTGCGATCGCCGGAGGATCCTACCGGGGCGTAGGGGTGCCGAACTGCATAGAGAGCGGCGAGCGCGCCGTGAGCAAGGTGCTCGCCGAGTGGGGGATCGAGTTGGCCGAGGACGCCGAGGAGCCCAAGCGCCTCTACTGATCTACTGTCGCTTCAGCCGAGCGGATGACCTCGAGCATGAGCGGATGGAGGGCCGGTGTCGCGGTCAGTATGCCGGTCGAATCCGGCGTCCACTCCGAGCCGTCGACCGCACTGACCCGGGCACCCGCCTCCCGGCAGATGACCACTCCCGCAGCCATGTCCCAGGCCTTGAGGCCGTACTCCCAGAACCCATCGGCACGGCCAAGGGCGACGTGGGTGCAGTCGATCGCGGCGGAACCGTCCCTGCGTATCCCGTGGACCGGTGCGCGCAGGAATGCACCAAGGACCGCGAGTTGGCGCTCCAGGGGCTTGCCACGGTCGTAGGGAAAACCGGTGACCAGGAGCGCTTCATCGAGCCGGGTGGTCGTCGTGCATCTGACGGGTCGCCCGTCGACGCTCGCACCCAGGCCGATCGCCGCCGATATCGTCTCACCGAGAGGGACGTTTGCGACCGCCCCGGCGACAGGGCGACCCTGTCGGAGGAGCGCTACCGAGACGGAGTAGGCGGGGAAGCCGTGAACGAATGACGTGGTGCCGTCGAGGGGGTCGATGACCCAGACCTCGTCATCGTGCAGCGTGCCACGGGTCGCGCCTGCGAGGTCGTAGACCTCCTCCTCCTCGATCACGAAACGCGCAGATGGGTCGTGGTCGAGGAGTGTCCGGGCCACCGCGACGCCCGCTGCGACGTCGGTCTCGGTGACCAGGTCGGTCGCCGAGGACTTCGAACGGATCTCGCCGACGTCGCCTGCCCTGTCACGGATGGCACGGGCGCCCGCTTCGGCGGCGTCACGGAGTGCGCTCAGCTCATGGTGCATATCGGACTCCTTGGCCAAGAAGGGGTGGGGAGTGTCTACAGGATGTCAGGGCCGCTCCTACTCAGGCGCCGGGCATGTCGGCCTTGGTGCGGATACTCTTGATGATCTCGGCGACCGAGTCGGGGGCGTGAGAGGTGGACGGCGCGAGCGTCGTCCCGTGCTCCTCGAGAACCTCGAGTACGGCCGAGATGGCTGCGGGAAGGGCGGCCTCCACCTCGGGGGTGAGCTCGGTGACCCACTGTTTCATGCTTCCGACCTGGATTCCGATGCAGACGGCTTCAGGCTCAAGACCTGTGAGCTGTGCTGCCTCCAGGACATCGACGAAGCGCGTGTCGTGCAAGGAGTGCATCACTTGGTTCGGTGCCAGATCTTCCGGCGTGAGCATCACAACGGTTCCTGGCGGGTGACCCGTGCCATCGATCGCGTCGACCACGATGATGAGGTCCCGATCGCGAAAGAGGTTTATGATGCCCAGCCCCATCGTGCCTGCGTCGATGACCTCGACATGATCCGGCAGCGAGAAACCTGACATGAAGAGTTCTGCGACCCGGACCCCGACGCCCTCGTCGGTCATCAGGGGGTTACCGATGCCCATGATCAGGATGCGTTCGGCCATAGTGGCGGTCCGCCCTTTCTGAAGTGCGAGAATGGATATCAGGAACGACTGTATCGCAGCGAGAGGCCGGGTTCTAGCCCGCCGCGCGCTGCTCCTCCCGCGCTGCCGGATCGCACAACTCGCCTTCGAGCAGCAACATGCGCTCTTCAAGAGGGAGGGCGGCTCGGGCATGGTCGCGCAGGTCGTTCGAGGTTGCGAGGGTTTCGCGCATCATCACCATGAGAAGGTAGCGGCCCTTCTCGGTGAG
>CAYGKH010000138.1:0-5299 GCA_964350345.1 uncultured Coriobacteriaceae bacterium
GATACAGGAGCAACCGCAGGAAATATTATTTTTGATAATACCCTGAATGGAGCACATACTTTAGACTTAACCGCAGGTACTGGAAATATTACATTCACAGGAGCAGTAGGTGGTGGCTCAACTAAAGTTGGAGCCATAACTATTGATAGCGCGGCAAATGTTGATGCTGCAGCCATAACCGCAAGCTCAATTAAGCAAACCGCCGGCACAGGCTATACGCATTTTACAGAAGCAGTAAACACAACTGGAGCAAATAATTCAGCTGGCGGCGTAGTAAACATTACTACAGCAGGCGATATAATTTTTGATGGTTCAATTACGACTAAAGGCGGGACAAACACTTCAAAGGGCAACGGGAGGGCAGGAGGAGCGGTATCTTTACATTCTACAGGCGGATTAATTACAGTGGACGGTACAATTGACACTTCAGGCAGCGCGGGTCGTGATAATGCCGGCGGTTCTGGCAGAATTGGTGGAGCTGGTGGTAATGTAATTGTAACGGCAGATGCCGGGAATGTTACTTTATCCGCAATTACTACTGATGGCGGAGCCGGTAACATAGTAGGTAGCCATAGCGCGAATGGTGGCAATGCTGGCGCAGTAAATATTACTTCTACCGGCGTCGGACATAGTATAACTTTAGAAGGTGATATTAGTGCGGTAGGCGGAAATGGAGCAGGCGCTCTCGGCAATCAAGGCTCGGGTGGCAATGTAACTTTCAATAGTCCGGCTCTACTTAATGCAAATATTGCAATTGACACGGGAGTAACCGCAGGAGACATTAATTTTAACAGCACTTTAAATGGCGCGCACAGCTTAGTTTTGACCGCAGGTACCGGCAGTATTAATTTTAGCGGTGCTGTCGGAGGCTCTACGTTATTGGCCGGACTTAACACTTCAGCCGCTACTACCAACATTAACGGCGGCTCGGTAGCTACTGGTGGCAGCCAGGTCTACAATGGTCCGGTTCTGCTGGGCGCTACCACAACTCTAACCGGCACAGCTATTAGCTTCAACAATACGCTAGACGGCAACTTTGATTTAACTATTGATGATTCAGGCACCACCACGTTTGGCAGCGTAGTAGGTGGTACAAATCCTTTGGCCAGCCTTACTACTCTTCTCGGCGGAAGCACCCAAATTAATGGCGGGTCCGTTATCACAGGTGGGGACCAAAACTATAATGACCCGGTCACTTTGGGCGCGGATGCAACTTTAACTTCAAATCTTGACACTGTGAAAGCATTCGACACTATTACTACCAATAATCATAACCTGACTATAAATACTGCCGCCGGCCTGACGATTTATAATAACATCACCGCAGGAAGCGGTACAGTTACCCTTAATCCTACGGCAGGTGGTGTAAGCCAATCTGCTGCCACAACCTTAACCGCTGATAAACTCCTGCTCCTTGGCTCAGGTACCTTTAACCTGAACCAGGCAACTAATAATATAAACATCTTAGCTGCCAATATTACCGGCGGCACATTGACTTACCAAGACGCAGATGCTTTAACCGTTGGCAGCGTAAGTGGTACCGATGGTATTACTACCGGCGGCAATGACATAACCTTAAATACCGGTAATACCTTAACCATCGCCAATGATATAGATGCCGGCACAGGTACAGTCACTCTTAATCCTACAGCAGGCGGCGCTGCGGAAACTACCGGCAAGATTTTAGCGGCCAACCTGCTATTAACCGGCGGTGGTACCTTCACCTTAAATAACGCATTCAATAACGTAGATATTCTTGCTGCCAATATCACCGGCGGCACATTGACCTACAGGGATACAGATGCTTTGACCATTGGCAGGGTGAGTGGTAACGATGGTATTATTACCGGCGGCAATGACGTAACCATTAAGTCCGGCGCATTAACCTTGGATAAAGGAATTACCGCAACCGGCGCAACCATAACCCTGGATGCTGCAGGAATAACGCAATCCAGCCCGGTTATTGCAGATAGTTTATTGCTTAAGGGGACCGGAACCTTTACATTAGATAACGCGTCCAACAACGTAAACACTATTGCCGCTGATGTTGCCGGTTCATTGACATATAAAGACGCTGATTCTCTGACCGTGGGTACTGTTGTTGGGGTTAATGGATTAACCGCTGCTAATTTAGGCAGCATAATAACCATAAAAGCTTTGAATGGTTTCTTAACTATTTCTAAAGCGATCAGCGCTATAGGTGGTTCGATCTTATTAGGCACTGCCGAAGCCGCTCCAGCCATTAACGCGGACCTTACCTTAAGCGCGGACCTAACCGCTTTAACAAGCGTAACCCTTAATTCAGCCGACGCGATCACCCGGACAGCCGGAATGATCACTGCCGACAGCCTGGATCTTACCGCTGACGCAGGCATCGGAACTTTGGCCAGCCCGCTTGACTCTAAGGTTAATACGCTTAACGCATCTAATGCCACAAGCGGCGATATAGCCTTAACCAACAACGGCAATTTGAGCGCAGCCAGCGTAGTAAATCCCAACGGGAATATCTATCTGACCGTCAATTCCAACCTGACCGTCGGGAGTATCCAGGGACTGACTGTTAATCTTACCGCCAATACCGGCAGCATCCTTGATGACACTGATGAGACAAATAAGATCACTGCGGACACCGTAAACTTAACAGCCAACAATGATATCGGCGCAAATACCGCTACAGGAGCTATTGATATTGACTCCGCTGAAATAAACGCTACTGCCGTTGGAGATATCTATATTAAGTCACTAGGCTCCACTAACTTTAATACCATATCCGGCAATAAGATAAACCTGCTTAGCGCAGGCACAACCTTCCTGAATAACATAACGGGCGTAGATGCCATAATCATAGAAGTAACCTCCGGGGACATCCAGTTTACCGGGACCGTTACTTCCACTACTTCCGGCGCGGATATCAGCTCTGATAATGGCTCTATTTTTGCTCTCGGCGCAGGCCCGCACCTGATAACCAATGCCGATACTTACCTTAGCGCGCCTAATGGGACGATCACAGCCATAGGAAGCCACTTGAATGTTACTTTAAACAGCGGGTTCCTGGTGCTCAACATAGGCGGGGCAGTAGGCGGGGTAAGCGGCAGGCTTGACGGCAGTGTGCCGTCTTTGAGCAGTATTTTGTTCATACCTTCCAGTTTCCCGTCGCCGCTCTATCCTCCGGGCCGGGTTTATTGGAATGGTATATTTATCTGGCCTTCTGCCAGCAGTTTCGCCAATTCCCAGAATAACACCCTGCTGGGAAGATACAGCATACCGGTTAACTTCCAGGCATTCCTTATCAATACCGCAGACACAAGGCTTGCGCTTTTTTATCAGCCTTTGACTGAACTAGATGCCTCTGCTTTTGATGCGGCAATGGGCGTAGGGGCTGATGCTTATGAGTTTATAGGTAATTCCTTGAATCTCCTCGGCCACGAAGGCCTACTGCCGGTTTTTGACGACATCAAGAAAAAGAATAAGAAGAAATAAGAAGGTACTCGACTTTACTTACCCCGCGTTGAAAGATGCGGGGTATTTTTTTTAATGGCAATTTTTCTTCCAGGGTAGTATAATATCTTAAAGAAGAAAGGGAGGAAGAGATGAAAAAATTTATACTTGTTTTTATAATACCCGCTTTTCTCGTAGCATGCTCTGGCAGAGGTAAGCCTGCTGACGCGGTGATCAAGATCAATAATTACGAGATCACGCGGCAAGAGTTCGAGCAGGAGTTTAAAGATTCCGTTTTCGGCAGGGTGGATACCCTCCAGTCAAGAAAGGAGTTCCTGGATAACCTCATAGACAGGATCCTCATCTTGCAGGAGGCCCAAAAGAAGGGGCTGGATAATGACCCTCTTTTTCTTAAGATGGTTGAGAAGTTCTGGGCCCAGTCCCTCCTGAAATTAGCCCTTGAAAAGAAATCCAAAGAGATCGCCGGGGCGTCTTTTGTCAGTGATAAAACCATAGAAGAGATCTATCGGCAGATGCTTAAAGACGGTAAAACTACCCGGCCTTACAATGAGATGTACCAGCAGATCAAATGGGAAATGATAAAGCTGCAGGAATCCCAGATGATGAGCCAGTGGCTTGCGCAATTGCGTAAGAGCGCTGTTATCCAGGTAAATAAAGATCTGGCGGGCAATAATAGGCTGGAGAGCCATAAATAAGGGGGGATAGATGGAGAATAAGCCTTACAGGCGCGCTAATTATTTTATTGATAAGAAATTCCAGACCAAATTTATCGCCAAGTTCAGTTTGCTCGTCCTTGCCGGCGGCTTGGCTACCATCGCCCTGCTTTATTTCCTGGGGCTTGAATCCAAGACGGTAGCCATACTTAACTCGCGCGTAGTGGCAATGACTACCTCGGATTTTATACTGCCTCTGCTTATCCAGACGGTCATCACCGTAACTATCGTGGTGGGCATAACCGCCGGGATCATTACTTTACTAGTCTCCCATAAGATCTCCGGCCCGCTTTACCGGTTTAAAAAGGTGATGCAGGAGCTGGAGCAGGGTAATTTCTCGTCGCAGTTTTATATCCGTTCAGCAGACCAGTTTCACGGCCTGGCGGATGGGGTCAACTCCATGATCCGTAATATCAAACAGGAGATCTCGGTGCTTAAGAGCAAGGTCATCTCATTAAGGCAGAAAATGGAGGGCTTGAATGAAAACGACCTTCCTGAACATAAACGCCCCTCATTAATGGAATTAAAGAGGATAACCGAAGAATTAGATAAGGCCCTGCGTTATTTCAAGACCTGATGCCAAGATATCTTAGCCGGACTTTTTTGGCGGTTGTGTTGGTTTTATCCCTGTTTGCGGGTTTTTCCATCGCCGCGGAGGATGACGGCTTTGGGTCTGCCCGCAAAATAGAGAGCCGGCATTTTACTATATATTTCGCGCCCCAGCTTGACCCCGGTGAATTAGCCCGCTCCCTGGATATCCGGGCTTCGGATAAGCTTATATCGGGAGGGGCTTACCAGAGCGGCCTTGGGGGCATGATCGATACTCTTTTTACTCAGGCCTGCGATATTCTGGACATGCAGCTTTATAGCTTTCACGGTGCCATCAAGATATGCCGTGACACTAACCAGGTAAATGCCATCTACAGGAATCTGTTTGACAAGGACCTTCCCAAAAGCCATTCCTTTTATCTTTATAACACCAATACAATTTACATATCCGGGGAGCATTTCACGCGCGAGGTCCTGGGCCATGAGATCGGCCATGCTATAATCAGCCATTATTTCGTGGTTTCCCCGTCGGTAAAGATCCAGGAGGTCCTGGCGGTCTTCGTGGAATACCAGTTGCG
>CAYGKH010000139.1:0-5226 GCA_964350345.1 uncultured Coriobacteriaceae bacterium
GATTGGCTGCTCGCTGTGAAGCGAATCGTCATAGTGGCATTCCCCGCATCGCTAAGCGCCACTGTTGCCGATGCTCTCAAATAGGCGCGCTGGCCGGGCGCTCGTTCCGAATCGGGGCATATAGAACGCATCCGACCCGTGTTCACCGCCGGAGGAGTGCCGAAGTGCCGGAAACCCAACATGTAAGTGCCGCACTGAGCGAGGCGCGCGAACATCTGCTCGCGCGGCCGAACGTGGTCGCCACTGGTGTGGGGTTCAAGGAGACCGACGGCGTACGCACCGGCGAGATCGGCATAGTCTGCTCAGTGGAGCACAAGGTCCCGGCCGACGATCTCACCGCCGCCGAGTTGGTTCCTCGCCGAGTGGCCGGGGTGCTCACCGATGTCGTCGCTACCGGTCCGATCAGGGCGCTCTCGGCGCATCTTCAGCGTCACCGCCCTGCTCCCGGCGGGGTCAGCGTCGGCCATCGCAACGTCACTGCGGGTACGCTTGGGTGCACGGTCATCCGTGGCTCGACACTATTCGTCCTGTCGAACAACCACGTGCTGGCGGATACGAATCGCGGTCAGCCCGGCGACCCGATCCTGCAGCCCGGACCTTACGACGGAGGGCGTCTGCCGGGCGACGCTATCGCCGTGCTGGAGACCTTCGTGCCGATCCACATGCTCGACGACGACAGCAGTTGTGGTGCCGCACAGCGGGTGACCGCCCTGGCCAACGGTGCGGCTCGCATAATCGGCAGCGGCTCGCGCCTGAAAGCGGTGAGTGCCAGGCTCGTCGAGAACCTGGTCGACGCAGCCTTGGCCCTCCCGCTCGACGAGTCGTGGCTGGCGGCCGGGATCCTCGGCGTGGGGCGTATCGAGGGCCAGGCACACGCCGAACTCGGTGCCCCGCTGCGCAAATCAGGGCGCACGACCGGTGTCACGTCTGGTGAGGTCATCCAGATCGAGGTCACGGCAGACGTCAGGTTCGGTGACAGGACTGCGCGCTTCACCGAGCAGTTCATGGCGGGGGCCATGAGCCAGGGCGGAGACAGCGGCTCGCTCGTTCTCGATGGCGGGGACCGCGGAGTCGGCCTGCTGTTCGCTGGAAGTGATACCACCACGATCTGCAATCGTATCGAACATGTCCTCTCCGCACTGGAGGTGGAGTTGTGGACCGGCGGCGCCAGGCCGTGATGTTGAGTGCTCGCCAGAGAGACGCGCTCATGGCCGTGAGTGGTGTCGTCTCCGTTGGCGTTGGCCTGGGTTCCGAAGGCGAGCCGGCGGTGATTGTCGGCGTTCGCAACACCTCGGCCGAGGTCCGTCGTGTGGTTCCAGAGTGCGTGGAGGGCCTTCCGGTGATACTGCGCGAGGTGGGGGAGATCAGCGGGCGCTAGCGCCAGATCACCGGGACGTGGCTCCGGGCGGCGCGAGGACTACGCCCGCGAAACGTCCGAGAGGGTACACTACCAATACGGTGGCGATTCAGCGCCGACGCGAATCAAGGAGGTCACCAACGCCTTGCAGGCCACCATAGGACTGCCAAGATGCCTGCTCTACCACAAGTACCATGTGCTTTGGACGTCGTTCTTCGAGGGTATCGGCGTGGAGACAGTCACCAGCCCGCCGAGCAACCAGGCGATCCTCGCGCGCGGCATAGAGCTGGCGGTAGATGAGACGTGCGTGCCGGTGAAGCTGTTCCTCGGTCACGTCGATGCGCTGCGTGGCAAGGCCGACTACATCCTGGTGCCCCGGATCGTCACGCTCGCCAAAGACGAGACCGCGTGCGTGAAGTTCCTCGGCGCGTACGACGTCGCGCGCAACTCGGTTGCCGATGTGCGTCTGCTCGAGTACACCGTCGACGTGAAGAACCGTATCTATGAGCGCTCGGAACTTTGTAGGGGCGGACGGGTGTTCGAGCCGAATGCCCGCAGAGTGCGTCGCGCCTACGACCATGCCAAGATACGGGAAATGCGACACTCCGTAGAGCTTGTAGATCGCCAGGAACAGGCGCTTGAGCGTCCCGGGATGAAGATCCTCGTGGTCGGCCACCCCTACAACCTCTACGACGAAGTTCTCGGCAAGCCCATCACCAACTTTCTTGGCGCACACGGTGTGGAGGTTCTCTGCTCCGAATTCGCAGACACCGCCAAGGCCCGCATGCTCGCGCGGCGGGTTTCCCAAGACATCCCCTGGACGTACAACAAAGAGCTGCTCGGCGCGCTGGAACTGTACCGGGACCGTGTGGACGGCGTGATATTCCTGATGACCTTTCCGTGCGGACCGGACTCCCTCATGACTGAGTTGTGCATGCGAAGCATGGGGAACACGCCAGCCATCGTGGTCGTGCTTGACGAGCTTCAGAGCGAGGCTGGACTCAGAACCCGGCTCGAGAGCTTCATCGACCTCATCGCGGCGGGCAAGGGCCGCGCTCTCTCGGCGGGGGGCGCGCGATGAGCCTGAATCGGCTCCCCGACTCGCGCCCCTTCAAGGTGAGCTTCCCGCACATGGGCAACTACCGCATCCCGGTCACGACACTCGCCGAGGAGTTGGAGTGCGAGATCATCGTTCCGCCGAAGACGACGCGCCGCACGCTCGAACTTGGTGCCCGGCACAGCCCCGAGTTCGTGTGCGTTCCGTTCAAGTACAACATCGGCAACTACATCGAGGCGCTTGAGGTCGGCGCGAACCTGCTCATCCAGGCGGGGGGCGGCTGTCGATTCGGCTACTACGGTGAGGTGCAAGAGGCAATCCTGCGCGACCTCGGCTACGACTTCGGTATGGTGCGCCTATTGGGCGGCTGGAGGCTGCGCGACCACATCAACGACTTCAAGCGCGTCAACCCCCGCCTCACGTTCTGGCGCGCGCTCAGAGCGTATCAGCTCGCGCTGCGGCAGACGCAGGCGCTCGACGCCGTCGAGGACTACATGCGACGCAACGTCGGTTTCGAGGTCGAGGAGGGCACCTTTGAGAAGGCCCATGCGAGCTTCCTTGACGAACTCGATGCCGCCCGGGACAAGCGAGTCATCGCGGAGATCGAGCGCCGCTACCTAGCGGAGCTGGAAGCGATACCGACCGAGCGACCGGACGACCTGTTGCGCGTCGGAATCGTCGGCGAGATCTACGTGGTCGCGGAGCCCTTCTCCAATCTGTTCGTGGAGAGGGAGCTTGCGAAGCGCGGGGTCGAGGTGCACCGTTTCGGCACCGTGAGCAACATGGTCGCCCACGGCGGGCGCAAAGGGCCGGCACACCTCGCGGAGCTCATCGCGGGTTCGGGCGACTACGTTCGCTATCATATCGGTGCTCACGGGACCGAAAGTGTCTCGATGACCTACCAGCTCATGGAGCAGGGATTCGATGGGGTGCTGCACCTTAAGCCTTTCGGGTGCATGCCCGAGGTCAACGCCATGGCCGCGCTGCAGCGGCTCTCGCGTGAGCACACCTTCCCGGTCCTCTTCATCTCCTACGACGCGCAGACTTCGGAGACCGGGCTGAAGACCCGCCTTGATGCGTTCTGCGACATGCTGCGGATGCGCAAGCGCCGCCCCGGGGCCGCCGCCGTGTGAGGCAGCGGACCCGGCTGAGGAAGGAGCGGAGCTAGTGACTACCCTTCAGCAAGGAGCGAGAGTCACGCTCGCCGAGAAAACAGCGAACGCCTTGCGGTTCCCGCCTCCGGCCGACTCCGACCTCGCGGTCGTGGCGCACCCGGCGTCTCTGAGCGCCCTGCACGACCCCCACACGCAGGTCGCCGCCATCGTGCACGACGAGCTCATCTGGCTCGGCGCGCTGGGCGAGGACCTTCTCGAACGGGTCGACGCTCCGCGTGACTCGGGTGCCCGGGCGGTGTGCGCGGACCGCTTTCTGGTAGGCGGCCGCCTGTGGGAGATCGTGCGGCCGGGGCTGTTGCTTGCAGACGGGGTTCCTCGGCCACTCTCGACTGTCTACGACGGCAGCGAACTGCGCCCGTGGGTGATCGTCGGCGAGACGATCCTCGACGAGTCCATCGCGGTCCCGCTGGGCGACGAGCGCAACCCGAAGTGGTGGACGCCCGTGATCGCCCAGGCGCACCTGCACTTCCCCGGCAACATCAAGGATGGGCAGCTCGAACTCGCGCACGCTTGGACGATACCGGCCGATGTCGCGACGGAAGGCAGCGTCCTTCGCTCCGCTCGCGGTGCGGCCGAGAGGGCCATCGAGGGGTATTTCGGTGCTGGTGGCCGAGCGTGAAGTACTAGGTCGAGAGCCGGTCTTTCATCTGCTTGTAGATGAAGCCTGCCGAGCGTTCGGGGATGAACCGGGACAGCCGATCCAGCAGTCGAGCGTCCTTCCCGACCATGACACGGTATGCGTCGCGCTCCATCGCATCGATGATGATGCGCGCGGCATCCTGCGGTGATGTCATCTTCATCCTCGATGATTCCTTGCTTGGAGTGTCAGACGCGGCGGGGGAGTCGAGGCCGGAGTGCCTGGAGATGTCGGTCTCGGTCGCACCCGGGAACACGGCAGTGACCGACACGTTGGTTTCGGTCAGCTCCGAGTGGAGCCCTTCAGTCAGCAGTTTGACCGCTGCCTTCGAGGCTCCGTAGATGGTCTGGCCGGGGAAGGGCATGAAGCCGCCCATGCTCGAGATGTTGACGATGTGGGCAGTGGGGCGCTTCAGAAGGTGGGGCAGGAACGTCTTGGTCATGTAGACGACGCCCCAGAAATTGACGTTCATCACGCGCTCGATGACATCGTAGTCGAGGTCGTTCACCTTCACGAAGGGCTGAATGATGCCGGCGCAGTTGATCACGCCATCGATCTGGCCGTGCTTCTCGACGATTGCTGCAGGAAGCGCCTCGACCACATCGCGGTCGGTGACGTTTGCCACGTGTGTCGAGAGTCGGTCCGCCTTGTCGCCGGCGAGTCTCATGGTCTCTAGGAGTCCAGATTCGCTCATGTCGAGCGCCGCCACCCGTGCGCCGCGAGCTAGCAGGCCCAAGACCAGCTCCCGCCCGATTCCGTTGCCTCCGCCTGTCACAGCGATGGTCTTGCCTGAAGCGTGCATACTGTTCCTCCCTGGCCGGATTCCTGGATGGCCTGCGGTTCCGAACGGGCGGAACCCAGCGCCGCCATACGGTCGAGGCTGAATGACCCACGAGCACAGTGTAGCTTTGGTTCGGCAAGTTTGAAACTATGGGGGTAGTCGGTGGAAGCATCCCAGATTCTGGGGAGCGGTTGACATGAGGTAGGGACTCACTCTCTA
>CAYGKH010000140.1:0-5178 GCA_964350345.1 uncultured Coriobacteriaceae bacterium
GAGTATCAGCCTTTTAAGCTGAGAGTTCCGGGTTCGAGTCCCGGGGGACCCACCAACGGGGCTAACGCGACAGAAGCGAGACATCCTGTGAATAAGTAACGAAGCAACCGCCGACGAGGCGGTCTGTTCATGCCTTTCAGGTGGGGCTCACGCGCCAATGGTGTCGTATCGTCGTGGATAAGTGGACCACCTGGGACGAAGTTCGAACTCGAAGACGGTTCGAGTCCCAGGTGAGGTCTTCGGACGTGAAGAACCACCGCGAGCTAGATGCTCTCGCGGGGGCGATGTCCCTTGCCGGCTCTGGTGAGGGCACGTTGCTCATGTTAGGATGCTGCCATGAAGACTGACCGAAGTGCCACGCGGGCTCTCATCCGCAACGTTCCGGCGAGCTATGCCCCAACCTACGAGAAGCGCGGAACCGCAATTCTGCAGTCGTTGGCGGAACAGCAACACGCGGCGTACCGCTCCGCACTAGAACGGGCTGGCCTGCGCGTGGAGGTCGTCGCGGCCAGTGAACTGCATTACGACTGCGTCTTTGTTGAAGACGCGGCCGTAGTTTGGCAGGACACAGCTCTTATCGGACGTTCCACTGGGGACCGGGACGGTGAACAAGCCCCCGTTGCCGACGTTCTCCGGAAGACGCACACGCTACATGCTATGCCGCCTGCCGCGCTTCTCGAGGGTGGCGACGTGTTGCACGTTGAAGATGTGACCTACGTAGGTAGCTCAAGCCGGACGAACACCGAGGGCATCGCTGCTCTCACGAAGTTCCTTGGGGACTTTGGGCGTAAGGTCATCGCGGTGCCCGTAACCAGAGCGCTTCATCTTAAGACCGCTACGACGTATCTCGGAGGGGGAACCATTGTAGCAGCCTCTGGCCTGATCGACCCCGATCAGCTTCACGTACCGAACATCTTCTGGACTGCGCCCGGCGAGGCTTGCGCTGCAAATTGCATCCGGGTACGCAAGCACCTGTTCATGCCCGCGCGATGTCCTTTGATGGAAGCTCGCCTGCGCGAGTTCTCTGACGGTCAGGGGTTGACCCTGGAAGTAATCGACATATCGGAATTCGAGAAGGGAGAGGGTTCGCTGACCTGCCTCTCAGTGATCTGGTAGACGGCAGGCAGTGACGCTCGTGACAGGAGCCTGATGGTCCGAGTGGACGCTCTTGGTCTAACGATGTCGGGGATTCCTCGGTGAAGAGGTCCGTTCCGATTCCCTTCACGGAACTGCTCTACGTCGTCGTCATCGGTACGGCGATGACGCGTATCGACAAATTGGCGCTCACCGAGACGACCATTCTTCTCATATTGGCGCTCGTGATTATCTTCGATGACTATCTGCTCTATCACCACACAGTTGAACGCATTCCAAGTACGGGGAAGAACGAGATCCTGATCTTCTGGACCGATATGATGGTTCTGGCTGCCTGGTACGCCTTGTCTTTGGCGGCTCAAGCCTCGTCAGTACTGTTCTGGCTATGGGCGGGGATATTCTTCACGACCACCAGTCTATGGGAGATACTATTTGCGCACGACTCGCTCCGGCGACGACTCCTCCGCCATGCTGACTTGGTGCCAATTGTGACGTCCTTCGCGTTGTCGCTGGCGGCCGCATTTTTGCATTGGCCCTACTTCTTCTGCGTGGGGGTATTCCTTGTGGCGTTCGCCTGGTGCCGCGCTCCAGACTGGGCTGAGTTATGGCGGCGAAGGTGATGAGCGCCGCGTTCTGTCGTTAGGGCAGGATTCACAACGCGACGCCCCTGTGGCGGCAGCCCCACTACGCCGCCGTCAACTTCTCGCTCACACTACCGTCACGACCTCGCCACACCTCCACGTCCGGCACCAGAAACTCGCGGGTTTCGAGGAGCCAAGTTAGAACAAGGCGGCTCGTGGCCCACCAGCGACTTTTTGTCGCGTTAGCCCCCCTTGACTGGGGATAGAAAGTGACGAAACCGCCGATGAGGCGGTCTTTTCATGGGTTTTGAGTAGGGCTAACGCGCCAACGGTGTCGCACCGTCGTGCATAACTGGACCACCTGGGACGATGTTCGAACTCGAAGGCGGTTCGAGTCCCACGTGATGTCATCGGACGTGAAGAACCCCCGCGAGCTGATTGCTCTCGCGGGGGCCAGGGTGTTTCACGAACGATGGGCGTCTTGTCACTCTCTCGGAGTGGGGTCACGCCCGAGACCCTTGTCGTTGTCAGTGAGGTGCCGAAGAGTCCTTGCCTCGACTCCCGAGAGGTCGGTCTCCATGCCTCTCTCGAACACGAGTCGAGCAGCCTCGACCTCGATGAAGGCGTCGCAGAGCGTGCAGGTCTTGGCGTGCGGGTGGTGCTCTTCGAACCCATCGGCTCGATCCTTGGCGATCGCGGAGATCTCCACGAAGGGGATGTGATTCTCCTGGAAGAGGTCGGTGGGACGGAGCTTGAGCTCGTTCTTCGAATCGCGGGTGAGGATCGTCAGCAGGCGCGAAGCCCGCTTCAGCCGATCAGGATCCTCCTCCAGCCAGGCGGCGAAGTCCTTCGCGAAGAAGGGTCCGAGCATCTGGCTGATGTGGAACGCGGCAGCACGGGTATCCTCCTGATCCTGTGTCATCAGCAGTTCCCTCCGATCTCGGTGATCTCCTGGGTGAAGGTGAGCTCCAGCTCGCGGAGCTGGGCGTCGAACGCGAGGCCCTGGGCGATCCGTTCCGCCGCCATCAGGGCTTCCTGAACCGCCGGCTGCATCGCCGGGTTGAAGATCGAGAGCGACCCCGTCATCGTGTACGAACCACGCGACACCGTGATCGACACCTCGCCCTCGAGCGACGCGTCCTGGAGGCTCTCGAGGACGCCGATGAGCATCCCGACCTTGCCGTAGAACTGGTAGGCCAGGATGGCGGGACCGGCGTGCTTGAAGTGCCGGTCGATGTGGTTGTGCGTGCGGGACTGGACGCGGTTAGGCGGGGCTTCCGGTTTGTGCCGGAAGAGCTGATGCGAGGACGGTTGCTGGGCAACCAAGTGGACGTGCATCGTGTTCCCTCCGGGACAACTGGCCTGCACGACGTGTGTAGGCAGTAGACCGGAGGCAACAAAAGCAGTCCTAAGATGTGAAAGGAGCAACGACGGATTATACAGTATTATATGTGGTTGTCAAGCCATGGGTGGCCCTAAGTGAGACGTGAGACTGACCGCGTACCACATTACTATTCACTACACCCATGACCACAGAACACGAAACCCCCCGTTCACCTTTACCGACCGGCTGGATGCCGCACCCAGACGAGATACCACTGACGGACGAGGCGATTGAGAAGCTTCGTAACATCCTCGAACATACCAGCGGCCATGCGTGGACCTTCACCGACGCGAAGTACCGCGGCAAGGAGTTGATCCGTCTTGCCCTCCTGCTGATGGACCCGGCGGAGTATGCCAGGCGTATGAAGGTGACGCCGGTCTTGAACCCCGAGCTCAAGTCGACGGCGCCGGCTCCAACAAGAGCCCCGCAGGCGTTCCCGATCCCGCTGCAGGGCTATCACCGTAGGGACCTGGACCTGAAGCTCCAGCAGGTCGCACACGAGCTTGCGTCAGTGAAGCGTCGCCCGACTGCCTGGCGCTGGGCGGTCGTCGCTCTCTATGACGCGCTCGGTCACGCCCTGGCCGCACATCGACCGGAGAACTTCTGGCTGGAGGAAGCACTCGGGCAACTGACCGCGCTCTTTGACGCCGTTGCAGCGGAGCGACCTGAACTACCGCAGGTCCGCGACGCGATTCATCTCGTCGATCGCCTCCGGACGACGTTCATTGCTGATGGCGTGACCCGTTGGCCGGTGCGCTTGAAGGAGCTGCCGGGCATCTTCGACGACTGCCTACGGGTGATTCGAAGGCTCGAACCGGAGGCGGGGGTGGGATGCGATGCGGCACTTGAAGTTCTGAGATAACCTAACGATCGTACGGGCCGAGCTCTTCTAAGGTCGGCCCGCGTTTCTCTTCCTGCTGGGTCTTGACGCCCAACCGCCCTCGTGGTTGGGTGACTGAGCAATTGTTCATTCCAATACACTACTCACAGCCGCAGCGCCCAGATCGGTTCGAAAGCCGGTCTGAGCGCTGCGGCTACTACTTGGCGACACGTTGTTACTACCACTCGGTTGCGCTTAGGGAGGTCCACCATGGCAAGTCTGTTCAAGGAGGCAGCACTTCGCCGCATCGTGCCACACATCGAGCGCGTCATGCGGTGTGCATCAGAGCTGGACGCCCCAACTGCTCCGCTGCATCTAAGCGACGTTGAGCGGAAACACCTTCTGGACATCCTGGCAGTCGCGGAAGCCAGAGGTCAGTTTACGAACGGGGCACGGAGCTATCTCCATAGCGTCGTAACGAAGTGGGACGAGTGGACGCCCTTTGCACGGCAGGTGGCCTACTCGGTGCTCGTGGTTTGCGGACAGGCCAATGCATAGGCAGACACGTTCATCGAGGCACCATTGGTTGAAGAGCCCGGCACGCTGCGGGCTTGCTCGCTGCCGCGACACTGTGGCCAACACTTGCCCACGAGATGCAGTCAAAGAAGGGGGTGGCCATGTTGGATTCTGAGGATGTCGCCCGACGCTTCGCCATTGGCTACGAATACCTGCTCGTGTTTCGGCGCCATTCGACCGATGACATGGTGTGCAGTCCAGCCCCCGTCGAGGTTGGCGTGTCGGTCCTGCTGCACTCAGGGCTGATCCCCGAGGCGGAATGTGTCACTGTCGAAACCATTGCGGAGACGCTCCCACACCAACCCGCCGACGTCAGGGCCGTCCTGCAACGGCTCGTCGAAGAGTGCGAGCAGCTGATGACCGAACCAGCGCAACTTGCCGAGGTGGTGGCCATCCGGCGCCATAAGTACCCCGGCGTCTTGGAGGGGCGCAACAAGGAACCTATCCGGTGGCGCATCGCTCGTACCAAGAAGCTGAGTGAGATCAAGGCGAGCGACATTCCCCGGGGACTGAGCGCGGAGGATGTCGCGATCGATGATCGCGAACCTGGCTCGAGCTAGTCATCCAGCACCCTGAGTCACGTTCTATGTGCGGGTCGATCTCTTCGGAGGTCGGCCCGCTCTTCCTTTCCACAGGCTGCGCCGCATCTGTCGCGTCAGCCCCTCTACGCCGCCTCGCGTTTCTCCGGCATAGTACCGTCATGACCTCGCAGCGCCTCCAAG
>CAYGKH010000141.1:0-5171 GCA_964350345.1 uncultured Coriobacteriaceae bacterium
ATAGCCATGGAGATAATTTTGCAGTCGGGGCAGCAACCGGAAGCGGTGCATCCGGTGCGAGACCCGCCCGAACAAACGCCGGCTGCAGATAGATCTCCGGGCACGCGCCCTGGAGGCACGTCACACCGCGTGCGTTCACCTCTTCAAGAATCCTCGCACGGGTCCAGCCTTCGCTCAACCGCTCCGGTACCACGTAGGCGTAGTACCGGTAGTAGGAGTGCTCCGCGTGCGGAGGCGGAATGACCAGTCGCAACCCACAGACGTCCGAAAGTTCCGCGTCCAGCAAAGCGGCGTTGCGCCGCCTTGCGGCCACCCACGAGTCGAGCTTGCCAAGCTGCACTCGCCCGACCGCTGCCTGGACGGCCGTCATACGCCAGTTGCTGCCGAAGCTCCCCTGGACGTACTTGAATTCGTAGCCGCCCGCGGCCTCGGCACTCTCGCTCAGAGCGATACTGCGCCCATGATCCTTGTACTCCCACGCGCGGCGCCACACCTCATCGTCGTCCGTGAAGATCATCCCGCCCTCGCCTAAAGTGGTCATGATCTTGTCCTGGCAGAACGAGAATGCTCCGACATGCCCCATGGTGCCAACGTGCCGGCCGTTCCAGCGTGCGCCATGTGCCTGCGCGCAGTCTTCGATCACGTACAAGTCCCGCTCGTCGGCGAGCGCCATGATCGCATCCATATCGCACGGCCAGCCGCCCAGGTGAACCGGAATGAGAGCACGTGTCGCGGGCGTGAGCGCATCCGCGATGGTCTGCGCCGTTACACTGCCCGAGTCCCGGTTCACATCCGCGATCACCGGTCGCGCGCCAGCGGCGACGACAGCGGTCGCCGTACCGATGAACGTACGCGAGGGAACCACCACGTCATCACCCGGCCCGACGCCGAGCGCGCGCAACGCGAGTTCGAGCGCGATGGTACCGTTTGCGACCGCGATCGCATGGCGCGATCCCGCATAGGCTGCAAACTCATCCTCAAAGCGGCCGACCTCGGGTCCGGTCCAATAGTTGACGCGTCCAGAGCGCAGCACGTCTACCGCTGCGGCGATCTCGTCTTCCTCAAAGACCGGCCACCGACTCGTCATCGGGATTCCTCCCGAACGGGACGAGCAGGAACGCCCGCGACCCGCGTGTTATCTCCCACATCGTGCGTGACAACCGCGCCAGCACCGACGATGCAGTCGGCCCCCACACGCACGCCGGGCAGCAGAACAGCGCCGGCGCCGATCAACGAGCGGTCGCCGACCGCACTTCCTCCACTCAGGATGGCGCCAAGAGCCAGGTGCGAATGATCGCCGACGACACAGTCGTGAGCAACGATGCATCCGACGTTGAGGATCGTATTGACCCCCACGCGTGCAGTCGAGTTCACCACCACGTTTTGCATCACCTGCGATCCGGCGCCGATGTCGGCATACACGCTCACACGGGCCGAGGGGTCCACGAGTACCGGAAGGGAGTGCCATGCGACCAGAGAATCGTAGATACACGCACGCGCGACCGTATCGCCAACCGCGATCGTAAGCGCGTCGGCATCGAACTGTTCCACGTCGTCGAGGACGGGCAGACCCGTCGGGCGATGCGCGCCCGTGACGGCATCATCCACGAACCCCGAGATCTCGTGCCCGCAGGCTACAACGAGGTCCGCGACCTCTCTGGAGTGGCCGCCTGCGCCGATGATTACGAATCTCACGCACCCTCGCCCTCGTCGTCGTGCGGCCCCATGAACTCTGGCATCGTGGCATGGCCTTCATTCGATACGCCTTCGCGGCTGATCACCTTCCAGACCGTCATGGCGAGGATCTTCAAATCAAGCAAGAGCGAATGATTGTCCACGTACCACACATCAAGAGCAAATCGCTCATCCCATGGCAGCGCGTTGCGACCACTGACCTGAGCAAGCCCAGTGATTCCCGGACGGACCTCGTGGCGCCGCGCCTGCTCCGCAGTATACCGGTCAAGGTACTCCGGTAGCAGTGGACGTGGGCCAACGAGCGACATGTCGCCCTTCAGCACGTTCCAGAGTTCAGGCAGCTCATCGAGCGAGGAAGAGCGAAGGAGCCGACCGAAGCGCGTCAGCCGCTGCTCGTCGGGCAGTGCTTGGCCATCCGGAGCGCACTTGCCGGTCATCGAGCGGAACTTATAGAGCCGAAACGTCTTGCCGCAAAGGCCGGGACGCATCTGCGAAAAGAGCACGGGCGAGCCGAGCTTCAGGCGAACCAGGACAGCGAGCAGCAACAGGATCGGACTCAGCGTCACGAGCGCCACCAGGGACCCCATGGTGTCAAATACGCGCTTCAGCCAGTCACCCATTCTTCCGCCACGTCGTGATGTCGACAACTTTATCCTAACTCTGGATGATTGTGACCAGCTTGACCGAAACGCAGGTGCTTGTCGTATTCCGGAACGCGATCGACCTCGGCACCGGCAGCCGCGACCCGACTGCCTAGTCGACGGACTGCTCGATATCGGCAACTACCACTCTTCTGCTCTCGCCTTCAATGAGCAACTGAAGTGCGCTCTCAAGGTCGGTCATAAACCTGTCTTTGCTGAAGTGTTTCTCGTAGTAGGCTCTACCGTTCCTGCCACAATCCGCATACTTGTCGAAACCCGTTACAAAGTCACTCATGGCGTTGGCCAAAGCATCAGAATCCCCGGCATCCACACACACGCCGCACTTCGAGTCATCAATTACGGCCCTAGCGGCCCCATTGATTGCCCCGATCACCGGCAACCCCGCGGCCATGTACCCCTGCAATTTCCCCGGCATTGTCAAGCCCGTGAAATTGTCAGCCTTGAGCGTCAGCAGACACACATCAGCCAACTCATAGAATGCAGGCATTTCTTCGATCGAATGCCTTCCATGGAAAACAACCACCCCATCAAGCGCCCGTTGCTGAACCACCCGCTTGGCGGTCTCAATGTAGGAGCCGTCACCGACAAAATGCACCATGAACCCTGGAACACCTCGAATCTTCTCCGTGGCATCCAATATGCAGTCGATGTCCTGCGTGATGCCGATGTTCCCCATGAAAACGAAGTTGGTGACCCCATCTGAGGAGTCTTCAACAGCAGGCAGAACGACCTCCTCCGCGAACTGCGGAATGTACGCGAGCCTCTCAATAGGTATCGAATGCGTCTTGCGAAAGTACTCGATGAAAGGCTGCGAAGTCACCACTATCGCGTCGCATCTTGAGTACAAGAAACGACTAAATGCCTTGGCCACTTTGAAGACCAGGCTTCCCTCGTCCGGCGCAATGCTCTTGACAGACTCGGGCCAAATATCCAGACAGTAGAGAAGTAGGGGTATCCGAGCTCGCCACCTCATCAAAACCGCAGGAAGCGCCATCGTCACCGGCGAGAGTTGGTAGACAAGAACGACATCAAAATCGCATCGAAGAGTGAACATCTTGAGGGACGCTGCCAACATGAAACTCACATAGTTCATGGCGAGACCGATAGCCCCGCTTCTTCTGCCAATCTCAAATGACCGAAGAATCCTCACGCCATTGAGTACCTCATTGCGCCGTCGCGCCCATCGGTACTCAGGCGGCACTTTGCCCATTGGGTAATTTGGCAGACCCGTCAACACGGTGACCGCGTGACCACCCCGCACCATGTGCTCGCAGATCTCTGCGATTCTAAATGGCTCAGGGCGATAGTACTGACAGACCACAAGTATTCTCATGAGTTCCCAAGGCTCCTTACGAGTACTCCCGATGTCACTCGAAGCGCCTTCTATACTCCGCAACCTCAGCGCGAATCCCATCAACTAGACACATTGGGCTATACATGAAGTCCCTTGTCGCGTCTTCATGCGAGAAACTCCTATCCTCACCCATACGCTGCACTCGCTCCACATAGTCCACTCTCCCCACGGTGAGGAGTCTCAGGACTCTAGCTAGGAGCACCCCCAACTCCAGCGGCACGCTAATGAACGTTGTCCGCTTGTGCAAAGCATCGCTAATGAGTTCGAACAATTCGCGCATCGAAATCGGCCGCTCGCCAGACAGAACGTAGTCACCACGCAAGATTTCCGATCGAACCAGAACTTGGTAGTAGGCTCTGCCAAGATCGCCTCCATGTACGGGCTGCAGCAGGCTTTTCCCGTGATTGATCACAGGGAACAGCCTGAATCTGTCCACCATCCTTATGAAGACACTCATGTTCCTATCATTCAGATAGCCGTAAATCATGGTGGGCCGCAGGTACACAACCCCGATTGTTGACCCCTCATCCGCAATAAACTGTTCTATGTCCCGCTCGATGTTTGAATACTCATCCGAGGCACTCTTGTACTTCGAGTAAATGCCGGTGGTATGCACGAGGAGGATCCTACGGACGTCGTTCCTAACGGCAGCCCTCACCACAGCTCGCGAGTGGTATATCGAGGCGATATGAACGACCGTATCAACACCGACCATAGCCCTGTCCAAGAATTCCTGGTCTTCTAGGTCGCCGACCGCCTTTGTAATATCTAGCACGGCATTATCGATCTCTGCGGTGTTTGATGTCTCCCTCACCACACAGCGAATTGGACCACTGTAGGCATTATTCGCGAGTTCTTTGAGGAAGTGGCTACCGCTGTGGCCCGTGATTCCCGTTACTAAGAGCATGCCTTAGCCCCCACTGCTATGCTCATCCTTGGCAGATGGATCCTTCGCGACAGCACCACTAATCCCACTGGCGCCCGTGCCACCCTCAAGAACACCGTCACGACTCAATACCTTCGCGATTGTCCCGACAACACATCGAACATCCATCCAGAGGCTCATCTGTTCAACATACTCGCCATCCAGTTTAGCCTTGACTTCTATTGGTAGCTCGTCCCGGCCATTGATCTGGGCCCAACCCGTGAGGCCCGGCCGGACTGCATTAGCTCCATACTTGTCGCGCTCGTCGATCAGGTCATCTTGGTTCCAGAGGGCCGGACGGGGACCCACAACGGACATCTTGCCAACGAGTATGTTAAGCAGTTGCGGTAACTCATCAAGACTCGTCTGTCGCAGAAAACGCCCAACCCTTGTCGTGTGTTGCAAAGGATTCGCCATTAAGTGAGTCGGTGTATCAGCAGGAGCATCTGTCTTCATGGTACGAAACTTGAACATCTGGAAGTACGACCTATTGATACCAAATCGTTTCTGTCTGAAGAGAACCGGTCCTCTTGAA
>CAYGKH010000142.1:0-5152 GCA_964350345.1 uncultured Coriobacteriaceae bacterium
ATGGCGCGACTAGACTCCCGGTAAGTGTCGGCTGGGGGGTCGGCACTAAGGCTCGCTGAGTAGACCGCGTAGGGGGGTGAGTCTATGAGATGCACGTAGAGAGCCACGCCCAATGAGACTCCCGCAAAGAGGCATCACCGAGCGTGGCAATTCGCATCGTAGCACTCCTGAACCTGTTTGGCATTCCGAGGGTGAAGTATGCCCGAATCAATGAAAGGAACGAGCAACATGGATACGTACATCAAATCGCGCAGGGGCCGGATCCTTGTGGTCTGTGCGCTCGCAATCTCAGTACTCGGCGCCGGCGTCGCGTACGCTCGCCACATTGCATCGTACGACCTGATCGTGCCGAGGTTTGGGTCGGCCGTTGCGTACACCCACCCGCTCACGAAGGTCAACTACTCACGTGGAGTCGACAACAACAGGAGCATCGGCGGCGGACGCTCAATGTACTCCGCAATCTATCGCGGCACGAGACAGGTCACACCTAGGAGACTGATCTCGAGCGGTTCACGAGTGCTGCACTCGTACTACTCCGGACAGAACCAGCCAGGAACCGGCTATCGGCTCGGTCATCGCAGCAGGTTTACTGAGCCGTACCGTATTCAGACGCGCGGTTCGTGGAGTCCCGACGAGCGCTAGACGGTAGGGTGAACCGAGCTGCGGGGCGGCGGTGGCCGCCGCCCCGCAGCTCCGGGCATGAGAGAGGGGCAGGCCTGTGCGGTGGTGGTTGACAGAGATCCGACGTTCGGTGCTCGCTGCACCGTTCTTCATGGGCATTGTGCTCGTCGTTCTAGCTTTGTTCTGGTGGATCCGCCCGGAGCTTCGGTGGGGTGACGAGACGGGGGCGTTCTACCTGTACTTCCTACTCTTCGATGGACCCGTTTCGCTCGCCGCTCCGGTTCTCGCTGCGGCGCCATTCGCGTCGTCGTACGCGCTCGAGCGTAACGAGGGCTTCTCGCGAAGCATCCTCATGCGAGCGAAGACCGTGCGCTATCAGGTGGTTCGGCTGCTCAGCAACGCTCTTGCTGGCGGGCTCGTCTTGGCGCTCCCGATGACCGGTATGCTGCTCTGGCTCCAGGCGAGATACCCGCTCGTCGAAGATATCAACGGCCCCAGCCCCTTCTTTGGTTCGACTGTCTATCTTGATCAGGTGACCCACATGTGGCTGCTGGCTGGGCTTTCGTTCCTATTCGGCGCTACGTACGCCACCGTCGGGCTCGCATCCTCGACCCTGCTGAGGAACCCGTACTACGCGTACGTCATCCCCTTCGCCGCTTTCATGATCCCGGCGATCCTGCTCGGGAACACCGACTTCGCGTTTCTATATCCGGCAATGATGTGGGAGCCCTCGATGAACACGTACGCGACCCCTTGGTCGGTGGGTGCGCAGTACGCAGTGTTCTGGGCGGTGAGCCTCACGCTCTACTTCCGCTTCTTCCGTTTCAAGGAGGAGTGAGGTGGGAGGACCCGCTGCCGCCATCTCTCAGATATACGTGCGAAGTGCGTTGCGCAGCCCGGTGAGCTGGATCGCTGTGTCTACCGCGCTTTTCTACACGGTGGTGGTCAGCGTCGACGAGCCCTTCTACCTTTCGCAGGCCGGTATCGACCTCGGTGTCATCGAGACGGTCCTGCACGTGTTCGGCAACGTCCTGTACACGACCTGGGGCCTGTTCATCCCACTGCTGTTCGTGATCATGCCGATGCTGTACAAGGGTGAGCAGGAACGTCTGGTGGCGGTGCGCGCGGGCGGGCGTACGGAGCTGTGGGCAGCGAAAGTGCTCGCAATCGCCAAGCTCTCCGCCCTGCTCCTCGGCTTGGTCCTCCTCGTGGCTGTCGTCCTCATCGCCCCGGGCAGGGAGTTGTTCGTGCGTGACTGGACGGATGAGTACGTCGAGGTCACGCGCGCGGTGGCCGCAAGTCCCGAGGGAAGCCTCGATCCCAACTACTACCGTGTGGCAAACGAGTATCTGGTCGAGACGAAACGGCCCTGGATCGTCGCGGTCCTGCAGATGGGGTTGTTCGCGCTCGCCTTCGTCGTCGCCGGAACACTCTGCGCGGCGCTCGCCCACCACATCGAGCACCAGGCCTTCACGTTCATCGCCGCGGCCGCATACTGGCTCCTCATCCTCGTGCCTCCCGGAGGTGCCGCTGCTACACTGTGGTTTTTTTCGCCGGCGTGGCACATCGCGCTTGAGCCAAGGAGCGTGGAGTTCCCGTACTGGGTCTCGTACGCCTATCTCTTGGCCTCTTTCGTGGTGCTGAACGTGGCCGGCTGGCGCGGGCAGCAAAGGGCGGTCGTGGGATGAGGGCGGTTCTTGCCGGGTTCAGGAACCACAGGGCGCTGTTCTCAGCCGTCGTCGGGCTGCAAGCGTTCTCGTGCATGGCGCCTTACGTCACGCTCTTCGTCTACTCTCCGAACATTATCGAGAGCTATGTCGCCAACGTGGCCGACTACTTCTCGACACCGCTTCTGCTGTTCTGGCTGTGGTTCGCCGCGATCGGATTGATCGGTACGGGAGGGTACTGGGGTTCGGAGGCCGGGTCGCGGTTCCACCTCGAGGCGATACGCCACGGCTCCTTCGGCCGATGGCTGGGCAGAAAGCTCGGTACTGTCATCGCGATCGGCCTGCTTGTCTATGGCGCTGTGCCCTTCGCGTTCCTGGCTGCGACCTACCCGGGCCAGGGACGAGCAGTGTTACTCGCCTCGCTGCTTCTTGCGCTGTACGGCCTGCATCTCGCTCTCGCGTTCGTCGGCTTGAGTATGCTTGGCTTGAGAACCGGGTACGCCTTCGCCGGTGTGCTCGCATACCATGCGGCCAATCTCGCCTTCGACCATGCCGGCCTGCCCAACATCATCCGCTACTTCCTGATAGCGGAGCGCGGTGGTGTACTCTCGCTGCTGGCTTCGATCTTCGGCATTGCTGTTCTGCTTGTCATCATGTTCCGGCTGTCGCGTCCGAGCCATATCACGACACGGGGGAGTGAGTTCTTATGAGTGAGGCGTTCCTGTCCGTCCGTTCCGTCTCCCTTTCGCTCAAGGGAGATCAGATACTCGAAGACGTCTCATTGGAGGCGCATGCCGGTCAGGTGATCGGGATCGTCGGCCGCAACGGGTCGGGTAAGAGCATGCTGTTCAAGTGCATCGCCGGTCTTGTGATCCCGCAGTCGGGTGAGATCGTCGTGGATGGCTTTCCCGTGGTGGCGAACAAGCGCTTTCCCCCGGATCTCGGGGCGCTGATCGAGAAGCCCGGGTTCCTCGGCTCGCTTTCGGCCTACGAGAACCTGAGCGTGCTCGCGTCGATCCAGAACAGGATCGGTCGAGAAGAGATCCTCGAGGCGCTTCGCGTGGTCGGTCTTGAGGACGTTGCCCGAAAGAAGGTCCGCAAGTTCTCCGTCGGCATGAAGCAGCGTCTCGGGATAGCGCAAGCGTTCATGGAGCGTCCGCGGCTGCTGCTCCTCGACGAGCCGACGAGCGGTCTAGATACCGATGGCGTCGAGATGCTACACGCGGTCGTCGACGGACTCAAGGCGCAGGGGGTGACCGTCCTGCTGGCAAGCCACATCAGAGAGGACATCGAACGGCTGAGCGACTGCGTTCTGGGGATTGAGCGAGGTGTCCTCACCGAACTACAACAGGTTCCCTGCTGAGCGTCTGACCCGGAGGTGTCCGGCCTAACCACGGCGTCCAGCAGACTCGGCGTCCGCACGGTAGACTCGGGCAGGAAGCGTTCGCTGCGCCTCGCAGCTGACGCCGAAGAGCGTTAGATTCATGACGCTTGACGTATGACGCGACGCGTTATACTCTGTCTGCATGATCAAGTCGTTCGCAGACAGCGAGACGGAGAAGGTGTTCAGCCGGCGTTTCTCCAAGAAGCTGCCATCGGACATCCAGACGGTCGCCCTGCGCAAGATGCGGATGCTCAACAACGCGCACGCCATCAACGACCTGCGTAGCCCCCCGGCCAACCGGCTCGAGAAGTTGTCGAAGGACCGCGAGGGTCAGCACAGCATCCGCATCAACGACCAATGGCGGGTGTGCTTCGTCTGGCAGGACGGAGACGCCTACGACGTGGAGATCGTCGACTACCACTGAGAGGAGGTCGGCCGTGACCCAGAAGATGCTCGCACCGGTACACCCCGGCGAGGTGTTGCTCGAGGAGTTCCTGAAGCCGCTGGGCTTGAGCCAGAACCGGCTCGCGCTCAACATCGGCGTGCCGCCGCGCCGGATCAACGAGATCGTCCTCGGCAAGCGCCGCGTCACCGCAGAGACGGCGCTTCGGCTCGCGCGCTACTTCGATACGACGCCGCAGTTCTGGCTCGGGCTGCAGTCGGACTATGACCTGGACGTAGCTTCGGATGAGCTCGGCGAGCGCCTGGACCGGGAGGTCCACTCGCGTGTCGCATTGTAGCGTCAGAACCTGAGTTCAAGTTCGAAGTGCAACGCTTTGCTTTCCTCAGGGACTTCCTACGATTGTGCATAGCATTCCTCCGGCGTCTTGTAGCCAAGCCTCTTGCGTGGCCGTGAGTTGAGCTTCGCCGCTATCGCGTCGAGATCGACCTGTGTGATGTGCGCTGCGTAACCACAGCACGGCCAACGAGATATGGCTTCTCCGCGACGATCGTGCAGCCGAGCCTACCCTCGCCTATATCGACGCGGTTGAGGAGGCACTCTGCCGTCCTGCCCGACCTCGACGAACCCTTCCACGTTCCCGACTACATCGTGTGCGCCCTCAAGGAGCATCCCGGTGCCTACGAGACATTCGAGGCGTTCCCCGAGTTCTACAAGCGCGTGCGGATCAGCTATATCGACGGGTCACGCGATCGCGAAGAGGAGTTCGCGCGCCGCCTCGGCAACTTCGTCCGCAAGACGGCGGCGGGGGAGATGTTCGGGAACTGGAACGACGACGGGCGGCTCTCATGAGCCAAGGGAGGACCAAGCCGAGGATGTCGCGACCAGAGATGTCCGAGAGAACGGAATCCCTCGGGCGACATCGAACGTGCGTTCGCTCGCCAGGCGGAGTACAATGAAGACTTGCCAAAATCACCCCCGAACCCGTAAGGCAGGTCTCCTCCGTGTCACTTGAATCCATCTCGGTCCGAGGCGCCCGCGAGCACAACCTCAAAGGCTTCGACCTCGACATCCCGCGCG
>CAYGKH010000143.1:0-5130 GCA_964350345.1 uncultured Coriobacteriaceae bacterium
TCTTCTCGGCACGCCATTCCTGGGAGACGCCGATCAGAGTGTTGATGATTATGATCGCGGCGATCACCGCCGCATCGACGTAGTGATCGGCCCACAGCGAGATAAGTGAGGCGGCAACGAGCAGATAGATGAGCGGACTCTTGAGCTGCTTGAGGACAAGTTCGAGTATCGAGACCCCGCCCTCGGCCGAGAGCGCGTTGGGGCCGTACTCCTCGAGTCGTCGGGCGGCCTCTTCAACCGAGAGTCCGCTTGCCGAGGACTCCTGCCTCTCCAGCACCTCGTCGGCGCTAAAGAAGTGCCAGGACCCGACACCCGTGGGATTCTTGTCGTTCATGCTCATTGCGGATGCGCGGCGACCTTCGGTCGGCGGCGCGTCACCTCCTGCGTCAGTTCGGCGACAGGTCTGGCGGCGTCGCCGACACGGACACCCCCGCGACCGGGCGGCGAACCTACGTAGTACTCTACATGCCCATAGGCTACCGAACCGGAGATGAAACCCTTCTCGAGCGATGCCGATCGTGTCGAAAGTCGGAAGAGAGAAGCTCGACATGAGGAGCACTCATGAGCAGTGGACCTGAGGAGCCGACGATCGTGCCGCGCGTACGGACCGCAGCGCGGTGACGGGGAGTCTACCCTGCCGTCGGGTGTGCAGATCGAATTCACCGCGCGGTGTGCCATCGGACTTCTCGACGAACTCGCCGGGCCCTGACAGCCCGGGCTTGAGCGCGCCCTAACTTGCTGCAGCCGTACCGAGCGTCTCGTCGGTCTTAGGATCGAAGATCTGCATACGCTCCATGTCGATTATGACCTCGACCTGATCTCCCTCACGGATGGAAGTGCGCGGGTCGACCCTTGCCAACAGCTTGACCTCGCCCGCCATGAGGTGGAGGAAGACCTCGTTGCCCATCGGCTCCGTCACATCGACTGTGACGCGCGACGGCGCGGCCGTGATGCCCGAGGGGACAAACTCGGTATCGTGGATGTTCTCCGGCCTGACCCCGAACTTCATCGTGCGCCCGGTGTAGTGACGAATCTCCTCGGCACGGTCGTCTGGCACGTCTATCTTGAAGCCCTCACCCTCAAGCCGCACGCCCTCTCCGTTCTCGACAACCGAAGCCTTGAAAAAGTTCATCGCTGGAGAGCCGATGAACCCCGCAACGAAGACGTTCACCGGGCTGTCGTAGAGCTCCTGGGGGCTGCCGACCTGTTGGATGATACCCTCGTTCATCACCGCGATCCGGTCGGCCATCGTCATCGCTTCGACCTGGTCGTGGGTGACGTAGACGAACGTAGTCCCGAGACGCTCGTGAAGCTTGCTGATCTCCGCGCGTGTGTGGACGCGCAGCTTCGCATCGAGGTTGGAGAGCGGCTCGTCGAGCAGGAACACGCGCGGCTCGCGTACGATCGCCCGCGCGACCGCGACACGCTGTCGCTGGCCACCGGAGAGCTGCCCGGGCTTGCGATCGAGCAGCACGTCGACGCCGAGCACCTTCGCCGCATCGCGCACCTTGCGGTCGATATCGTCCTTGGACATCTTGCGCAACCGCAGACCGAACGCGATGTTGCCGTAGACCGTCATGTGCGGGTAGAGAGCGTAGGACTGGAAGACCATCGCTATGTCGCGGTCCTTGGCGGGGACCGAGTTGATCTTTCGATCACCGATATAGATCGAGCCCTCGGTTATCGTCTCCAGCCCGGCGAGCATCCTGAGTGCCGTCGACTTGCCGCATCCCGATGGTCCAACCAGCACCAGAAACTCACGGTCCTCGATCGTCAGGTCGAAGTCCTTGAGCGCCTCGAAGTCGCCGAAGCGCTTGGTGACGTGGTCGAAGCGTACCTCGGCCATCCTTCTATCCTTTCACCGCACCGGTGAGAATGCCCTCGACGAAGTAGCGCTGAAGGGCGAAGAAGATCGCAAGCGGGAGCATCATCGAGATGAATGCCGCCGCCGTAAGCAGATGCCACTCGCTCCCGAACGAGCTCACAAGATTCGAGATGGTCACCGTCATCGGAGCTACCGAGCGGAAACCTCCGAGATACACGAGTGCCACCAGTAGGTCGTTCCACAACCACAGGAACTGGAAGATGGAGAGTGCCGCGATCGCGGGTACCGAGAGGGGCATGACGATTCGAACGAAGACACGCATGTGCGAGGCCCCCTCAAGGAAGGCGGACTCGAGTAGGTCCTTGGGCAGCGCTATGAAGAAGTTGCGCAGCAGAAAGACCGCGAAGGGTAGCCCGTAGGCCGTATGGGCGAGCCAGACCGCGGAAAAGGTGCCCGTAATCCCCGCCGAAGCGAACATCTGGAGTACCGGGATAAGAGTGAGCTGGATCGGAACGACCAGCAGTCCGACCATGACCAGGAACATCGCTTCCTTGCCGGGCAGGTCCATCCATGAGAACGCATAGGCGGCGAACGCTGCGACGATCACCGTAAAGACTGTGGCGGGCAGCGCGATCGTCACACTGTTCCAGAAGCTCTGCGCCATTCCCTGCGCGGTGAGTACCTGCTCGTAGTTCGCAAGCGTGAACTCGAAGGGGGTCGTGAAAGCCGTCCACCACCCGCTCGTGGCTATCGCATCTCTCGGACGAAAGGAGCTTACGAACAGGCCGAGAGAGGGCAGCATCCATAGCATGCAGACCGCGATGATCGCAGCGTGGAGCGGACCCCTCGAGACCGCCTTCGCAATCCGTTCGCTAGCCTTCAGTGCCGCGGCTTCCCTTGCCATCGTTTCACTCCTCCCGCTTGAATCGCCGGATGTTCAAGAGCATCAGCGGGACTATCGCAAACAGCAACACGACCGCGACCGCACTCGCACGTCCGAAGTTCCCGAATGTGAACATCTCTTTGAACATGCGGTTCGCGAGCACATCCGTTTGATAGTTGCCGAAGGTCATCACGTAGACGAGATCGAAGACTTTGAGAGAGTTGATGGTGAGCGTGACCGCCACGACGAGCAGAACCGAGCGCAACATCGGAAGGATGACGCGCCAGAAGATCTGTGTCTCCGTCGCCCCATCGACCCGTGCGGCCTCCAGTACTTCGGTCGGAATGCCTTTGAGGCCAGCCGAAACCACTACCAGCGCGAATCCGGTCCACATCCAGATGCCCGCCGCGATGAGGGCATAGTTGTTCAAGGACGTGCTGGTTATCCATGGAATCGGGTCGAACCCCAGCGTGGCAAGGAACGCATTGAGTACACCGGTCTGCTCGAACTGTGGTGCCCGGTAGATATACATGAATCGCCAGATTACAGCGGCGGCCGTGAAAGACACCGCCATCGGGACGAAGATGATCGCCTTGGCCACGGCTTCGTAGCGGACCTGGTTCGCAAGCACGGCGAGGACCAGGCCGATGCTGACCGTGGCTGCGGTGAAGAATACCAGCCAGAGGAGGTTATTACGGAAGACGATTATCGTCTCAGGGTGCGTGAACAGGTAGAGGTAGTTGTCCACGCCCACGAAGGTCGACATGTCGCGTCCGCTGAAAAAGCTCAGCCGGATCGTGTTCGCCACCGGATATACGAGAAACACTCCGAGCAACACGAGCGCGGGAGACAGCCACGCTAACGTTGCCAGTCGCGACCTCATCCACTCCTCCTCCCGTGGGGACGGGGCGCCCCGTCAGGTGACAGGGCGCCCCTCTCCGTCGGGCCCCAAACACCAGAAGCGTTACTGCTGCGCGTACGCCTCGACTGCAACGGCCTCGACCTCTTCGAGAATCGCATCGAGACGGTCGGGCTGCTGGAGATAGTCGATCACAGCACTCCAGAACGCGTTCTGGACCTCGGAGGGCATCATGTCGCCCGCTCCGAAGCGGAAGACCTGCGACTCGGTGAGCTGTTCGGCAGCCTTGACGGAGAGCGCGTCAGGATAGGCTGAGACGTTGAGCGCACGACTGGGCGAGAGATAGCCACCCAAAGCGGCCCACGACTCCCACGAGCCGCCAGCCGCAAGGTAGTTCATGAGCGACCTGGCGGAGGGCGTGTCGTTGAGCATGACCGCGATATCGGCGCCACCCGTGACGGCACCCTGATACGCAGGGTCGATGTAGGGGAACTTGAAGAAGTCGTACTCCTCTTCAGGAACCAGATCCGGGAACTGATTCGCGATGAACCCTTGCGTGAACGCTCCGAGGAAGTACATGTGCGCCCTTGGCGGATCCTCGAACGGCAGATACGAAGCCTCTTCGAAGCCCGTCGCAAGGATGGCGTCCGCGCCGCCAGGAACGTAGCCCTCGGTCAGGGCCACCTGGCCGAACTTCTCGAACGCCGACTTGACCGCGGGGTCGGTCCACGGAATCTCGTGCGCGACCCACTGGTCGTAGACATCCGGACCAGACTCTGTCAAGAAGATCTCCGCGATCCAGTCGGTCGCGGGCCAGCCGGTAGCAGCACCGCTCTCGATACCTATCGACCACGGAGCAGTACCGTCGGCGAGCATCTGGTCGGAGAGTTCGATCAACTCGTCCCAGGTCTCGGGAGTCTCGTAGCCAGCCTCGGCGAAGTTGCTCGGGTTGTACCACACGGTACTCTTCGGGGCTGCCTTGATCGCTAAGCCGTACATACTGCCTTCCGCCATGCCCAGGTCGATCCACGCCTCCGCGTAGTCGGCCTGAATCTGGCTCATGTCGAGAACATTACCCAGATCGATAAGATCACCAGTACTGGCGAAGTCCGTCATGAGCGCCGGATTCGGGAGGATAGCGATGTCGGGCGGGTTGCCGCCAGCCACACGTGCGCGAAGGATGGCCGAGAGGTCACGAGTGCCCTCGAACTCCATGGCGCCACCGGTGTCGGTCTCCCAGCCTGCAATGACCCCTTCAAAGCCCTCGAGTTCACCGCCGCCCCACAAACCCATCACCGTGACGGTACCGACGGGCTCCTCGTCATCGACTACCGGCTCATCGGCGTCGTCCGCAGCACATGCTGCGAAGGAGACCATAAGGGCCAGAGCGAGAGCGAGGAGTGCTGCTCTCTTGTGCCAACTCATGGGAACACCCCCTTTCTGCCCGGGCCTGATGCCCGAACCACACACCCTCTGTCATACCCTGGGAGGGGGGTATTGTAATCGGAGTTTTTTCGGATCTTGTGACACATGTGTGGGTGCAAACCCGCACTGAATAGGTTG
>CAYGKH010000144.1:0-5114 GCA_964350345.1 uncultured Coriobacteriaceae bacterium
AAGCCGGACATCGCGAGCGCCTTGGTCACGACGGCGGAGAAATCGCCGTCGACGTGCGACACGCCGGGAAAGTGCACCGGGCCGCTGGTGAAGAGGCGCTCCTTGTACTCGTCGCGCGGGGGCATGAGGCAGTTCGTCGTCATCAAGATGGCGCCGGGGAAGGCGGCGAACTCCTTGTGCTGGTTCTGCCACGCGGTGCCGTAGTGACCGTAGAAGTGCGGGTGCTTCTTGAGCTCGGGGTAGGCGTGGGTCGGGAGCATCTCGCCATGCGTGTAGACGTCGATGCCTTTACCCGCGGTCTGCTCGAGCAGCAGCTGCATATCGCGCAGGTCGTGACCGGAGATCAGGATCGCCTTGTTGGAGCGCTGGCCGAGGGGGACCTCGGTGGGAACGGGATGCCCGTAGGCGCCCGTGTTGGCGGCGTCGAGCAGCTCCATCGTGCGCAGGTTGACCGCGCCGCACTCCAGCGCGAGCCCGACCCAGGCATTGAGATCGAGTGATGTGTCGCCAAGGGCAGCGAGCGCCTTGAAGAGGTACTCGTAGACCGCCGGATCCTCCTGGCCGAGGATACGGGCATGGTGCGCGTAGGCTGCGATGCCTTTGAGGCCGTAGAGAGTCGTCTGCTGAAGCGCCTGCACGTCGTCGTCGCGGCTGGTATCCCACGGGCTCCCGAGTTCGATACCCTGAGCGACCTGGCCATCGACGGTCGTAGCCGGTGTGAAATCGACGTACGCCCCGACGAGGTCGTTGGCACACGCCTCACAGAGGAGCTCCTCTCGCAGACGTACGGCCTCATCGACCTTGTCCGCGATCGACGCTGGATCGAAGTCCACGTTGGTGAGGGTTGTGAAGAGCGAGTCGGCCACGAATCTTCCGGCCCCGACCGTATCGGCCCCGCGCACTTCGGCGTCGATGGCCGCCAGGGACAAGCCGCGACAGGCGTTGACAAGCAGGTCCTGCAGCGCCGAAACGTCCTCCTTCTTGCCGCACACACCAACGGTGGTGCACGCGACCCCCTTCGCGGTCTGTTCGCACTGATTACAAAACATATCGGTCCTTTCGACGATTGACGGACGGTACGTGCGCGGCGGACAGGTAGGGTCCGCCGCCTCGGCGGACTGCTAGCCGTGAATCAACGCAGGTAGGCAGCGCGTGCACACCCAGGTGCTGTCGCCACCGGTGCGGACCGGCAGAAGCGGGCGGTCATCTTCCGAGGCGCCGCACTGGAAGCAGTGCTGGGCGAGGTAGTTCGCCTTCTTCTCGGCCATGATCGGCTCGGCAGCAGCGTGATCGAACGGCACGGTCTCACGGGTCTCAAGCGTAAGCGCGCCCGTCGGGCAGACCCCGAGGCAGAAGCCCGCCCCATCACAGAGCTCCTCACGGATGACCTTGGCCTTGCCGTCGACGATCTCGATTGCCCCCTCGGCACAGGGTGAGACGCAGAGCGCGCATCCGTTGCACAACTCCTCGTCGATGTGGACTATCTGTCGCGTGATGGTGGCGGTGCTCATATCGGGTTCCTCCTGGTTGGGCCGGTGTCTTTCGGTCACTCCTCGGCCACGATGGGCCGCGGTCATCGCTGCTGTTCCGTCGTGCTGTCTGCAAAGCGGGCCTCACGCTCACGCTTAGCCCGGCGGCCCGCAGCGAGATGTCTCACGGAGTCGATCGCATGGCCTCGCACGATCGAACGTGGTCCGCTGTACTTCATGACGTCGCGCATCTTCTCGCGCATCTGGGGCCGGTAACAGTGCGTGTCGCAGTAGCTGCAGAACGGTTTGGGGTCTCTGGGACAGAAAGCCCGGCGCTTCTCCGCATAGGCCAGGAGCTCGGCACAGTCCGTACAGACCTCGGGAACGCGGCGCCCATACACGCCGAGCGCGGCCCCGTCGCTGACGAGCGGTCCACGGGATGCATCCGGGTGGTTCCCCTTGCAGTAGATTCCCGCGAAGTCGCCGAGTAGGCGAGTATCTTTCGCCACATCCCGCTCGCGCATCTTCTCGGCGAACTGTTCGTTCACTCCCGCTCCGCTCCTTCTCTCAGTACCCTGGTCAGACTCGAGACACACGGGCAGAGTACGTCCCGCACGACACCCTTGCCCTTGACGGCAGTCAAGTCTGGCGGGAATCTTGGGGGGATCGCTTAGGTACTCCCATACCCCATCGGAGGTCTTTCGTGGCCGAACAGCCCGCCCTGCGTGCCGACGTACTCGCCGCGCTCCGCATAAACCGTCTGTGGAACCTCGCAGGCACAGAGGCTCTGGAGCGACTTGTGCGCACTGCCCGCGTCCGAGACGTAGCCCGGGGTACCCGTCTCATCACCGAAGGGGACCCTGCCGGGGAGTTCGGCGTCCTGATAGCCGGCAAGGCCCAGGTGTTCCACCTCGGTGCGGACGGGAAGCGAATCCTCTTCGAGACCCTCGATGCGGGCGATCCGCTGGCCGCTGTGGCCGCCCTCGCCGGAGGGCGCTACCCCGCCAACAGCGAGGCCACCACACCGGCTACCGTGGCGTGGTTCCCCCGGAGTGCCCTCTGGGAGCTCCTCGACACAGAGCCCGCCGTCGCCCGCACGGTGATCGGGGATCTTGCCAACCGTGTCGTCAACTTCACGAGCGTCGTCCAGTCGCTCTCGCTCGACGTACCTGCACGTCTGGCTCGCTACCTCTTCCAGCGTGCGCTCGCGGTCGGCTCACCGGCCCCCGCCGGGCTCGAGGTCGACCTGGGTATGAGCAAGGGTGATCTGGCAGCGGCTCTCGGCACGGTCCCCGAGACCCTGTCCCGTGCTTTCGCTCGTCTGCGCACCGACGGACTCGTCGAAGTCCACGGCAAACGCGTGATCATCCTCGATGTACGGGCCCTCGCACAGATGGGGAGTGGCTACTCCGAAAAGTGAGTTACGCTCCGTCCGGCTCCCCATCGGCTTCAGGCTCGGGTGTCGGCTGACCCGTCGTCTCCCGCAAGCGGGCGTCCGCCGCCGTCGCGCGGGCGCGGGCCTCGAAGTAAGCTGCTGTCGGCTCCGTCGCAAACTCCTCGAAAGCCGCTGCGATCAGGATCGCGGGCGATGAGGGCAGGTCTGCGGCAAGCCCGGCCAGCTCCTGCTCGGCCTCGTTGTAGCGCGTGCCCAGGGTGTTCGCCTCGGCGATGTTACCGGCGAGCCATGCGGCGTCGGCCTGCTTCGAGATCTCGAGGGCGGCGAGCTTCTTCTCGCAGTACTCCTCGTAGGCCGCGAAGTCGACCTCGGGAAACGCGGTAGCAGCCTCGCTGAACAGCTCCCGTGCGCTACTCACCTTCGCGATAGCCTCGCCGGCGAGCTCCGTCGATCGCTCGACGCCCTCCCGGGTTAGCTTGCTATACTCGGTAGCGGCCTCCATGGACAGCTCCTCTGACTCGACGATGAGCTCCCATCCTTGCGCCGAGGGGCCGAGGGCGGCCGATGCTTTCCGATTGACCTCGAGGATGGGGTCAGCGAACTCGAGCATCTCCAGACGGGCCGCAGCGGAGTCCCGCAGCGCCAAAGCGTAAGCGACATCCGCCGAAGGAAGATCCTCCCGCGCCTCTCCTATCAGCTCCACAGCACGCTCCAGCTCGGCCACAGCGTCTGGCACTTGCTCTCCGACTTCCTGCGCGCGTTGACTTGTCGCCGCATCGATCTCGGCTCGAACGATCTCATCGAAGTCGAGCACGACCGTGTCCGCGCTCTCCACGAGCCTGGTTGCTTCATCGAGGCGCTCGACCGCGGCACGCTGCGTACCAACGGTCTCGACGTAGACCCATCCCGCCACCCCGAGCGCTATAAGCGCTACCATGACGATGACGATCAGGGCTCTGGGCCCCTTGCGCTGCGGCTTCTCCGGTGGCGGTGCGGGTGATGCGGTCGTCACGGCCTCGCCGGGAGGCACGTCGCCAGGGCCTCGGTCAGGCCCGGCCCCGGGTGCGTTCTCGGCGGATGCGTCGGCTGGCTGAAATCTTTCGTCCACGTGTCCCACTCCTTCAGCGTGCCCGCGGTCAGACAGATGCGACCCGTCCCGGAATACGAATAGCGAACGTACTCTCTCTACCCGGTTCTCCCGATATCGTCGCACTCCCGCCGTGGGCCTCGGCTATCATCCTCACAAGATGGAGGCCGAAATCCGCCCCCGCCTGCCCGCCCCCTGCATCACTTTCGCCACGATAGTAGCCTTCGGGGGGTCGCTCGCTCTTCTCGGACTCGACCCCGGGGTCGCCACCAGTGATCTCGACGACCGCATCACCTTCATCGAAACGAACCGCGAGCGCGATATCCGCCCCGGGAGACGAGAATCGAAGCGCCGCGTCCAGCAGGTTGCCGAGGGCCTGCTGTATCCTTCGGCGATCAAGCATCATGGGGGCTATGGATGCATCGTAGTCGACCACGAACCGATACTCAGGATGCTCCTCTTCGAAGCTGGAGACCACCTCCATGACCATGCCGGCAAGATCGGCGAGCTCGGCGTCGAGCCTGATCCCCTCCTGTCCGGGTCGAGTCGCAAGTAAGAGGTCGTCCACGAGCGCGGCCATCCGCGCACCCCGCTCCTCCAGCGCGCGGATCGTGCGTGAGCGGCGACCCTCGTCCTCGAGGATTTCGGGACGCGCAAGAAGCTGCGCGAAACCCACTATCGCGGTCAGCGGGCCCCTGAGTGACTGTGCGACCACCGAGACGAGCGCTTCTCCCGGAGCAGAGATAGCATGCTCACCGGTCAGCTCGGAGACGACCGAGACGACCCCGGCCGGGTGTCCGTCGCAATCGACGAACGGGGCGACCGTGATCCCGAGGGGGATCTGCGATCCGTCATTGCGCATACCGAACGACTCGCGACGTGCCTCCTGGCCTCCCGCTGCGATCCGGCGGATATCCTGGATCGCCCTGAGCCGCATATCTTCCGGAACATGCGGCATGCGCTCTCCGCACACATCCCCGGCACTCCAGCCATAGAGGCGCTCGCACGCCGGGTTCCAGTGGAGCACGCGGCCGTCGAGGTCGAGCACCTTCACGGCCTCGGGAACTATCTCGAGGACACGATCGAGAAGAGCCACGGCTTCACCGTGAATCGCCAACTTCTGGGAAAGGGTCCCGCAGTAGCGAAGCGCATCGAGCGCGAG
>CAYGKH010000145.1:0-128 GCA_964350345.1 uncultured Coriobacteriaceae bacterium
CGAATCAGAAGCTCGGTTTCTCGGTAGACCATGGCGCTTGGCGCACGCAGCGTGATCGTCTTGTTCGGGGTCCACAGATCCCCTTGCGGATCCCGCCATGTCGGCAGGTCGCTAATCTGCCATCCCGC
>CAYGKH010000145.1:138-5055 GCA_964350345.1 uncultured Coriobacteriaceae bacterium
TTTGCGGCCGCTGGCGCTTCGGATGGGTCAGTCTCGCTGAGCTCGAACGAGTGCGGTCGAAGTCTTGGGAGCCACGGGTTGGGCTCGGTGTGGTGTGTGCCCTTTCGCCCGCGCTTCGCCTGCGTGTACCCGGTGACCTCGGAGTAATACTCGCGCGCCGCGAACTGCGCCTCGATGGTCCCAACTGGCGGCACGTTCTCCTCGAGCCGCGCGACGGGGGCGCCGGAATCTACGGACTTCCAGCATAGGAGTTTCCCGTCCGCGGTGTCGGTCAGAACGTACCCGCGTTGCTGGGCGACCTTGGAGAGGATGTCCTGGGGGCTGTTCGTCGGGTCAAGCTCAACCTCTTCGAGCGGAGCCCCCTCCATCCCCCGAAGCTCGTACTGAATCCCAAGCGGGGTCAGGAGCGCGGCCATGACGGAGCGGAGCCCGATGTCCTCGAATTTCAGCGGCAGCGCTGAGTGTGGCTCGTGGCAGTCCTCGAGCTGCGCCGGCAGGGCGTACCCGGTGACGGACACTGAGCTACTCTCGGGTCCGATCTTCGGCACGATATCGACCGCGATCCCGGTGAATATGCGCTCGCCACCGATCGAAACCACGAGATCGCGGTACTCGAAGGGGCGGAACAGATCGCGTAGCTCGGGCCTCGTGTGGTCGAAGGGCGCCGACACGGACACCGTCGAGTAGGTGTCGATCGCGCGGTCGATCGAGATGTCGACCCACCCGATGATGGGTATCCCGCCGATCGTGAGGGAGACCTCATCCTGGGTAGTAGGCAATAGCCCTCCCGCGCGGGATGCTGATGATCTCGTCCGCTGTCAGCGAGTTCGAATCGATCAGCCTGTCCAGCGTTGCGTCGTCTACTCGACCGTATAGTTCGGATGCGAGCTCGATGAAGTGCCGATCCCTTCCGAGCACGATGATCCGTTCGGGAGCCAGCGAGAAGCTCAGCTCGACTAGGTGACGGGACGCAGCGGCAACCGCACCCCGGAGCTCCCTTGCGGCTGCCCCGGTGTCGGATTGGTAGGTGCCAGCCACGGGCACGGCGAGCAAAGCCGAGAATCCATCGTCATGCCACGCTTGCAGCGACGCCAGCATGGTCTCGAGTTGCACCGCAGCCCGCATCGCCTGCGGCTTGGTCTGGAGCTCGGACTGCGCCGACCGCGCCCCGAGTACCGCCCCGGAGACTCCGCCCATGGCGGTCAGGTCCGCGCCGTGGAAGGCGTTACCCACGCGGGCCCGGGTGAAGTCCATGGTGGCCCCGTTGATTAGGCCGAGTCGCGGGTTCCCAGCGGATGACCCAGTGATCGAGTCCAACATGCGGCCGTACCCCTCGAGCCTGTCGAGGAGACCGCCGAGCGCGCGCCCCGGAGCGTGGACCAGGTCGATGATCTGCCGAGCGAGCAGCAGCGGCTTGCCGACTAGCACGTCGACCGCGGCGTTTACGACGGACACTGCGTCAGCGAATCCGGAACGCACGTCGCCAACAACACTCGAGACGGCGTCGAAAGCGTTACCAACTTCGCCGATCATCTTCTTGAGCGACGCGGCTAGGCTCATGCGCTTGGCCATCGAAGCGATGTCCACAACGCCACCGAACCCGGAGATTGCAGCAGTCCCGAAGCGCGCCAACCACGCATCAATCTCCGTCGGCCCCGTCTGCTGGGTGCCAGGGTAGACGGATCCGATCGTCGACCAGAACGTGACGTCAACGATCGTCTGGTTTGCTGCGGTGACCAGATCATCCCGACGAGTGATGGTTCCGAACGGCAGCACATCGAAGGTCCCATAGAACGGGTGTTCGAGCTTCCCGGTTCCGGGCTCCATCAGCATCGACTCGAACTTCGTGGCCTCGACGTCGCAGTTGGGGCCGTGGAAGATCGCCAGGGTAGGGTACTTTCTACCACCGTATCCAGTGCGCTGAACGAAGTCCCCGCCGTATCGGGGGAACTGGAAGACCGTCCCGCGCAGCTCAATCTCTCGCGAGACGTCGCCAGCTGAGTACTCGATGCGCTTGCCGGTGGGGCTGACGTACGCACCCTTCTTGACGCGGGATTCCCACCCAGATGCAGTGGACAGCAGCGACGCGGCGTTCGCTCCAACTAGGCCAGCCATCAGAATGCACCGGACGGCTTGAGCTTAAGCGGAACTCCACCAGGCGGCGGAGCCTTCGTGATCTTGGCGCGCCCGGTCTCGTCCTTGATGGTGATCTCTCCGGACGTGACGATCTTCTGGGGAGGCAGTTGGATACCCGAAAGGTCTACAGCGCTGGCGACCGTGGCGGGCGCCTCGGCGTCTCCGTCTCTCTTCTTCTTGTAGTCCGCTCCTGGCCCAACAGGATCCAGCCCGTTCTTGGCCAGCATGTTGTTGAGCTCGATCAACACCGTAGCGTCTGATGGAGCCCGCTTTGCCTCCTTGTACGCCATGGAGTTTGCCGATGACTCCTCGCGTTGCTTGGCGCGCTCCTTGGCCTTCTTGTTCTGGTAATCGTCCAGCTTCTGAAACCCAAATGCGGCGTCGCCTAGGGCAAAGTCCTTGAAGAGCTCCCAAACGTCGTACCCTTCGATCACATCCAGCAGCTTGGTGAACTCTCGAATGGCAAGCGTGACAGCCCCAACCGCAATAAGCACAGAACCGGCAGCCACAGCTACAGCTGTCAACGACCCAGCCGTGAGGTAGTTAGCGATCTGCCAAGCGCCCTGCAGATAGGTGATCGCCTTCACAACGCCCGAGTAAATACCCACGACAGCCGCAACGGTGCTAACAGACGAGGAAAGAACCAGGTTTGCAAACGTGCAGACCTTGATGGCCGTGGACCACGCCATAAGAACCAACACAACCTTGCCGATCCGCGTTCCCCACGTGACGATGGCCGGCATGTTGTCGCCGATCTTCTGGATGTACTCGGCGACCTTGGTCTGAATGAGTCCCTTGTTCGCTTCGACCCACTTCGTGGTTCCTTGGATCATCCCACGGAGCGGGCCGCTTTGAGCCTCGAACAAGCTGACCTTCACGGCGTCGATCGCAGACGTCATCAACAGCCAATCGCCCTGCGTCGTGTCGATACGGATCGCGGCCATCTTGCCTGCGGCTCCCTCGGCGTTCTGCAGCGCCTCCACCAGATCCTCAACCTTGTTCTTGCCCGTCGTCTTGTCGACGATGTCGAACATCGCCGCCAGGTTTGATGCTGCCTTCTGCCCACGGAGTCCAACGAGCTCGGCGAAGAACGCGACCTTGTCCATGTTGCCGCCGGCCTTGTTTCCGCCTTTCGCTAGGTTCTTCAAGATCTCGATGAACGGAAGCGCATTACCGCTCGAGTCTGCGAACGCGACCCCCATTGCTCGCATCTGAGCCTTGAGCGCGTCGGTTGGTGCAGCGAGGCGCGTCAGCATCGTATTCAGCGCTGAGCCAGCCACGGACGCATCAAGACCGACGTCTTGCAGGAGGGCCACGCTTGCAACCGCGGCTTCCAATGGGACCCCGAGCTCTCGCGCCGTCGATGACACGTTCGACATCGACTCACCAAGGGAAGATAGGGAACTGTTCGTCTTCGATGACGCCAATGCCAAAACGTCCGCCACTCGCGAAGCCTGGTCGGCGCTGAGGTTCATCCCCTTCAGTACGTTCGAGACGTGGTTCGCGACCTCAGCGAGCTCCGTCCCTTCTGCCGCGGCCGCCGACAGAACGCCGGTCATGCCGGCTAGAATGTCTGCCGTTGAGAAGCCTGCGCGGGCCATGAGCTCCATGCCTTGCGCCGCCTGAGTCGCGGTGAATTTGGTTGTTGCGCCGAGCCGCTTGGCCTCGACGTCGAGCTCCGCGATCTCGCTGCGAGACTTGAGCATCACCGCGCCAACGTTGGTGATTGCTTGCTCGTATCCTGACCCAATGTCGGTGATGTTCTTCGCGACGAGCCCAAGCGGAACCGCGGCCACGGCAGCGGCGGAACCAAGCGCAGCTAAGCCACCGAGCAGAGCACTTGGGGCGGCGCCCATGGTCCGCAGGCGCTTACCGACCCTGTTGGAAAAGCCCATGATGCGCCTCTCCATTCGGTCGATCGGGCTCGACATCTTGTCGATAGCCTTGAAGACCGTCTCGGTGCTGTATTTGCCTTCCATGTCAGCTACATTTCGTCCCCCGCTTGAGCTCGCCGCGGATGCCGTCGTACCAGAAGCGGATCTCTGAGAGAGTCAGCGATCGCACGTCCGGCAACTGGTGATAGGTCCTGCAGATCTGAACGAGCATCGTCCCGTGAACGACGTCCACGGCGTGCGTCACGGAATGCGTGTGGGGCGCCAAGGGGAGCTCGGCGTCCCGCCCGTGAATCACCAGCTTCGCGCGGCACCTCAGAAAAAACCGGCGGTCACCGCGTTGAGAATCCGCATATCACGCATCGGAAGCTTCCCGACCTCGGCCTCGGTCTTGCCGCTGAACGAGGCAATCATCGCGATCTGCTTCGCGATACCATGCCCCTGCTTGTGTCGGTCAACGGCTAGCAGCTGCGAAGCAGTTGGCTCAGCGAATCGCAACTGCGTTCCATTGCTCGCGGTGTAGGTGGCGCACCCGTTGTCATCGACCACGAGTGACCCGTTCATGACCGCACCGACGAAGCGGTTTCGGTTCTCGGTGAAGGACTTCTTGTCCTCCTCGTCCTTCAGATCTGGGGCGTCCGAGTACGCCGCCAACATCTCGCAAAACCGCTCGAAGTCCGCCTCAGCGACTTCCCTAGCTACCTTATCCATGTGCTGTGCCTCCGGTACTTGTTACTGCTGCTCGAGTTGGCCTTCGCCGCCGAGCTCGATGTCCGCCGTCGCGGACCCGCTCTTGTAGGAGATATCCCCCACAATCGTGCCCGTGCCGCTGTAGGTGATACCGCTCGAGAACGTGATGGTGATCGGGAAGAGTTCATCCTCCAAAGCC
>CAYGKH010000146.1:0-4962 GCA_964350345.1 uncultured Coriobacteriaceae bacterium
GCCTGCGGGGCCGGCATCAGGGGAGAGGTCGAACCCACCGCCGTTCTTCGCGACGGCGTATCCGTAGCTCATGAAGAACGCGACTGCGATCAGCGCGGCTACGAGAATGTAGCGGACCGTAGTCGTATCCTTGCTTGCCGTACGTGTTGTCGTTGACATCGTTCGTCTCCTGTTCTCGTCCCTCCATTACGGAAGGGAGCAGTCATCTGTGTATTCTCTACGATCCTAGCTGTCCACCGAGGGTGAGCCCGGTGATGATCGCCGCCGCCAGGAACGCGGCGACTATCAGTATCTCTTGTCGTGTGAAACCGAGAATGGTCGGCTCAGGCTCGGCGACGCCCTTCTTGGCGCCTCCCTTCCCGACCGAACCGCTCCCGGACGCACATGCTGTTCTCTTCGGCGATGTCCTCCAAAGTACGAAGATGATCCCCGCGATGGCAAGTCCACCAAGGAGCGGCAGTAACGAACCACCTGTCGCATCGTCCGCTCCGCCAACCTGCAGCGTTCCGGACATCATGCCCATCTGACAGGTCAGAGTGTAACTACCCGCCGGTGTAGGCGGTATCTCGACCACCGTCGTCTCAAAGGGTGTAAGTGACTGCAGGACCCCGATCTGCGGGATCCAGAGCTGGTCCGAGCAGACGTTGCTCTCCTGACGGTCGACGATAAGACGCACCGGCTGGTCCGCCGGGATCGCGACCACGTTAGGAACGAAGCGGACGTTAGAGATCGTGAGCGGAACCTCGACGACGCCATCCGCCCCGACTTCGAACTCGCCGGGGAGATCTGCGGTCGGTGCACCGACGACCGCCTGCTTGATCGACTGAGCCGTGACCGGCGAGCCGAGCATCATCGCGCCGCGATCGAGCATCACCAGTCCGAGCACCATGATGATGACGGCAGCTGCAACCATCATCCGGTCCCTGAACTTCGCGCTGAGCATGCCGGAGACAGTACCGAAGGCGAGCATGAGCGGTGCGGTGCCCAGACCGAATCCGAGCATCACTGTCGCGCCCTGGATCGGTGAACCCGCGCCTGCGGCAGCGAGTTGCGCTGCCTGCAGCGGCCCACACGGCATGAGGCCGGTGAGCAGGCCGAAGATGAGCGGGGTCGCCAGAGACGACTTACCCTGCTCGGCATCCTCGTTGGCCCTCCGCCTCGTCCGGGAGAGTGCCTTCATAAGGAATGCGGGCGGCTTTAGGGTGAGGTGTTTGAGCCACGGTACCCGACCGGTCATGTTGATGCCCATGAGCACCATGAATGTGCCCGCGGCGACCATGACCCAGCCCCGGATACCGCCGATATCGAATGCCGCGCCTATGGCCCCGAGGGCCAGGCCGACGACCATATAACTGAAGATCTTCGCGCTCTGATACGCGAGGTGCGGCGTAAGCCGCTGCGCTGCCGAACCGTCCTTGGCACCCTTTACCGCATAGGACAGAACGAGCATCCCGCACATCGACACACAGTGGACACTGGTGACGATCCCCACGCCGAGCCACGGAAGGAAGAGGTCCAACTTTGACTCCTCGCTTGTGTGGACACGGTTACTCCATCGTCCGCTGCCTGCGGACGACTAGCGAGGAGCATGTCAGACGCGTATTCGGACCCCCAGAGGATCGTACTCGGGCGTGTGGGGAGACTCGACCAGCACCGGTGCGGATACATACGCATCGACCTGTGCGGGAGTCTCGGAGAGTGTGACGACTGCGATGACCGGCGCGGTCGGAGCGGGAACGCCGTCCGGTCGATCGTCGACCATCATGAAGTCTTCGCAGCCGTGGTCGGCCTCGCAACTTTGACAACCATGCTCGGCCATCGTGACCAGGCCGCTGAATGCGCCACAGCCGGGCATCGTACAAGCCGGTGCCACGACGAAAAGCATCGCGCCGATAAGGATCAGCGGAGCGTAGGTCATCAGTATGACACTGCGATGGAACAAACTGACCTCCGGAAACGACAGTACCTCAGAAACGATTTCGCAAATAGTGTGCCATCCGAACAGATGCGGGAGAGTCGGTCGCTACGAGTTTGGGAGGGTACTCCTCGGCAAAGCGATCGGACGACAGAGAAGGAGCGGCCGTGCACCCCGAGAGAATCGAACAGGACCTGGTCAGGAGTCGGTCTGGGACTACCCGCGCCCACCACGGGCCTAGGCGACCGACAAGCACGTCAGAGTGGTGCTCGCGGGTGAGGTCATAGCTGAGAGCACGCGGGCGATCCGGGTACTCGATACCAGTCACCCCCCGACCTACTACCTGCCCGCCGAGGATGTCCGGCTCGACCTCCTCGATGCCAGTGAGAAGACCTCCTCGTGCGAGTTCAAGGGACGCGCGGAGTACTACTGCGTCGGAGTCGGCGAGGTGGTGAAGCGTAATGCGGCGTGGTCCTACCCCGACCCTTCTCCCGCATACACTGCGATCGCGGGGCACGTGGCCTTCTATCCCGGAGCGATGGACGAATGCACGGTAGACGGCGTGCACGTCACTCCCCAGGAAGGAGACTTCTACGGGGGCTGGATCACGCCCGAGATCGTAGGTCCGTTCAAAGGGGCTCCAGATACTCGCGGTTGGTGAACGCAAGAGAAAGGACCGCCCGTAGGCGGCCCTTTCGTGTTCGTTCGGTCTCTCATTGTCATCTCGCTACTGTGCGCTCCGTGTCGTACTGACTACCGGCCAAGCCTGCGGAGTGCGGTCCCTGCCAGAGCCGCGAGTGCGGATCCAAGCAGAAGGGTCGCGGGTCCGCCGGTGAAGGGAAGGAACTCCTCCTCCTCGGCCTTCTCTACCAACTCTTCCTCAACTTCCGTGAAGGGCAGGAATGGCTCTTCCTCGGTCACAGGAGGCTCTTCGGCGGGAGGCTCCTCGCCAGGAGGCTCTTCACCTGGGGGCTCCTCGCCCGGAGGCTCTTCGCCCGGAGGCTCCTCACCAGGGGGCTCTTCGCCCGGAGGCTCCCCGAAGCTGAAGCCGATCCAGCTCAAGTCAGCCCACTTGCCAGACGGGTTCAGTGGAGCGTGAAGCCCGGAGCCGCTCATCACGGGGGGATCGTAGGTGTACACAGTCGCGCCATCGGTGCCACCCTTGGCCACAGCCCTGACCACGGGAGCGCTCGACGTGAAGCTGAAGACTTCACCCATCTCCGTGCTGGACACGACGATGTTGATCTCGATCTCTCCGTACATATAGGTTCCGGTGACCGGGTCGTTGATCCGGTACTCACTCAGGTGCGTCGGGTTACCCGGTACGACCGACTCGGCGGCCATGACCGGTACAGTCATCATTGCTACAAGTGCAAACGCGAGGCCGACAAGTGCGAGCCTCGTCATCCGCGAAGCCGTAGCTACGCTTAGATTCATCGAGGTCTTCATCACTGTTCGCCTCCCCTCTTACTCGTATCTTGTGTGCATATTCTATCTTCATCATTCCCGTCCTTCGTGTCTTATAACACTATTGCTTAGTTTGTACTAAGTATTGTGTGGCAAGGGTCGCCTCCCCAGGATCTCGGGTTGTTAGAGATCACGCTCCAGCTCGTTGGCGAGCTGCTCGAGGAAGAGGCCCACGTCGGTCACGATCCCGATCGTCTGCCAAGAGCCGCGATCGGCGAGCTTAGTGACCACCGCAGGGTTGATGTCCACACAGACAGTCTGGGTGGAAGCGGGCAACATGTTGCCAGTCGCGATCGAGTGCAACATCGTCGAGAGCATGAGACACGCACCGGCCCGCTGACAGTACGACCGCATCGCGCCCTGTGCCTCGATCGCATCGGTGATCACGTCGGGTAGCGGTCCGTCGTCTCGAATGGAACCAGCGAGCACGAACGGCGTACCGGTCTCCACCAAGGTGTGCATGAGGCCGGTCGTGAGCACACCCTGCTTGACGGCCTCGACGATCGAGCCACTCCTCCTGATCGTGTTGATGGCCCGCAGGTGGTGCTCGTGGCCGCCTACCGCCAGTGTCCCATCTGTGAGCGACACACCGAGTGAGGTCCCATAGAGCGCAGACTCGATGTCGTGCACCGCAACCGCGTTGCCCCCGAACAGCACGCTCACGTACCCGGCGCGCACGAGCCGCGCGAGCTCGTCGCCCGCGCCAGTGTGCACAACAGCAGGCCCCACGACCGCGATCGTCTCCTGCCCGGCGTCGCGCACGCCCCGAAGTATCCGCGCGACCTCGGCCACGACCTGTGCCTTCGGCTTTTCCGAGGAGACCGCCGAGGACATGAACTCGAACGCCTGCTTGTCTCGCGGGCGCTCCTGCGGCTTGACGCGCAGCCCCTGGTGACCGAGCACGTAAAGCTCACCGGCCCGGACATCAGCCATCGGCACCGTGCTCGCTCGTCCTACATCCGGTTCGACCCGCACTCCAAGATCCATCTCGGTCCCTGCAACGGGAATCCATCGCCCCGCAAGTCGCACGGCCGTCTCGAGGTTGGTCGTAGAGTAAAAGCCCTCCGGAAACACGCCATCTGCGAGAGCGGGCTCAAGCACTGCATCGGCCGGATCGACCGGCACGGCGCCGTGCTCCATCACCGCGGTCATCAGCTCATCGAGATGGGTTTCGTCCCGCCCGCGAATCCGCAGAACGGCTTGCGAAGCGTCCTCGTTGGTGCGGCCCACGTCAAACGAGAGTGTCTCGAACTCGCCGCCGAGCGAGACCACGTCATCCATGATCGCCGACATGATGCCGGAGTCGATGAGATGGCCCTCGATACGGATGTCCTCGTACGATCCGTCCGGCATCGCGTGTACTCCTTTCGTGAGCAGTCGAGCGCTACGTCTCGGCCACGACGCCACCGAGATGGGCGGCCTAACCCGCTGCAGCGGTCAGTACCTTCAGTCCGCGGTCGCCCGCGGTCGACGCCCACTCGTGCACACGGCCGGGGTTACGGTGCGCGCTTGCCCCCTGCCTCACGCGGGCGGGTCGGTGTGTCCAGCGATTGTAGCGGAGTCACGGCACCTACGGCACG
>CAYGKH010000147.1:0-4927 GCA_964350345.1 uncultured Coriobacteriaceae bacterium
GGCTTCTTCTCGGCTACCCTGAGCTTATCGCGATCGGCACACCGCTCCTCGTGATACTGCCGACCGCGATCATAGGCGCTATCGCACACGCGCGCGAGGGTAACTCCCGGGTGCGAGTCGGACTGATCGTCGGGGCGTGGGGCATGCCGGCGTCGGTCCTCGGTGCCCTCCTGACCCGTATCGTCGGCGGGAACACGACCTTGCTCATCGTGTCGATCGTCATCGTACTCGCTGCGATCGACATCGTCCGTCCGGGCCGCAGTGGCGGGGATCTCGAGGCAGGAAGGGCTCCCGGCACGACGCCTCCCGGCACGGCGCTCCTGGGGTTGGCGACCGGGTTCATGTCCGGGCTCCTGGGTCTCGGTGGAGGATTCGTTCTCGTCCCCCTCCTCCGGCGATTCGCGGGACTTAGCGTCAAGGAGGCGATAGGCACGAGTCTCGTAGCCGTCGCCCTCTTCGCGATACCCGGTTCGCTGACGCACTTCATGGTCGGCAACGTCGATGTTCCTCTCGCGCTGGCTCTCTCGGCCGGGGCTGTGCCCGGCGCGCTTCTCGGAGCTCGGATCACGCTGGCTTCAGGGGAGCGGGGCATCCGTCTGGCGTTCGCCGCCTTCCTGTTGATCACGGGACTGACGCTCGGACTCACCGAGTCAGGGCTGCTGTGAGCAGCCGCACCCTACACGCTGCTAATGCCGACGAACTCGCAGGAGTATGGCCGGCGGTCCAGGCGGCGCACCTCTTCGAGTCTCGCGAGAAGTTTGAAAGCTTCTACGCCGAGGCGCCGTGGCGGGTCCAGGGCACAGGACGCGGGGAGGCGGTGGTACTTGAGCGGTGGCGTTCGCATCTTGACGTGCTTGCTGTCCGGGGACTGTGGGCCTCGGCCAGCCGGGTCCCCGATCTCATCGACGGGGTCGCCCGGATCGCATCCCGGCAGGGGTTCGGACGCGTCTTGAGTCCTCTTGTCTCCGAGGAGGTCGCTGCAGAGTATGTGCGAGCGGGGATGGAGCGCCACAGCGCGATCGTGGCACTCAAGTACGATAGGCATACGATGGCGCCCCCTACCGCAGGCACCCCGGAGGGCGTCGTGTTGCGACGGGCCCTGCCGGATGACCTCGGGCAGATCATCTTGCTTGATGCCCGATGCTTCGACGAGTTCTGGCGCTACGATGCTGACCGGTTGGCGCGCCACTTCGTCGAGGACCGGATCTTGGTGGCCGAGGAAGCAGACGAGGTCATCGGCTATACTCTCTCCACACTCGTGCGTGATTGCGGGACGGTAGGACGGCTTGCTGTGGAACCTTCGGCGCGCGGGCGTGGCGTCGGAGCGGCGCTGCTTGCCGAGGCGCTTCGCTATCTCGTTCGCACGGGGGTTGGAAGTGTGACCCTGTGCACGCAGGAGGAGAACCGTGCTTCGCGCGAGCTCTATCGGAGGATGGGACTCATCGAACTGAGCGGGCGGCTCGTGTTCCTGGTTCGTTCGGCGGCCGATTGTAGAGAGTGAGCTGGTGGAGTGGCACCGAGGCGTACCATACTCTTCGACTCCCTGCTGCTCTTCGCGGTGACTATCCTTGCGATGGTGGCAGGATGGGTGTTGATCGCGACCGACACGCCTGAGTGGGTGCTGTCGGCGTCACTTGCCGGACTCACGCTGATCGCGATGGGGAGCGTCGTAGCCCGTTGGGTCAGCCGACCCGACCACATCAAATCCATGCAGTCTGATACGATCCTCGAGATCGCGAACGAGAGCCTCTCCCATCTCCGAAAGGGCCTCACGCCCGAGACGGCCGGCGAGGTATGCCGACTTGCCCTCGTGCGCAGCGAGGCCGCTGCTGTCGCCATCACCGACATCGATCGCATCCTCGGATTCGCAGGCCTCGGCGAGGATCATCACTCGGTTGGCGGTCCTATTCTCACGAAAGGGACCCGGGAGGCGGTCGACCTCAATGAACACCGCATCCTGGAGAGCAAGGCTGAGATCGGCTGCCCAGAGCGTTCCTGTCTGCTGCGCGCCGCGATCGTCGTCCCGCTCGAGATGAGGGGACGTCCGGTCGGCACACTCAAGTTCTACTACACCACGCGCCGTCTTCTGAACGAGGCACAGGTGACGACGGTCGAGGGTCTTGCCCGCCTCCTTTCGACGCAGTTGGAGTTGTCCGAACTCGAAAGGCAGACCGAACTCGCCTGTCGCATGGAACTCAAAGCGTTGCAGGCGCAGATCCATCCACACTTTCTGTTCAACACGATCAACACCATCGCGATGCTGATCCGCACCGACCCCGACAAGGCCCGGACACTGCTCAGGGAGTTCGCGCGCTTCTATCGGCGAACCCTGGAGGAGAGCGAGGAACTCGTCCCGCTAGCCCATGAGATCGAGTACGTGCGCACATACCTGAGCTTCGAGCAGGCGCGCTTCGGTGATCGCCTGGTAGTCTCCGAAGACATAGATCCGGAAGCTCTTGAAGCGCTCGTCCCCGCATTCGCGGTCCAGCCGATCGTCGAGAACGCGGTCCAGCACGGGATGAGGGCCGAGGGCTCCCTTCACATCGACATCTGCGCACAGCGCGCGGGTGATCACGTGGGCCTCGAGATAATGGACGATGGAGTAGGGATGGCGCCGGCGGACGTAGAGCGCGTGTTTGAACCCGGGTTCGGCAAGGGGCTAGGAATCGCGCTGAAAAACGTGGACGATAGGCTCAAAGGACACTACGGTCCGCAATCTGGACTCTTCGTCGAGAGCAGACTCGGTGTCGGGACTACTGTCCGTATCAAGATCGGCCCGATCGTGGGTGCCGAGGGAGGTGCAGATGACACTCAAAGCCCTGGTCGTGGATGACGAGGCGCCTGCCCGCTCCGAGCTTCGATACTTGCTCGACGAGGCCGGTGGCGTCGAGGTCGTCGGCGAGGCGTCTAACGCGTCAGAGGCGTTCCAGCTCATCAAGGCGATTCCCTACGATGTCGTGTTCCTTGATATCGATATGCCGGGCCTGTCCGGGGTGCAGCTTGCCGAGGCGCTGACCGAGCTGGAGAGGCAGCCCGCGATCATCTTCGTGACCGCTCACAGTGAGCATGCCGTGAAGGCGTTCGAGGTCTCGGCGACCGACTACCTCGTCAAGCCGGTGGAGATCGACCGGTTGCGCACGGCGATCGCCCGGCTCGTACCTGCTCAGCCCGAGGGGGCCCGCATAGAGCGCATCCCCGTCGAGAAGGCCGGCAAGAAACTGCTCCTGCAGGTCGAGGACATCTTCTACATCATGGCCAAGGACGACTACTCCTACCTGCATACCGATGGCGAACGCTATCTGTCCACCATCTCGCTCGCTCAGCTGGAACGTAAGCTCGATGCGAGCGGCTTCTTCCGCGTTCACCGTCGCTACCTCGTCAACCTTGCTTCAGTTCGAGAGGTCGTCCCGATGTACGGGGGCACGCTGCTCCTGACTCTGCAGGACTCCGAGGGGACGCAGGTGCCGGTGTCGCGCAGGCGGGTCCCGGCTCTCCGGAAGGCCCTCGGGCTTTGATGCGGATCGGCTCTCCTGCGCTCATCGGAGTCATCTCCGACACGCACGGTACGCTCGACGGACGAGTCGCCGGGATACTCGATGGCGTAGACGCTATCGTCCATGCTGGGGACATCGGCTCGCCCGCGGTCCTGATGGAGCTCGAACTCATCGCGCCCGTGCTCGCCGTGCGCGGCAACACCGATGAAGCCGACTGGGCCCATGACCTCCCGCTGAGGGCGACTCTCGAGGTCGGTGAGCACCTGGTCGCCGTGGAGCACGATTCCTCCCGGCCTCCGTCGCAACGCGTCGATGTGCTGGTCGCCGGGCACACGCACCGACCCCTCATCGAGCATCGTGATGGCTACCTGCGCGTGAACCCCGGATCGGCAAGCACGCCGAGAGGGCACGGCGCACGGCCGACTGTTGCACGTCTCGCCGTGGGAGCCGACGGAATCACTGCACGGATCTTCGACCTGTAAGCCTCTGCACCGCTTGCCGGGGTGCCGACAACGCCCGTGGACGGTGCACCTTTCTCCCTGAATGGCGGAATCCCGCCCGTGGCGGTCGCTCTTCCCTGCTCCGTGCCGTAGACCGCGAATCGGACACCGCCCACCGACACATGCCCCCCGTATGCGGCAGCTTCATCGATTAGAGACCGCCCGAGCCCTACGGTGACCGTGGGACGTGTGTCTGCGTGGGCCGTGAGCCCCCGGACGAGGAGGCGAATCGCATGAAGGCCTGTATCAGAGGTGCGGCAGAGGACGTCAGGCTCAGCGACATCCAGGATGTCTGTGTCGACATCAATCGGATACTTGTGCCAACTGATGGGTCGGAGCCGTCGCTGGCGGCGACCGAGTACGCAGTGATTCTCGGCAAGACGTTCGACGCGAAGGTCAAGGCGATCTACGTCGACACGGGCTACGAATCGCTCGAGTATCCCGAGGAGGCCATGGATGAGGAGCTCTGGGAAGGGGTCCATCCGTCGGTGAAGGGACTCTTGATCGCTAAGACGATGTGCGAGCGCAATGGTGTGGAGTGCGAGGTCGAGCTCGTCAAAGGAGGCGTGGCAAAGCGCATCGTTGCGACAGCCATCGAATGGGAAGCCGACATCATCGTCTGTGGTGACACCGGGCGAACCGGACTCAAGAGGATCGCACTGGGTTCGGTAGCGGAAACCGTCGTGAAAGGCTCTCCGATCCCGGTCTTCGTCATCAAGTCGGACTAGCAAATCAACCGTAATGCAGATGACGGCAACCACCTTCGGGCGGAGAGAGTGAAAGAGGTGTAGGAGATGGCGAGCAGTGCCGACAAGATCGTGCGGACGGCGAGTGGTGGTCAGGTGCAGTATGGTAATCACGTCGACACCATAGACAGCGTCGATCTGGTCTTTCGGGCCCAGCGCAAGCTGAGCTTCACGTTTGCACTGGTCT
>CAYGKH010000148.1:0-4900 GCA_964350345.1 uncultured Coriobacteriaceae bacterium
CGGAGCAAGAGGCCTGGGAGCCGTCATGAACGGTATCTACCCCGAGATGCCGGCCCTCACAGCACAATCCGCCGAAGCAGCTGCGCGTTGACCGCCACGATCACCGTGCTGGCAGACATGAGCACCGCGCCTACAGCAGGAGTGAGAAGGACACCCCAGGCTGCGAGCACGCCCGCTGCAAGAGGGATCGCAAAGATGTTATAGCCTGCCGCCCACCACAGGTTCTGCAACATCTTGCGGTACGTTCCCCGTGACAGCACGACGATCTTCGGAATGTCACGCGGGTCGGAGCGCACCAGCACGATGTGTCCAGCCTCGACAGCGACATCGGTTCCCGCGCCGATGGCGATACCTATGTCGGCCGTCGCTAGAGCGGGCGCATCGTTGACTCCATCGCCGACCATAGCGACCTTCTTGCCCTGCGCCTGCAACTCTTTGACCTTGGCGGCCTTATCCTCGGGCAGGACCTCGGCGAAGACCGTGTCGATCCCGAGGTCCGCCGCGACCGAATCCGCTACCGCTTGCGCATCACCCGTGAGAAGCGCGACCTCGATGCCGCGCTCGTGCAAGGCATCGACGGCCTCCCGGCTCTCCTCCCGGATCGCGTCGGCCACCGCGAAGATCGCCAGGGCCTCGCCGCTCCTGAGTAGGTAGATCGCGGCCTGCCCGCGAGCGGCCGCACTCTGCGCGGCATCCTTGAGAGCTGTCGGCACGCTCGCGTCCTCGGCCTCAAGCAGTGCGGGGCCGCCGATGTGATACTCGACGCCCTCGACCGATGCGGCGACCCCCTTGCCGGTGATCGCCCTGAATCCCTCGGCCGGGGAGACGGCGATCTCGCGGTCGCGTGCCGTCTTCACGATGCCTTGTGCGATAGGATGCTCGGACTCCGACTCGACCGCGGCGGCGATGCCGAGCGCTTCGCCCTCTGATACCACGTCTCCGACTGCCATCTCCACGACCCGGAACTCACCGAGCGTAAGCGTCCCGGTCTTGTCGAAGATCACCGTGTCGAGATCGCGGGCTTCCTCAAGGCCGCGCCGGTCCCGCACCAGCAAACCGGCCTGCGCGCCTTTCGTGGTGGAGATCGCGACCACCAGAGGAACAGCCAGACCGAGCGCATGGGGGCACGCGATGACCAGGACCGTCACCATCCGCACAACGGCGAAATCCACCTCGGCCCCGGCGAGCCTCCAGGCGACGACGGTGATCACCGCAGCGACGATGGCGACACCTGTGAGCAACTGTGCCGCGCGATCGGCAAGATGCTGTGCACGGGACTTAGACTGCTGCGCGTCGGCCACGAGGCGCATGATGCCCGAGAGCTTCGTATCGTCACCGGTGCCCGTGACCTCGATGCGCAGGGAGCCTTCTGCGTTGATGGTCCCCGCGATCACCTCGTCCCCTTCGCCCTTCTTCACCGGGCGGGACTCTCCCGTGACCATCGCTTCGTTGACGTCACTCCGACCCTTGGTTATAACGCCATCCGCCCCGATGCTCTCGCCGGGACGGACTAAGATCAGGTCACCCTTCCGGAGCTCATCGACACTCACCTTCTCCTCGCCACCATCAGTGACGCGGGTCGCGGTGTCCGGAAGGAGTGCGGCGAGTTCCTTGAGCGCGCCCTGGGCCTGCGTGATGGAGCGCATCTCGATCCAGTGGCCGAGGAGCATGATGGTCACCAGGGTGGCGAGTTCCCACCACAGCGCCTCCGCCTCGATCACTTTGAGCTCGACGATCCACGAGAACACGAAAGCCACGGTGATCGCCAGCGAGATGAGGGTCATCATCCCCGGGAGCCGGTCTTGTAGCTCCCGCCACGCCCCTCGAAGGAAGACCAGCCCGCCGTAGAAGAACACCACGGTTCCCAGGACCGGGGGGATCCATGCGGAGCCAGGGACCGCAACGGCGGTGTAGCCGAGGAGCTCCTGGATGTGCATGGACCAGTAGACTACCGGCACGGTCAGAACGAGCGATAGCCAGAACTTCTGCCGGAACATGTCGGGACTGTGGCCCGCATGTCGATCGTGCCCTGCGTGCCGGTCGCCGTGCTCGTGATGTCCCGCCTGCTCCATGAGTGCCCCCGCATCTGACCTAAGTCACTGATGCGGTTGATACCCGTGCGGGCTACAAGTGACCCCGCTACCTCATTTAGCGAGGTCGACAAGGTGACCGTACCCCTCGGCCTCCATCTGAGAACGGGGGATGAAGCGCAGAGAAGCGCTGTTGATGCAGTAGCGCAGCCCACCTTCGTCTTTGGGCCCGTCGGTGAAGACGTGGCCGAGGTGTGCGTCCCCGCTTCTGCTTCTTACTTCGACACGCCGCATACCGTACGAGGTGTCCTCCAACTCCCGTACCACCTCGGCATCGATCGGCCGTGTGAAGCTCGGCCACCCGCAACCGGAATCGAACTTGGCGCCCGATGCAAATAGCGGCTCGCCTGTCGTGATGTCCACGTAGATGCCCGGCTCGTGCGTGTCCCAGTACTCGTTCTTGAACGCAGGTTCGGTCGCGGACTCCTGTGTCACCCGATACTGCATATCGGTAAGCTGCTCGCGAAGGACTTCATCGGCGGGGGCGGAGAATTCCGGTCCTGCATCAGGCACATCGGGAAAGTGCGACGGATCGGGCACCGCGTTGGCCGCCTTCTCGAACAGGTCCCGGCTGATATGGCAGTAGCCTCCGGGAGTCTTGTCAAGATAGTCCTGGTGGTACTCCTCGGCGGGGGTGTAGGCGGTGAGCGGCCCGACTTCGATGACGACCGGCTCATCGTAGCGCCTCTGGAGCGTGTCGAGTGAGGCCTCGACGAGGGCGCGATCCGCGGGGTCGACGTAGTAGACGCCGCTCCGATACTGGGTTCCCCTGTCGTTGCCTTGCCGGTTGAGCGATGTCGGGTCGATGGCCTCGTAGAAGAGCTCGAGAAGGAACGGGAGCGGTGCGATGCTCGGATCGTACTCGACACGTACCGTCTCCGCGTGACCGGTCGTTCCTGTGACGACATCGCCGTAGGTCGGTGACTCGGTGGTGCCGTTCGCGTATCCGGCCTCTGCGTCGGTCACGCCACGAACCGAAGCCATGTACTTCTCGACTCCCCAGAAGCAGCCGCCCGCAAGATAGATCGTAGCCATATCCTTGCCTCCTGTAGCACTCGATGATGTGGCAGCGTCCGTATCGCGGGCCACGTCGGTAGGGGCTGTCGCACAGACCGAAAGCAAACACCGTGCAAGCAGTGAGTTCAAGCACCGCGCCCGAACCGCGTGGCGTAAGATAGTGAGGTCCTCGGACCCCCGAGACGAAAGGGGACCCATGATCCCGGAGATCCATCCGATCGGCGTGGTTCACTCGTCGGTCCGCAAAGCCAAGGAGATGCCGCGCGGTGGCGTCGAGGCAACGGTCGAACTCGAGCCGCGCTACGCCGAGGGGCTCCTGCGCATCGAAGAGCACTCACACCTGTGGATACTCAGCTGGTTCCACCTCGGCAACCGGGACACACTACAGGTCAAGCCGGTGCGGCTCGATCCGGACGCGCCCGCCTACGGTGTTTTCGGCCTGCGGGCATACCGGCGCCCGAATCCGATCGGCTTGTCGCTGGTCGAACTCATGCGGGTCGAGGAGAACGTCCTGCACGTCCAAGGGCTGGATGCTATCGACGGAACTCCGGTTCTCGACATCAAGTCCTACTTCGAGCGGGACTGCGTCTTCTCGCCACGGGCGCCGGTGCTGCGGCCCTCGGACCGGGAGACCCGCTGGAAGGATCTGGTCCGCCTTGCGGTGCAGCACCATCAGGAGACGTGCGACGGCTTGCTTCTCGGAGCACGGATGGCTCTCGTCGCTGAGGAGCGCGTCGGCAAGCTGACCTCCTCCGACCTGAGCGTGCGAGTCGAGGGGCCCCGGTGCCTCGCCGACGCGATCCAGGGCCTGACGCGCGCGCGCTTCGGCAACCCACCGCGCCTGACCTACGTCGAGCGTCCCGGTCCGGCCGTGACGGAGTGGACGACGGAGAGTATTCGGCTCATCGTCACGAGTCGCTGCAGTGATGCAGACTGGCGGCTCGAATCCGCGGGAGATGACGACCTCTTCGAGATCGTGACGCCAGACAGGTGAGCCTCGACGGCCCGGTCGCCCTAGCTGTACTGTCGAGACACGTTGTTGAGTCCTGGCACTCGTGAGATCGGCGGTAGGCCACCGGGGCCACCGTGTGGGCGACGATGATTGTAGCTCAAGACCCAGCCGAGGAGTCCTCATCCGTTCGTGGCGAACAGTATTTCAATGTGCACGCTCAATGCGTGAGTACCACATTTTCGGCACCGCAGGGCGGGCGCTTGCGCGACCGCGTCGGGAGAATCAGACTTGACCGCACGTCCTCGGCAAAGGAGCCTATGTCTATGAGCGTGAGCGGAGAATATGTCTTTCTCAACGGCAGCATCATCCCCGCTGGGTCGGCCGCGATATCACCGTTCGATTCGGGGCTGTTGCGCGGATATGCAGTCTTCGACCTACTTCAAACGGTCCTCGGGGTGCCGTTCATGCTCGACGAGCACCTGGCCAGGTTCCGCGCCTCCGCCGAGATTCTGGGTCTGCGGGTTCCCCTCGGCGACGAAGAGATTGAGGCCGTGATCCGCGAACTGCTGGAGCGCAACGGCCATCCTGAGGCGACCGTCCGGATGGTCCTGACCGGCGGAGTCTCCCCGAACGGGATGCACTTCGACCCGGAGACGCCGACGTTCTTCATCGTCACCCACGAGCTGTTCGAGATCCCCGCACACGTCTACCAGCACGGCGCGAAGCTGTTGCTTGTCGAGCATCGGCGCGAGCTACCCGAAGCCAAGACCACCGGCTACCTGACCTGGCTGAAGAACCATCCCCGGCTCGAGTCTGAGGGCGCGATCGACCTCCTTTATCA
>CAYGKH010000149.1:0-4894 GCA_964350345.1 uncultured Coriobacteriaceae bacterium
TACCCCTGAGCCTCAAGGTGCCGGCCTTGGGGCTCCCCCTTTGGTACGGGAAGTTCTTCCACCCTGTCGGTGGTTTTCGGTCAAGTCGTGGCCCACTTCGTCCGATACTCTACGAGATATGATTATCTCTTCTGAGCAGGTTCGCCTTGCGCGCCACTACCTGCAAACGCCATCGAGTACATGTGATGCGGTCCTGAGGTGTGACCTCAACCCTGAAATCCTTCATCGGGTTCATCAGGCTCTCGCAGTGCTGCCCGACTGTCGCGACGACCGGGTCGACGAGGCCAGGGACCGCTTCACGGCCGCGCCTCCCTCTTCGGCGGAGATTGCCGAGAAGTTGATCGGCCGGATCATCTCGGACTCTCTGCGCTGATTCGTACATCCCGCACGAACAGGCATGCGTGCGTTCTGTCTTGTGCCCGCGCGGTGGCGTTGTCGCCGAGTTCGTTCCATAATCGCAGTCAGATCACACAGACGATGGGATGACATGACCGGCTCACGCCAGACCCGCCTATTGATCACCGCGCTGATGAACGTCCTTATCATCGTCGCTGTCGTGCTTGTAGCGCGCATCGTGGTCGACTTCTTCGGAGTCCTTGCTGCAAGCCGCGCGGGAGCGGCTCTGCTCGATTCGACGGCATTCATGGTACCCGACCTCGGGATCGCGGCTATTCGCACGCCGTATGGCGGCGTCCTCGATGCTGAGGCAGCGATCATGGTCGTCGTCCTGCTCGTGATCGAGTGGGTGCTCGCCATGCTCCGTTCCCGGGCATAGAAGATAGGTGGCGCGTCCGCCACAACGTAGAAGCGAGAGGAGATCGTCGGTGGCCTACACGCGCGAACGGCTTGGTGAGCTCCTGGTGGCAGGCGGCCTGATCGATGAGGCGCAACTTGCCGAGGCGCTCACCCTGCAGGCCCGGACGGGTGGCAAGCTCGGCGAAGTGCTCGTGGACTCTCTCACCGTTGGAGAAGAGGAGATCGCACGGGTCCTTGCGGAGCAGAAGGGCTACGAGTTCGTCAACCTCATCGCCTATCCGATAGACCGCAATGCTGCGAGCCTCATCCCGTCGCGTCTCGCGCACAAACAGAGCGTGATACCGATCGGTTTCGAGGACGGGAGACTGCTGCTCGCGATGTCCGATCCTCTCGACGTCGAAGCGGTCGACGATGTCGAGGTACGCACCGGTCAGCGGGTGACCCCGCTGGTCGCGACCCCCTCTCAGATCAGTAGCGCGATCGAGAAGTACATTGCTGCTGCTGATGCCTTTCAGGATCTTCTCGACGCAAGCGAGGAACTCGCCGAGGAGGTCGATGACCCGGCCGAGATGCGGGTCATCATGGGCGGGGAAGACGTGCCGGTGGTACGGCTCGTCAACCAGCTCCTTCGTGAGGCCGTCCGCGACCGCGCGAGTGATGTCCACATCGAACCTTCGGAGCATCACGTGGTCGTGCGCTACCGCATCGACGGTGTCTTGCAGGAGGTCATGCGGTTGCCCGTCGCGGCTCGTGCGGGGATAACGAGCCGCGTGAAGATCATGGCGGAGATGGATATCGCCGAACGACGCAGGCCGCAGGACGGAAAGATCGCCATCAAGATCGACGAGCGTCCGGTGGACTTGAGGGTCGCGAGTCTCCCGACACCTTTCGGCGAGAGCCTTGTCATCCGGATACTGAATGCGGACTTCACGTTCCACTCGCTCTTCGATCTCGGTCTGAACGAGCGGAACCTCGATTTCGTAAACGAGATGGTACGACGGCCCTACGGTGCCCTGCTGATCTCGGGCCCGACCGGATCGGGCAAGTCGACGACGCTCTACGCTGCACTCCAGGAGATCAACCGGCCTGAGATCAAGATCATCACCATCGAGGATCCCGTCGAGTACCAGATGGGCAACGTGACCCAGATGGGAGTCAACACCAAGATCGGGCTCACGTTCGCCGCCGGCCTACGCACGATCCTTCGTTCAGATCCCGACGTCGTGATGGTCGGCGAGATCCGCGATCCCGAGACCGCTGAGATCGCCGTACGAGCGGCTCTCACGGGACACCTCGTGCTGTCGTCCATCCACACCAACGATGCACCGTCGGCTCTCACGCGGCTCGTCGACATGGGAGTGCCGCCGTATATCACCGGCTCCTCGCTCCTTGGCGTGGTCGCCCAGCGACTTGCGCGCAAGCTGTGCCCCGAGTGTCGCCAGCCGCTGAAGGCCACGCAGGCCATGCTGAGGGCGGCCGGGTATACCGCTGAAGAGGCGAAGAACGTCGTGGCATACGGTCCGGTCGGCTGCGAGGTCTGTGGCGGCTCCGGTTACAGCGGCAGAATCGGGCTGTTCGAGGTGATGAGGATCGACGAGGATGTCACCCGCCTCTTCCTGACAAACGCACCCTCGGATCAGATACGCGAACTCGTTCTCGAGAAGGGTATGATCAGCCTCCGGCGTGACGCCCTCGACAAGGTGGCCACAGGGGTTACGAGTCTTGAAGAGGTCGCGCGGGTGGTGATGTGAGCATGGGACGCACGCCCCGAGCAATCGTTCTCGTACTCGACTCGGTGGGTGCCGGAGAGCTTCCTGACGCGGCTGACTACGGCGACGTGGGCGCAAACACGCTTGCCAACACCGCGAAAGCGGTCGGGGGGCTGTCGATGCCCAACCTCGGCGCGATGGGGCTTGGTAACGTCACTGAGATCCTCGGCGTTGGTCCGGTCGATGAGCCGTGCGCATCGTGGGGACGCAACGCCGAGGCCAGCGCGGGCAAAGACACCACCACCGGGCACTGGGAGATGATGGGCCTGCACCTCACCCGTGCGTTCCCGACCTACCCGGATGGGTTTCCCGCGGAGGTCATGGACGCCTTCACACGCCAGACGGGTCTTGGATGGCTCGGCAACTATGCGGCGAGTGGTACCGAGATCATCCAGGCGCTCGGCGATGAGCACGTCGCGACCGGCAAGCCCATCGTCTACACGAGCGCAGACAGCGTCTTTCAGGTGGCGTGCCACGAGGAGGTCGTCTCGATCGATCGGCTCTACGAGATCTGTCGCATCGCACGCGAGCAGGTGTGTATCGGAGAGCACGCGGTCGGCCGCATCATCGCCCGGCCCTTCATCGGCCCGGATGAGGGCGGGAGGTACGTCAGGACCCACCGGCGGCGTGACTTCGCGCTCGCCCCGACTGAGCCGACCGTGCTCGACCGCCTCGGGGAGGCGGGCATCCTGACCTACGGGATCGGCAAGATCGGCGAGATCTTCGCCTGGCAGGGCGTCTGCGAGTCGCCGCACTCAAAGAGCAACATGCACGGGATGGACAACCTGATCGCACGTGTCAGCAGCGAGAGGCCCGGGTTCGTCTTCGCCAACCTGGTCGACTTCGACATGCTGTGGGGCCATCGCAACGATCCGGAGGGCTACGCGGCCGGCCTGGAGGCCGTCGACGCCCGCATGCCCGAACTTCTCGGTGCGATGATCGACGGGGACCTCCTTATCATCACTGCTGATCACGGCTGCGATCCGACGATGCCTTCGACCGACCACTCCCGCGAGTACACGCCACTCATCGCACATGTCAAGGGAGTGGACGTCGGTGTCGATCTTGGCGTGCGCGAGACTTTCTCCGACATCGGCGAGACGGTGCTGGATTTCTACGGGCATGCGGGCGCGTGTGGGCGGGGGACATCGTTCCTGCCCGAGGTGCGGGACGCAGGTTGAGTCGTTTGAGAGTTGCCGGACCGTGGCGTGACCGCGGGGTTAAGACAGGTGAGGGGAGAGGCGTGAAGACGTTCGAGGAGCTCATCGAGGTCAAGCGCGACGGGGGAGAGCACTGTGCGAAAGAGATCGATCGCATCGTCCTCGGATACGCAGCGGGCGAGATGCCCGAGTACCAGATGGCGGCCTGGCTGATGGCCGCCTACCTGCAGGGACTCTCGGCTGACGAGACCGTCTGGCTCACCGACGCGATGGTCCGCTCGGGCCGCATCATCGACCTCTCGGCGATCCCCGGCGTCAAGGTCGACAAGCACTCCACCGGCGGGGTCGCCGACACCACGACCCTCGTGCTCGGTCCGATCGTCGCGGCGTGCGGCGTGCCGGTAGCCAAGATGAGCGGACGCGGCCTCGGACACACTGGGGGTACGCTGGACAAACTCGAGTCGATCCCCGGCATGCGCATCGAGCTGTCCGCCGAGGAGTTCCTCGGCCAGGTCGCCGATGTCGGACTGGCCGTGATCGCACAGTCGCCCGACATCGATCCCGCCGACAAGAAGATGTACGCGCTGCGCGACGTCACTGCTACCGTGCCGAGCGTGCCGCTCATCGTCGGATCGATCATCTCGAAGAAGATCGCCGGTGGCGCTGATGCGATCCTTCTCGACGTCAAGGTCGGCTCGGGTGCGTTCATGAAGACCGAGGCCGAGGCGCGCCACCTCGCCGCTGAGCTCACACGCACGGGCGCTGCGCTCGGGCGCGAGGTCGTGTGCGTGATGAGCGATATGGACCAGCCCCTCGGCATGGCGGTGGGCAACTCGCTGGAGGTGGCCGAGGCGATCGAGACGTTGCGCGGCTCCGGACCCGCCGAGCTCACCGAGGTCTGCCTGGCGCTCGCCGCTAAGATGCTCGTGCTCGGAGCGGTTGCGGCCGATGAGGCCGAGGGCCGCCGGCTGGCGGCCGGGGCGATCGAGTCGGGCGAGGCGCTCGCCGTCACGCGTCGCTGGATCGCCGCGCAGGGCGGCGACGCGCGAATCGTTGACGATCTGTCGCTGCTTCCCGCCTCGACGCTCTCCCGAGAGGTCCGTGCGTCACATCGCGAATTCGTCGCCGGCATGGACGCCGAGGGTATCGGCCGCGCGTAGATGCTGCTGGGAGCCGCGCACGCGAAGGCCGAGGACTCGATCGATCCCG
>CAYGKH010000150.1:0-2259 GCA_964350345.1 uncultured Coriobacteriaceae bacterium
CCCGTCACGTTAGAATTCGAAGCTGTCTGGCACTCGTGCCGTGAGAGTGCTAGCAGGCGTGACCTCTGGCTGCGAACGGGTAGATACCTATTCGCATCCGGGTACGCTCTGGGGTCGAAGACGATCCCAAATGAGATCCGGTATCTGTCAGGATGGTTCGAACGAAATAGGAGGGCAGCAGATGAAACTCAAGCCGCTGGGCGACCGTGTGGTCGTCAAAGCCGCCGAGGCCGAGGAGCAGACCGCGAGCGGCCTGTTCATTCCCGACACCGCGAAGGAGAAGCCCCAGAAGGGCACGGTCATCGCCGTGGGGGATGGTCGGTTCGAGGACGGCAACCGCGTCCCGCTCGACGTCGCCGAGGGTGACACCATCATCTACAGCAAGTACGGCGGAACCGAGATCAAGCTCGAGGGCGATGAGTACATGATCCTCTCCGAGCGCGACATCCTCGCCGTAGTTCAGGACTAGCGATTCCCATCAATCCACCGATTTCAGAAGGAGGGGATACCTTAGATGGCTAAGGAGATCCGGTTTGACGAGGAGGCCCGCAGGGGCCTCGAGGCCGGCGTCAACAAGCTGGCCGGCGCAGTGAGGGTCACGCTCGGCCCCAAGGGCCGTTACGTCGTGCTTGAGAAGAAGTTCGGCGCACCGACCATTACCAACGACGGCGTGACCATCGCCCGCGAGATCGAGCTCGAGGATGCCCTGGAGAACATGGGCGCCCAGCTCGTCAAGGAAGTCGCCACCAAGACCAACGATGTCGCCGGTGACGGAACCACCACCGCGACCCTGCTCGCTCAGGTCATCGTGCGTGAAGGTCTGCGCAACGTCGCCGCCGGCGCCAACCCGCTTGCGATCAAGCGTGGCATCGAGAAGTCCGTCGACGCCGTGGTCGAGGCCATCAAGGCCAACGCCAAGGAGATCGAGGACAAGGAGGAGATCGCCCACGTAGGTGCCATCTCCGCCGCTGACGATCTCATCGGCAGCAAGATCGCGGAGGCAATGGAGGTCGTAGGCAAGGACGGCGTCATTACCGTCGAGGAGTCGCAGACCTTCGGCATCGACATCGAGACCGTCGAGGGCATGCAGTTCGACAAGGGCTATGTCTCCCCGTACATGGTCACCGATCCCGACCGCATGGAGGCAGTGCTTAACGAGCCGCTGATCCTCATCGCGAACAGCAAGATCGGCTCGATCCAGGACCTGTTGCCCGTTCTCGAGAAGGTCATGCAGTCCGGTAAGCAGCTCCTCATCATCGCCGAGGATGTCGAGGGCGAGGCCCTTGCGACGCTCGTCGTGAACAAGCTGCGCGGCACGTTCACGTGTGTCGCCGTCAAGGCTCCGGGCTTCGGCGACCGCCGCAAGCGCATGATGGAGGATATCGCCATCGTCACCGGCGGTAAGGTCATCTCCGAGGAGCTCGGCATGAAGCTCGAGGGCGCCACTCTCGAGATGCTCGGTCGGGCCAAGACGGTAAAGATCACCAAGGACGACACCACGATCATCGATGGCGCCGGTTCCGAGGACGAGATCAAGGCCCGCATCAACCAGATCAAGAACGAGATCGAGAACTCCGACTCTGACTTCGATCGTGAGAAGCTCCAGGAGCGTCTGGCCAAGCTCTCCGGCGGCGTGGCCGTCATCAAGGTGGGTGCGGCGACCGAGGTCGAGCTGAAAGAGAAGAAGCACCGCATCGAGGACGCACTGCAGGCGACCCGCGCGGCAGTCGAGGAGGGCATTGTGGCAGGCGGAGGCGTCGCGCTTGTGGACGCAGCCCCGGCGCTCGACGCACTCGACCTCCCCGAGGAGGAGATGATCGGCGTCAAGATCATCCGCAAGTCCCTCGAGGAGCCTCTCAAAACCATCGCGGCCAACGCCGGTCATGAGGGTTCTGTCGTTGTCGAGAAGGTCAAGGCGCTCGACAAGGGTAACGGCCTGAACGCCGCAACCGGCGAGTACGGCGACCTGATGGCCATGGGCGTCATCGACCCGGTCAAGGTCACCCGCTTCGCGCTTCAGAACGCCGCGTCGATCGCCGCGCTCATCCTCATCACCGAGACGACGATCAACGACCTCCCGGCCAAGGACGACGGCGCCGCAGCCATGGCTGGTATGGGCGGCATGGGCGGCATGGGCGGCATGATGTAGCACCCGCGCTACGGCGCAGCACGACCGCACGATCCGAGAGGCCCCTGGCTGTGACGCTGGAGGCCTCTCGTGTCGTTCCGCCGCCGGCCGCACCCGTTTCGCGGACCCGC
>CAYGKH010000150.1:2359-4847 GCA_964350345.1 uncultured Coriobacteriaceae bacterium
CATCGAGTGCGTCCAGTGCGTCGACTGTCGCGATTGCGCGTACTGCGTGGGACTCAACGGTGCTCGCTTCCACATCCTCAACAAGGAGTACTCGGAAAAGGACTACTATGCGAGGCTTCGCGAACTCGGGCTCACATGGGAAGTGCAGGCGTTCGATCCGCTCATGGATGGCATGTGAGAGCGTCCCGGAAAGTCAGGGTGCGGGGCTACACCTTCTCCGCAGCGTGTGACCCGATCAGGTTCCGGTAGTGCCCTAGCATCTCCTCGGCCATTATGCGGATGTCGTAGTGCGCAGCTTTCGCAGTTGCTGCCTCGGCCATTCGCGACCGTAGCGGCTCGTCACGAGTGAGCCGCGTCATCCGCTCCGCGAACGCGTCGGCATCTTCGGGTACGAGGAAGCCGGTCACGTCGTTTTCAATAATGTCGCCGACGCCCGGCGAGGTGACCCCGATGGCGGGCATCCCGGCAGCGAACGCTTCCATGATCACGAGCGGGTGGACATCGGAGACCGAAGCGATCACGAACACGTCTGCGGACGCGAGGTGGTCGGGCACTTCGGCGTAGGGAGTGAGCCCCACGAAGTGAGTGCGATCGGACAGTCCTGCGGCCGCGATAGCCTTCTGTGATGCCGCGCGGGCTGTTCCTGCACCGAGCACAAGCAGGCACACACGCTCGTCCTCTGAAGCGGCCTTGACGAAGGCCCGTACGAGCAGGCTCATGTTCTTCTCCTCGCTCACTCGCCCGAGGTAGCAAAAGACGACGGCGTTCTCGGCGAACCCGTAGTGCGACCGGTCGATCGGTGCGGCCGGGTTGCGGAACGGCTCGGTGTCGATACAGTTCGAGAGCAGGACAGAGTGGTCTGTCACGCCGAACTCCGAGAGCCATGTCTGAATCCCCGGAGAGGGGCAGATCACGAGATCGATGTCGTGGGCGAAGTCGTGGAGGTAGTGCTTGATGTAGGCGTAGCGTATGGCTCGGGGAACGAACCACGCATACGTATCCGAGTACAGGTCGTAACGCGTGTGGTTCGTGAACACGATCGGCACCCCCGCACCTCCGCAGTACTCGAGGGCGACCCTGCCGGATACGAACGGGTGATGGACGTGCGCGATATCGAGCGTGGGGATGACACGTTTCGCTTCAGAAGAGAGGATCAGGCCCATCTGCCATCCGGTGTCGCCCCAGGGCACGGCAGGGGAGCGGACCACGTTGGGTTCGGAGTCCTCGTACTCGGTATTGCCAAAGGTGAAGACCCAGACCTCGTGTCCGAGTTCTTCGAAGCGGCGCTTGTAGAGGTCGATATAGTTGGTGACGCCGCTCAGGTACGGCTTGTACATGTCGGCGAACATGCCGATTCGCAATGGTCATCCTCCTTGGGCGTGATGTCGGCGCGTGCGGTGGCGGCGAAGGGGCGCGTCGAGTAGCATACGTACGGCGCGTCACCCCACCGGACCGCTATGAGCATACCCTTAGGAGATACCCGTGTCTCTCTCAATTGGCATCGTCGGACTGCCGAATGTCGGCAAATCGACACTCTTCACCGCGCTGACGCGCAAGACAGGCGTTGCCGCGAACTACCCGTTCGCTACCATCGACCCCAACGTGGGCGTCGTCCCTGTTCCTGATTCGAGGCTCCAGCGTCTCGCCGAGATCGCTCAGCCACAACGAGTAGTACCGGCCATTGTCGAGTTCGTCGACATTGCGGGCTTGGTCAAGGGAGCGAACGAAGGCGAGGGCCTCGGCAACCAGTTCCTTGCCAACATCCGTGAGACCGATGCCATCTGCGAGGTGGTTCGCTACTTCTCCGACCCGGACGTGGTGCACGTTGATGGCCGAGTCGATCCGGCCAGCGATGTAGAGACCATCCGCACGGAGCTCGTACTCGCCGACCTCGGAACGCTTGAGCGCGCGATGTCCAAACTCGAGAAGGACGCCAAGCGCGATGCGTCTGTTGAGCCGAAGGTGGCGATCGCCAAGCGTCTCTGGGAGTGGATGGCCGAGGGTCACCGTGCAGGTCGCATGGAGATGACCGCCGAGGAGCGCGCCCACGCACGAAGCCTACAGCTGCTCACGATGAAGCCGATGCTCTACGTCGCTAACGTCGACGAGGACCAGCTTGCCGACGAGCTCGCTCCGATCGACGGGGTCGTGCCCGTGAAGATATGTGCGAAGGTTGAGGCCGACGTCGCCGAACTCGACCCCGATGAGGCTGCCGAGTATCTCGATGCACTCGGACTCGCCGAGCCCGGGTTGAACACGCTTATCCGTGAAGCCTACCGGCTCCTCGGCCTGCAGAGCTACTTCACTGCAGGAGAGAAGGAGGTCCGTGCGTGGACCGTGCGAGTGGGCGCGAAGGCGCCTGAGGCCGCCGGAGTGATCCACACCGACTTCGAGCGGGGGTTCATCAAGGCCGAGACGGTGTCGTTCTTCGACTACGATGCGCTCGGCGGAGAGGCGGCCGCTCGCGTGGCGGGCAAGCTGCGTATCG
>CAYGKH010000151.1:0-4840 GCA_964350345.1 uncultured Coriobacteriaceae bacterium
TCGCCGAGGAACGGCTCTACCGTGTTGCCGTCATGGGGCGAGTGGCAGTCACTGCACGTCAGCGTCCCGCCCGGCCCGGAAAACGTCGCCTCGCGGACACCGCCACCAGGCGAGCCCCCGGGAATCGAGCTGTTCCCTGCGATCTCTATCCGGTGCGCAGATCCACCCGGGTCCGTGCTGGGGTCGAATCCGGTACGCGCTTTGATGACGCCGTAGACGCCCTTCCCACCCGTGCCGTCATGACAGGTCTCACACGTCGCGCGAATGGTGGCTGCGGGCAGAAGTTTCGTCCCACCGGCAGCTGCGTTGTGCACGGTATGGCAGGTACTGCACTTGCTTGTAGTAGTGTTGTAGCCGCCATGAGGACCCTTCCTGAGATGCGGAGCCTCTCGACTGGCCGGATCGACGGTCTGACTGGTTTCCGTCCCGACGATGCTATGACACTGAAAGCAATCACGGGTACCGCTCAAGGGATGATCATCAGCGAGTTCATCGAATGCAAGTGCGGGAACCGCAAGGACTAACGCAGTCAACGTAGCAAGCCCGACTATGGGCAGAGCGGTCTTGAGGTTCACATAATCACAATCCAAACATCCCAGGAAAACTACGTTGTGACACATCCCACAATCCATATCTTACTATTGAGACGACGCACAGACAAGATAAGATTGGGAGCGGCTTGTTCAGCCGTTCACAAGCCTGATAGATGCAACTTCCATGCCGGAGTAGAGGCGCCACCTCTCTACCGGACAACCTCTAGCACCTGGACCCGGTCGTTCTCCTTGTCGGCAACGAGGATCAGGTTCCCGAGAGCGTCGATCCCGTTTGGGAAGTTGACCTGCCCGGGTTCGACTCCCCTCTCGCCGTGGCGGCTCAGGACTTCACCTTCCGGTGAGAGCAGTACGATCTCGAACTCGAAGGCGTCGGCCACGACTATCCTGCCGTCACGCAAGACGGCTACGCCCCTCGGCAGGCCGAATCCGTCCTCAGAGATGCCGGCCGTCTCCGTCGTGACTCCCGAACGGGACGGCTCGCCGGCGACCCACAGCGGCTCGCCCTCCGGTGAGAACGCCTGCACGCGGTTGTTGTTCGAGTCGGCGACGATCACGGTGCCGTCGTCGGCCACGGTTATGCCGTTCGGACGATCGAGGTGACCGGGGCCTGTCCCGGGGCGCCCGAACTGGCTGACGAACTCGCCTTCGACGGTGAAGACGATGACCTGGTAAGAATCGAGCGCGTAGACGAGCCCGTCGTGGACCGCGACGTCGGTGACCGCGATACCTGTGCCGTCCTGACCCGAAGACCCTCGTCCCACGACGGTGAGTGGATCGGGGAAGCGCCGTACGAACTCTCCATCGGCGCCGTAGACCTGTATCTGGTCGTTGCGAAAGTCGGCGACATAGACGTTGCCCTCATCGTCGACATCGATGCCGAGAGGGTAGTTGAACAGGCCTTCCTCCCACGTCGCGTCGTAGCCCGGAAACGGCTTGGCGATGCCGAAGCCGCCGAACTCGAAGAGAAAGCGTCCGTTTCGGTTGAACACCGCGACGCGGTTGTTGTTGGTGTCGGTGACGTAGATGCGGCCCTGCGGTCCGAACGCTGCCGACATCGGCCTGCCGAACTCAGGCTGTTCGCCCTGGCCGGGGCCTGTGATCGTGAGCACCGGACGAAGTCCGGCCTTGTCCTCACCACCCGCGATCGTAAAACCGCCCGGCCGCAGATAGAGCAGGAGAAAGATCAGCAATCCGATCAACAGGACGATAAGCACGACTGCCAGCATGATGAAGGACTGCTTCGGCGTCATGCGGAACGCAAAACGCTCACTCACGGAGCCACTCCCAATCGCTCAAGACCCTCAGAGGCCTCTGCCATGTCCGGGTAGTACTTCAGGGCCAGCCTGTAGCGCACCTCGGCCCAGTCCGCTCTGCCCAGGTTCTCGTATGCAAGGCCCATAAGATACTGCAAGTCCGCAGAGCTCTCGTTCGCCTCCGCTGCTGGACGTACTGCTTCGACGAGCGACCGGTAGTGGCCGCGGTCAGCGTAGTACTCACCGAGGACCTTGGCAGCCAGGACGTGTTCGGGGTTGACCTTAAGAACCTCCCAGAGCGCCTCCTCGGCCTCGGCCGCCTGTCCGAGTTCGAGATGGATGACGCCGGTGTTGTACAACGCAGCGGTGTCGGTCGGGATGATCGCGAGTACGGCCTCGTACTCGGCGAGTGCTTCGTCGAAGCGACCGGCCTGCTGGTAGGCGAAGCCGAGGGCAAGCCGCGCCCGCAGGTCGTCGGGGTCGGCGGCAACCTCGGCGAGGCGGGTGTCGACCTCACGTTGCTGTGGTGACGTGGCGCGAGGCTCGCCGATCAGGCCGCGGGCGAGAAAGCCACCGAGCCCGACGACGGCCAGCAGCAGCACCAAGACGAGCGCAGCAAGCCAGCCGGGAACGAGATCGTCCGAGGAAACCTCCCCGGACGGTTCGGTGTGTGGATCGGTCACGCGGACTTCCCTTCGGCGCGGAGATGAAATGACAGTATCTGCAACTCACCTGCCATGTCCGCCTGACGAACCTCGACTCCATCAGGAACACTCAATCGCACGGGTGCAAAGTTCATGATCGCTCGGACACCGGATGCGACCAGCCGGTCGGCGACCTGCTGCGCGGCGTATCCGGGAACGGTCAGCACTGCGATCTCGATGCGCTCGCGCTCGACCACGGCCTCAAGGTCGTCGACAGACTCGATCGTATGGCCGTCGAAGGTCTTGCCGATCTTCTCAGGATCGGCATCGAACACGGCCGCCACCGTCATGCCGCGGTCCTGGAACCCGGGATAGCCCTGGAGCGCACCACCGAGGCGCCCGTATCCGACGATAGCGACCCGACGCTGCTGGGTCAGCCCGAGACGTTTCGAGAGGTGTGCGATGAGCAGGTCGACGTCGTACCCGATGCCGCGCGTACCGAACTCGCCGAGATAGGAGAGGTCCTTGCGCACCTGCGCGGCGTTGGTACCGGCCATCTCGGCGATCTGGACCGAGTTGACGACGGGCATGCGCAGCGACTGCGCCTGGATCAGGCAGCGCAGGTAGATCGGGAGGCGCTGAACTGTGGTCGGGGGTACTGTCAGTGGTGTCATCGGCTTACTTCCCTTTAAGAGAACCAACAACGGACGTTTACCGTGCTCGCACGTAGGTCACTCGTCGGCCGCGGCGGCGGCCGCGGCGGATTCTATCATCGCATCTATACCCGGCATGTCAGAGCGCAACTCCCGCGCACGCTCATAGCGCTCGAGCGCGGCAGCCGGATCACCCTGCCTCATGTATACGTCGCCGAGGACCACATTCCCGTCGGCGTATCGTGGATCGACTTGAATCGCAAACTCGAGCTGGCGCTGGGCCTCATCGTAGTCGCCGAGACTCGCGAGTGCGATGGCATACTGCAGACGGATCGCGGCACCGTACTCGCTGAGCTCGATCCCGCGCAGCGCGACCTCCCGGGTCCGCTCCAGATATGCCACGTCGAGCGCGCCACCGGCACGATTGTACAGGCTCGCGAGAAAGACGTAGTTATCGTACTCGTACTCGACGTAGTCGATCGTCTCGAGCAGCGCGGTCTCCGCAAGGCGGAAGACCTGCTCGGCCTGAGCGCGCAGTTCGGGAGCCCGTGGATCGCCGCTCTGCTCCGCGGCTATGAGCTGGCCGGACAGTTGCGTGAACGCATCGGAGTGCGCCACCCCCACCTCGGCGCGGTACATGTCGTTATAGGGATTGAGTGAGACGGCACGCTCGGCACTCGCGACCCTCTCCGAATACGAGGTGCCGAGGCGAGCATTCAGGTAGTGGTGGTCTGCGACGAGGTAGACGACGTTGCCCACCGAGGCGACAGTCACCACCACAAGCGCGACGCCGGCTGCAAGCGTGCCCCACGACGGCGGCTTTAACTCGACGACACGCGCACCGGGCGCCATCAGCGCGGCCATCGACATCCACAGCAGGAAGGTCGACCCCGTCACGGAGAGCGCGAAGGTGAGGTGCACCACGTACGCTGCGCACGCTGCCCAGAATGCTGCAACGATCAGACGCCCGGCATCGCCCTCGGCCAGAGCAGCGGCCGCGCGGGGCGAGGAGGCTTCGGCGGGCTCAAGACGCGCGAACACTGCGCGCGCCGAGAGAACCGCGACGGTCGCGAACAGCCCGTAGAGCAGCAGCATCCCCGGGATGCCGATCGCCGAGGTGAGCTGCAAGATGTAGTTGTGCACGTTGTCGGCGACCGAGATGTGCCCGACGGTCTGCGAGTACTCGATCGGCTTGTACTGCGGGAACACGAGCCGGAACGTATCGGCGCCGAACCCCAGCACCGGCCGGTCGAGCGTCGCCCGCCACGCAGCGTCCCAGATCTGGAAGCGAGTGAGAGCGCTACCCGCGTCGAACTCGAAGATCGACACGAGCCGGCGCCACACGTTGAGAACCGCGTGATCTGCTGTCAGACTCCGCACCACGACGACGGCCGCGACGGCCGCGATCGCGCCCGTGAACGACCAGTCGACCCTGGTGAACCGGGTGCGCAGGCGCCACGCCGCGAGTCCGAGGAAGATCAGCCCGACCGCGCCTCCGATCCACGCGCCGCGCGTGAACGCGGTGATCCAGCACACGACCGTCACGAGGAAGCCGCTCCAGTACGCGATCCGCCACCGGTGATCCTTCTCGGAGAGCGCGAGGCCGAGTGAGATCACGAGCGGGAACACGATAAACCCGCCGAGGAGATCGGGGTTCCCGTACGTGGAGAACGCGCGATTCGGCTCGAAGGGCAGCCGTCCCCACGAGAGCGGGTCGATGCCGAGGTACTGCATCG
>CAYGKH010000152.1:0-4829 GCA_964350345.1 uncultured Coriobacteriaceae bacterium
TCCATCGCTGTGAAGCGGCACGGGCAACTCCCGCATCGAGCGGTCAGGTCGGGCCGTGTGGCGGCGCGGCCGCGTTTACAATCGCGCCCATTGTCGCACCCTCGAGTCGCCAGCGCACTCCCGGATGCCGGAGTGCGACGTGGCCCACACTCCTTCCCCGTACCAATGCCGATACACAACGGGTAGCATTGGGGTAGCACAGGCACGCGCCGTACCGAGGAGGATCCGTGGAGGCCCACGAGCACGCCGGCACCGAGGAGGTCTTGCGCCTGCTCGCCTCGGCCGTCAACGCCACCCGGCTCTACCCGTCCTCCAGCGACCTGCCCGCACAGGCACTCGGCCGGTTCATCGATCACGCAGCGGAGGTCACGCGGACCAATCCCATCCGCGTACTCGTCGACCCGCGCTCGTTCCGCATCGGCGAGACCACGCTCGCTCCCGGTCACACGCAGACCGCGTCGCTCGCCGAGACCTTCCACGCGATGCAGGTCGGCCAGCTCGTCATCGCCCCGGGTATGACCTCCGCCGAAGCACGCGCGCTCGTAGTGCTCGCGGGCTCCGACCCGCGCGAAGTCAGGAGCAGCGGTGGGGCGCGGTCGGCCCTGCTCGCTGCGGGAGCGGCGAACGTAGCAGTCATCGAGGTCACTCTGCGCGCGTCTTCCGAGGAGGGTTTGCCCGGCGTCGACCTCGTGAACGCTCCGCTTGACGACATCGCGGCCGAAGCCCTCGGCGCGGCGCAACGATGGGTGGAGGGCATCGATGCGGGTACTCCCGTCGACGAGGCCGCCCGCGCCATCGGCCAGCTCGAACAGGCCACCCGCGACCTCGCGTCCTCCCGGGTCGCGACGGCGATGATGCGCCTGACGGAAGAGGAGCGTCTCCAGATTTTCACCGCCGCGCTCACGCCTGATGCATCCGGACAACCGATGCAGGGGATGCTCGATGTCATCGCGCGCATGAGCCCCGCGTCACTCGCCCGTCTGCTTCGCATGGCTGCGCAGATGACCGGCGGCTCGTCTGAGCTACTCTCCCTACCGCTCGATCTGCCTCCCGAAGTCGCGAGTGAGATCGCCATGCTTCTCGCCCCGTCCCCCCGAACGGACGCGGAGTGCGGGATACCCGAGGACGCGGCGGTGGAAGAAATCGCAGCACAGGCCTCCGAACCCGGCGGCGAGGAAGATATCGCGCGCCTGAAGTCGGACAACGTGCCATCCCGTGCAGGCCGTGCGCTGACGACAACGCTCGAGATCCTGCGCTCACAGCGTGACGAGCCATCGGTCGAGGCTCTCGGGGCTGCCCTTGCGCCTGCCGCGCAGGCAGGGGCGTTCACCACTGTCCGGGAGGCTTTGAGGGTGCTCGACGGGCTCTCCGCGAGCCAGCCTTCACTGACTCAGGTGATCACCGATGCGCGGGGCGGACTTGATGACCCGGCTGTACTCGCGAACGTGTGTCGCGCTGTTCGCACCGACGCTGACGCAGCTATCGCGGGAGAACTGCTCTTTGCCGCAGGGTCGGTAGGGGCCGATGCGCTCCTCCCCCACTACGCGCAGGCCGGGCCGGAAGCCCGGTCGCTCATGCGCCCCGTGCTGCGGGGCCTGAGCGACCAGGTGGTCGCCAGCGCGGCCCGCCGACTGCGAAGTGATGAAGGGGCGACCGCGACCGGAATCCTGAGTGCCCTCCCCGACCTGGGAGAACGCCACGCGCTCTCGGTCGTCCCCCACGGGCTCGAACACCTTGACGTCGCCGTCAGACGAGCGTCCGTCACCACACTCGCGAGCTTCGAGGGGCCGGAAGCGCGCCGGGCACTCGCCAAGACCCTCGGCCACTGGGATCCAGAGACCAGACGGTGGGCGATACGAGAGGTCGGCCGGGTCCGGGCGGTCGAAGCCATCCCGTCGCTGGTGCGCATACTCGAAGACATCAACATGCTTGAGAGGAACCATGAGCTCAAGAAGGAAGTGATAAAGTGCCTTGAGTCCATCGGATCCTGCGAAGCGCTGCCCGTACTCGAACGATGGTCCCGCAGGAAGTTCATGTTCGGACGCAAGAACAAGGAGCTGCGTTTCCTGGCCAGCCGCGCCGTAGAACGGCTGGCAGCCAGCGGACAGACAGGTGAGGAGTCGATGCGACGTGACTGAGACCGGCCGGATCCCAGAGGACCTCGAGTCTCCCGCCGAGATCTCCGCCGAGGTCTCCTCGGTAGTGAGCACGGCACCCTTCGCGACGCCGGCTCGTCTCGCGAAGGCTAAAGAGCTCGTTCGCGCGCTGGCCGTATCGCATACGAACGCCAGCCTCTACCCCACGACGCACCCGCTGGTCGCCCAGTCCCTCGGCGAACTCGTCTCGGCGGTCGAAGAGTTGCGCGCCATCGGGTTCGACGACGTCACCATCAACATCTACAAGGGCACACTCTTCGTCGAGAACCAGGTCTTTCCCGAGGAGAGCGTGACCTACCGCAAACTCATCGAGGACCTTCTCACGCGGGGCATCTCCGCACTCACACTCCTGCACGGATTCCGTCCGTCAGACGCCGCCGTCCTCATCGAGGTTCTGGCGGACACGTCGATCGCCGAGATCGAGGCAGCCCGTCACGCACTCTCGAGCCGGGGCGTGGTCAGCATCGATGTGGATGAAACGACTGCGCTGGAGGATACCGGCACCGATCAGAAGGGCCGCGAGAACAAAGCACGTTCGCGCGAATCCTACGACGCGGGCATGGCGGCCATGAGCGACGTCGAAACGCAGGCGAAACTCGGCAAGGTGTTCGATGTCGCGCCCCTGCAGCAGGTCGTCAGTTCACTGCTCGACAACCTCTTTCGCGATCCGGCGGCGGTACTCGGCCTCACCGCGATCAAGGGGCACGACGACTACACGCTCAACCACTCCATCAACGTCTGCATCCTGTCACTGAGCCTCGGTGCATCGTTGGGACTCGACGACAGCTCCCTCAAGTCACTCGGACTCTCCGCTCTCCTCTACGACCTCGGCAAAGTACGGATCCCCGGAGACATCCTCGGCAAGCAAGGCCCGCTGACCACCGACGAATGGCACATCGTCAAAAGCCATACCGCCGAGGGGGCCGACCTGCTCAAGCGCATACAGCTTGTGGACCAGATGCCGATGATCGTCGCCTTCGAGCACCATCAGCGACACGACATGCAGGGCTACCCCGATGTCCAGGGCGGCCAGGAGCAGCATCTCTTCAGCAAGATCGTCGCACTGTGCGACGCGTACGACGCCATGACCACGAGGCGTCCCTTCCGCAGGGAGATACGGCCGGACAAGGCGCTCGCCGTACTGATGCAGGGCCGGGGGAAGGCGTACGACCCCTCGCTCACCAAGGCACTCGTGATCATGCTCGGCATCTATCCGATGGGCGCTATCGTCACGCTCGATGATGGATCGACCGCAGTGGTCTTCCGCGTGAACAACGACGACCTGCTCCACCCGCGAGTCAAACTCCTCGCCGACCCCGACGGACGCTGGTACGAGAAGCCCGAGGTTCTCGACCTGCGCGTCGTCGACCCACAGACGGGGCAGTTCGCACGCTCGATCGAAGAGTGCATCCCGGCCGCCGAGGCCGGCGTCGACGACGTATGGCAGTACCTGTAGGGCAGCTGCTCGCAACCGTAGGACCGGGGGAGGTCGGCATGGAGGGTTCCAACCGCGTCGAAACCGCCCCGGTGTGGCCACTCTCCCCTGCCGAGGAGTCTCTTCTCGATGCGGCCGAGACGCTGGCCTCCGCGATCGAAGTCGGCCTGGAAGCCCAGAAGGACGTGCCGCTCCAAGGTGTCGAGGAGGCGTCGCTGATTGCGACGTTCCATGCGGTCCGCGCGCTCAGATGCCTGCGCTCGGTGACCATCACGTGCCGGGCCGGCTACGCCGTCGAGGCGGCCGCGATCGTCCGCTCGCTCCTCGAAGACGCCGTCTCGCTCCGGTATCTGTCACTGAAACCGCAATCCAGGGTACGCAAGTGGTTACGGTTCGACGAGACCCGGTCGCTGGAGTACTGGCGACTGAGCGAGCGGCTCGGCCTCGGGCTGCAGAAGAGCGAACACATCCGTCGCCTCGAGGCAGAGCCGCGCGCGACCGGCAACCCGGTGTGGTGGTCGGGAAAGAACCCCTCGGCGATGGCGCGTGAGATCAAGACGGTCGACCCCGACTTGCACCAGACCTTCAAAGCCCTCTACCCGTGGCTCTCCGACGTGACTCACGCCAACGTGAAGACGACGAGCAGCTACTACTTCGCCGATGAGGGAAACGAGCCGACACTGCGGGTGGAACCGTCAAACCACCTACTCCACCTCATGATCGACCTCACCGCAGGCGTCTGCGTGAGGGTCTGTCTGCTCGCGCAGGACCTCGACATGAAGATCGATATCGGGCCGATGGCCGTCGCGAAAATCGCGTTCGACGAACGCAGCGCGAATCTGTCGGGATAGTGGGGGCTCAGCGCCCGAAAGAGACCTCGCTCGCCCTGCGGCGGGATCGTGCAGCCCCATCGCGTATCGCCGCAAGATCGGTCTCGACGATCCGATCCGCGAGTTGTCGAGCGGAGACGCTACGGGCGCGGTCGAGAAGCTCGAGATCCCGTCCGTCCACCGGCACCGCGCCTCCGTTGATTCCAGCGATTCCCATGTCAGTTCTATCGGCCGGATCAGCGCAGGAATGTAGACTCATTTCGTGTTGAACGCATGGAGGTTCACTCATGCGGGCGTGGAGATCTTGGCCTGGACAGCAGAAGGGCCGCCCGTAAGCGAGCGGTCCTTCTTCATTTCGTATGGTGGCCAGAGACGGACTTGAACCGCCGACACGCGGATTTTCAATCC
>CAYGKH010000153.1:0-4804 GCA_964350345.1 uncultured Coriobacteriaceae bacterium
TCCCGGCAGCAACCTGCTCGCGGCGATTCTCATACTGCTGATCGTCTCGCTGTTTCTGCTGATCCTCACGCTGGCGGTCATTGCACTGATCACCGGTCAGGAGGACGAAGCCCCAACCGGCTGGTCAGGTGATGGGCTCGGAGATGAACAGGAGCGCACTGCGCAGTCGTCGCCCGTGCAGAGCAGGGATCCCGCCGTCCGCCCTCGCGCCATCCTTCAGGGCTTCGGAGTCTTAATCCTGTTGCTCGCGGTGACGAGCCTGAGTTCACAGAGCCGCCCGGTCTGCATGTCCTGCCACAGCGGGATAGCGCACACCGGCGAGTTGGCGGGTGACGTTCACCAGACAGTCGCCTGCGTCAGCTGCCACGAACAGGGTGGCCCCGTAGAATCCATGACGCTCGGGGTCGCTCTGAGGATGCAGCATATCGTCACCGGCATGACCGGGTCAGAACCGAGCGGTGCGTACGGCACCGTGACCGGGCGCGCCTGTCTCCAGTGCCACGGCGCCATCGGAGAGAGCGTGACTGACAATCCTCAACGGGCGCTTCGCGTTTCGCACAAGGAGCCACTTGAGGCGGGAGCCGGATGTATGGACTGCCACGTTCTCGACGAGAACGAATGGATCGGGCGAACGACGGTGGGCATGTCATCGTGCCTTCGTTGCCACGACGATGATCAGGCGAGCGCGCAGTGCTCGACCTGCCACACCGGCGATGTGAGTCAGGCGGTGCTGGTGTCGAGGACCCATGAGGCGCGTCAGGCCGTCACCCGGCCGAACTGCTACACGTGTCACGATCCAGGCTCATGTGATTCGTGCCATGGAGTCCGGCTTCCCCATCCCGAGCGCTATGACCTCACTCATATGATGGATGCCGCGCGAGACATCTGGTTTGGTGGCGGGCGCACGTGCACGGTGTGTCACACGAGCGAGCGCAACTCATGCTATCAGAGCGGTTGTCACTTCAACGAGCTTGACTACCATCGAGCCGAGGATCCCGGGTTCCCCCGGAACCACGGAAGCCGCAGCGACATGATGTGCGATGACTGCCACGCGTTCGCGGGCCAGTTCGATGACCCCTGCAGGATGTGCCACTCGTCCTAGGGTCGAGTGCGCTACTATCTCCCCATGGGCGCAAAGGCATCAGAATCGGGGTCTGTATCGAGTAGGCATGCGCTTGCCGCTCTTGTTCTGCTCGCGTTCCTCTCGCCCGGAGCGTGGCTGCTCGTCAGGTTGCCGCCGCCTCCCGTCGCCCAGGCGCTTCACCTCCTTGCCGCCGCCGCGTGGATCTCTGCTCTTCTCTGGGGTTCGGGGTTCCTCGGCAAGCTCCCTCGAGGCGTGTCGACGGCCGTCCTCCTTGTCACGGGCACCGCGGTCGCATCGCTTGCGACGGGATCCTACCCGGTCCAGCAGCTACTCTACGACCTCTACGCCGAGATGCCTCTGGTGCTATGGCTGGTCTACCCGGTCGTGTTCGTGATCGCCGCCCGCGTCATCCACGGTGCCGGAATGCAGCAGGCTCTGCGCGCAGTGCTCGGGGCGGGCCTGCTGCTCGTCGGGGTCATGGTGCTGTGGCGCTGGCAGGCCGGTTTCGTCACGACGTTCGGCAGCCCCGCGTTCTCCGTGCCCGCGTTGGCCCCCGTGCCCTTCATCGCGCTGGGCCTCGGTTCGCTGTCTCCTCGGCACGTGTGGCGATACCGTGCGGCCGCAGTGTTCCTCGCTGCCGGGCTGCTCTTCTCGACCGCCGGCCTGGCATCGATCTTTGCGCTGGGAGTCGGAACCGTGCTTACACTCGCGTTCGCTCCCGGGTTGCTCGGACTTAGCGGTGAGCGGGTGGCGGGTGTCGCGCGAGTGACCGGCCGGGTGCTTCTGGCCGGTGCGGTGGCCGCGACCGTGCTTGCCCAGGTACCGGTGCTCACGTCGCGCGTGGTGGACGTCGGGGCGGCACGTGAGGCCGAGCAGACGATCGCCACCCGGCTGCACCTGTGGCAGTCGGCCCAGGAGATGGTCGTCGAGAAGCCCCTCCTCGGCTACGGACCGGCGGGCTATCGATTCAGCGCGGTGGAATACTACGACTCCGGCGTGTTCCCCTACATCGTGGCGCTGGGGAGCGATCCGATCGCGTATAGCGCCCCATCGCCCCACTCCCTGCTCTGGGAGGTGCTGACGAGGCTTGGCGTCGTCGGGCTCCTCGCGTTTCTGTGGCTTCTCGGAGTGTGGCTTCGCGAATCGCGGCAAGCCGTCTTGCTCGAATCGGGGGACCGTGACAGGTTGCTCAGGACGAGTCTCGCGATCGCGGCGGGGGTGTACGTGTCCTCCTTGCTGGTGACCCCGGTGCACTTCGCCTCAGGGTTCCTCGGTGTCGTCCTCGCAGGCTTCGCGATCGGTCCTGCCGAGCGCAGTGTCCACGCCCGGACAGAGAGGCCCGCCCGGGTGCAGAGCGCCGTGTTGATTGCGTGCGCGGTGCTCGTTGCATGCTACGGCGGGTGGAGGATGGTCGGTCTCAGTACCGGAACGATCACCGGTCAGGAGCCTTTAGCGGTCGCCGGTGAGCGGCTGGATGCCGCCGCGAGAGTCACTCCCGGAGACCCGCTCAACGAGCGCAGAAGACTTGAGGTGGCTCTGTGGACCGCGTCTACCCCGGAGGAGTTGGCGCGCGCACGGCAGCGTGTCGACACCGCCCCCGGATACGTCACCGGATACCTCCCCAACCTCGTGCACCTCGCGCACATCGGGCTCACCCGGGGGGAGCAGCTCGAAGTGACGGACTACTCGTGGGAGCGGGGACTACTCGAGCGCGCTCGCGCCGGCCTGCCGGAGATCCCGTCGCTCGCGCCCGAAGAGCTGCATCTGGCTCTCGTCGAAGGAGACCGCGGCGCACTGCCCGGGCTGATCGAGCGTGCGGAGGCCTACGGCACGACCTATCCGATGACTGAGGAGTACGTCAGGCGTGCGCGGGAGATGATGGGCCAGTGAGCGTGTACGGCCGAACCCCGCGTTTCTCGCTCGTACTGCCCGCCTACAACGCGATGGTGACGCTCCAGCGCTGCGTTGACAGCGTGCTTGCGCAGTCCTTCCAGAGCTGGGAGCTGATTATCGTCGACGACGGCTCGGCTGATCAGACCGGACGGATAGCGGCACGCTACTCTCAGGTCGAGCCTCGCGTTCGCGTGCTCACACAGCTGACGAACACTGGCTGCGCTGCGGCGCGCCGGGCAGGAGCCGAGCTGGCGCGGGGCGAGTTCGTCACCAAGGTCGACGCTGACGACTACCTGCTGCCGGGCGCCCTTGAGACGCTTTCGGCGGCGATCGATGCTGAACCCGGCTACGACATCTACTCCGCGCACGGGTACCGCGAGTTTTCGGACGGGACCCGGCTCGACGTGTTCGGCGACCCGAGGTTCCGCAAGCCCCTCTCGCTCACGCTATCCGACCTCATCGAGGAGTGTTGGATCTTTGGCGGGGCCGCCTCGATCCGCCGAGAGGTGCTCGAGCGCGTGGGCGGCTTTCGCGCGGAGATGCGGTGCGAGGACTACGACCTGTGGCTGCGTGCGCTGGCTGCCGGAGCGACCCACCGGTTCGTTCCGCAGCACCTCTACGTCTGGTCGATGGGCATCCCCGGCCGGATGAACGAAGACCCGCGGCGATCGTTTCAGTCCTACATCGTGATACTCAACGACCTTGTCGACCGCGGCATACTGACGGGCGAGTACGCCGGACAAGCGAACCGCTCGATTGCCAGGTTCGAGGAGCGGATCCGGCAACTCTCCGAGTCTGGTTCGACCGACGCGGACTACACCAACGAACAGGCACTGAGGTTCACGCGCTCGGTTCGCCGCCTGCTGGGTGATCGGCTCGGCGATGTCGTCATCGCGTGGGCCGACCGCGTGAAGTGGATCGTGCGCCCGGCGAGAGTCCGGACGGCCCGGCGCAGGCGGCTCAAGTCGGGGGAGCGGCCATGATCTCCGCCGCCGCGCCGTACTTCTCGATCGCGATGCCTGCGTTCAATGCCGAGGCCACGATCGCGACCGCCATCGACAGCGTCTTTGAGCAGGACTTCGAGGACTGGGAACTCGTCGTCGTCGACGACGGCTCGACCGATGGCACCGCGGATCTGGTTCGCGGCTACAGTGCGCGAGACGCACGAGTCACACTGATCCAGCAGGCCAATGCCGGGTGCGGCGCCGCACGGGACACTGCCGTCAGGGGTTCGCATGGCGCCTACGTCGTCCGGCTCGACACCGATGACGCCCTGCTTCCCGGGTACCTTTCGTCGATGCACCGCTTCATCGACTCCCGGCCTGGATACGATATCTACAGCTGCAACGGGTGGCACCTGTACCCCGATGGCAGCCGCAGGCTCGCGCGCCCCGACGAACGCTACACGCAGGAGCAGTCGTTCACCTTCGAAGACATGCTCTGCGCGTGCCACATCTTCACGATAGCCGTGTTCACCCGGGACCTGTTCGACCAGGTCGGGGGCATCCGGCCGGGTGTCTACTGCGAGGACCTCGACTTCTGGCTTCGTTCGTTCGCCTACGCGGGAGCGACCCACCGCTACACCCCGCAGCCGCTCGCCCTCTACACGGTGAGCGACACGCAGATGACGGCCGATGTTGTGCGGGTGCTCGAATCACGCATCGCGATCTATCAGGACCTGATCGACTCGGGAAGGCTTGACCGCGACCGGGAAGACCTCGTTCGAGCAGCCGTAGAGCGCACTCACTCCGACATCTGGATCTATCAGCGCAGGACCGCGATCACTCGCACCGCTACGAGGCTCCTGGGCGCGCGTGCGGGCCGGCG
>CAYGKH010000154.1:0-4635 GCA_964350345.1 uncultured Coriobacteriaceae bacterium
ATATCGACACCTGTGGTGATGTTGCGCACCACACCTGACTGCAGATCGACGACGAGCTCATCGCCGTCGTCGATCAGATCCGTATCGCACTCGATGACCGGAAGCCCGGTATTGATCGCGTTGCGGTAGAAGATACGAGCGAAAGATTTCGCCAGAACAGCCTTGGTGTTGCTGTGAATCAGCACGAGCGGCGCCTGTTCGCGCGAGGAGCCCATGCCGAAGTTCTTTCCGGCTACAAGGAACCCGCCGTTGGGCTTCACTTTCGCATTGTACTCGGGATCTAGGTCCTCCATGGCGTGGACCGCCATGGCCTCCATGTCAGCGGACTTGAACTTGTACTTCCCGCTGATGATGTAGTCGGTGTTGATGTCGTCGCCGTACTTGAAGGCTTTCGCCTTGAGTTCTGCCATCAGTACTCTCCCTGCTCCTCGGCTGCTGTCCCGCCCTTACCGGTAGTACTTCCGCGGATCGGTGATCTTGCCCTCGACCACGGACGCCACCACGGTAGCGGGACTGCCGAGGTAGATGAACGCGTTGCTGTTGCCCATGCGTCCTTTGAAGTTGCGGTTGGCCGTGGAGATGACGTTCTCTCCGTCGCTCGGCACGCCGTTGTGCGTGCCCACGCACGGACCGCAGCCCGGCGTGACTACGGCAGCACCCGCCTCGACGAGCGTCTGGATGTATCCGGCCTCCATCGCATCGAGGTAGATCTGCTTGGAGGCGGGTGCGACGATGAAGCGCACGTCCGGATGGACGCGCCGCCCGGTGAGCATCTCCGCCGCGATCGCGAAGTCCTCGAGGCGCCCGTTCGTGCACGTGCCGAGGACACCCTGCGCGATCGGGGTACCCTCGACTTCTTCGATGGGCGAGACGTTGTCGACCGCGTGCGGCTTGGCGATCTGCGGGCCGACCGTCGATGCATCGATCGTGAGCTCACTGGCGTAGGTCGCGTCCGCGTCCGGGTCGACCGGCGCGGGTGTGCGCTTCCCGCGACCTTCGAGCCAGGCGAGCGTCTTGTCGTCGGCCTTCATCAGGCCCGCCTTGGCGCCGACCTCGATCGCCATGTTCGAGATCGTCATCCGGGCATCGACAGAGAGGTCGTCGATGACCGGCCCGTGGAACTCGATCGCTTCGTAGGTGGCACCGTCCACGCCGATCTCTCCGGCGAGATAGAGGATGAGGTCCTTGCTGAACACACCCGGCTGCAGCGCGCCGCTGTAGATGACTTTCATGGTGTCCGGCACCTTGAACCACAGCTTGCCCGAGGCCATCGCGGCAGCGCCGTCTGTCGAACCCACTCCGGTCGAGAAGACGTTGATCGCACCGTAGGTGCAGGTGTGCGAGTCGCATCCGACCATGAGATCGCCCGGCACCACGTGCCCGTGCTCTGGCACGACCTGGTGGCACACGCCTTCGCCGATGTCGTAGATACGAGCGCCGGTCTTCTTGCCGAACTCGCGCATCATCGTGTGCAGCGCGCTCACGCCCTCGATGGGGCTCGGCGACGAATGGTCGATGACGAGCGCGACCTTCTCCGGATCGAAGACCTTGTCGACGCCCATGTTCTCGAGCGCGCGGATCGCGAGCGGCGAGGTACCGTCCTGGCCCATCACGAAGTCCACGTCGGCGACGACGATGTCTCCGGCGTGCGCGTCGGTCCCAGAGTGGGCCGAGAATATCTTCTCGGCGATAGTCTTACCGGAAATGGCGATCACCTTCCTGCGTCATATGTGAATCGATCCTGCCGCTGCCGAAGTGAGACGGGCAGCAATCCGGGGCAGAGGGGTATTCTACGACAGAGCGGGCCCGGTCACCAAACATCGTCACCGGCCTGCGACTCAGTACTCCACCTCGTAGACTTCACCGGGCATATGGAGATATACCGCGCCGAGGCACTTCACCTCGCTGACCGTATAGTCTTCGTAGTGGCACAGCATGCAATCGGGATCCGAGTAGTCCGAGTAGGCCGACCACGGATCGTGCGCCTCGGGAGATCCGAGGTGGTAGTCGATGTGACAGCCGGCCTGCTGGCACGTGCGGGCCCAGGTGTCGACCGTATCGTAAGGCGCCGGGTGGCACGCACTACAGCGGTCCGCGTGGATGGCGAGCAGATCGGTACTGTGGCAGAGGTTGCAGTCGGCTGGTACCACGCAAGGCTCGACCGTGAGCCTCGGTTGATCGTCATGCTGCCCCGGCGCAAAGACGACCACGTTGTCACGTTGCGCGGGATCCGCCTCATGGAGCAGCGAGTGGCAGTTCAGACAGAGGCTCGCTGGCTCTTCGGGCTCCGGTGCGCGCACGAGGAAGTTCGGATTGTCACTCTCATGAGGAAAGACCTGGAAACGCGGATTGTCGTACGGCTCCGCGTCCTCGCCGTAGGCGGTGACGCGGAAATACTGGTCCGCGCCGAGGACCGGGTTCGTCCAGCGCTCGGAGGGACCGACGTCGCGGGCATCACGTAGCCGCGATTGCTCCTGCCCAGCTGCCCGAGTTCGGTCGTGTGCGAGTCAAAGCCATCGACGACAGGCAGATTGTCGTAGTGATACTCGTCATCCTCGGCGACAGGGTGGGTCCGGATGATGCCAGAGTCTTCCGCATGTTGGCCTGCTCGTCCCTCATGGCACGTCGTGCACCAGCCCGCGCCGTAAACATCGACCTCGATGGCAGAGCCGGTGGGCGAACGCTTCAGGAGACGGTTCGTCCCGACGTCGCCTGCGGTATCGCTCGCCACCGACGCGCGCAGGCGATCTCCAACGAACGGCTCGACAGTGGCGACGTCATGGACCGAGTGACAGTCGCTGCAGGTGAGAAAACCTCCTGCGCCGGAGAACTCACGCGCCAGGTCACCACCGTTGCCGTCACCGCCGGGGATGACGTCTGTCGTATCAATCCGGTGGACGGCCGCAGGCGGCTCGCCGGTCCTCGCCTGGATCACACCGTAGACCGCGCCGCCGCCGGTACCATCGTGACATGATTCGCAGACCGCCTTGACGGAGTCGGCCGGCAGGAGCTTGTCGCCACTGAAGGCAGTGTGCACCGAGTGGCATACCTGACACCGCGCACTACTCGCCGAGTAACCGCCGTGGGGACCCTTGCGGACCAGAGCACCCTCGCCCGGTGACAGCAACTCCTCCTCGGCAGAGGCGTGGCAGTCGATGCACTCGCTGCGCGCGAGGCCCTCGGGGTAGTCCGCGGTATCGCTCGGGTATGCGAACAGCGACCCGGGCGAAGACACAGGCGAATACGACCGCAAGAAGAGCCGTCATGATCCCGATTCTCAAGGAGCGCAAGTCTTGCATGCTTACCGCCAAATTAAAGATCGACATACAGCTGTCACCGGTGGAAGCGTAGAGTGTCGTCGTTCAGCCTGTCACCGGCGAGGGAATCGGTCACCGGGGACGCATTGCGCGCACCATCACGTCAGCGATGGGGTAGGAATACCCACAAGACCTGCCTGGCGTCTACGAAACCCGGTCATCACCATGCACACCTCTCTGATCTACGACCCCGCGATGGCCGGATACGACCTCGGCCCGTCACATCCGCTCAAGCCTGAACGGTTCACGCTGAGCGTGGAACTCATGCGCTCCTATGGGCTCATCGGCGGCGAGGACAGTGACACTCTCCTTCGGATCGTCAGGCCAAAGGGACCCGCACCCGAGGCCGACCTGCTGCTCGTGCACGACGCGGACTACATCGAAACGGTCATCGCCGCATCGGCAGACCCCGAAGCGTTCCGCTCACGCACCGTGCGCGGGATCGGCCCGGGAGACACTCCTGCGGCGCCCGGCCTCCACGAGGCGGCCGCGTGGATCGCCGGCGGCACCACAGCCGGGCTCGCGCTCGTGCTCGACGCGCCCGCCGATGACCTCCCCGCCCGCGCGTTCGCCCCCGCCGGCGGCCTGCACCACGCGCAGCGCGACCGGGCCGCAGGCTTCTGCATCTACAACGACTGCGCGGTCGCTATCGCAGTCGCACTGCGCGACCGGCCGGATATCCGGATCGCCTACCTCGACATCGACGCCCACCACGGCGACGGCGTCCAGGCCGCGTTCTACGATACACCCGACGTGCTCACCATGTCGCTGCATGAGTCGGGGCGGTTCCTCTTCCCTGGCACCGGCTTTGCCGACGAGACCGGGCAGGGCGCGGGCGTCGGGTCCGCCATCAACGTCCCGCTGCCGCCACACGCCGCCGCAGGCGAGTACGCGGAGGCGTTCGACCGCGTCGTCGAGCCGGGACTCGCGGTCTTCGCTCCCGACGTGCTTGTCGCCCAGTGCGGGGCCGACACCCATCGCGACGACCCGCTCACCCACCTCGGCCTGACCCTCGGCGACCTGCGCGGCCTGTACCGCCGGGTGATCGGACTGGCTGACCGCTACGCGGGCGGGCGCCTGCTGTGCACAGGTGGAGGCGGCTACGGGACCTACTCGGTCGTCCCCCGCGCATGGACCATACTCGCCGCCGAACTCGCCGGGGTGACGCTGCCCGAAGAGTTGCCGGGAGAGTGGAGGGCCGCCTCGGCGAGTCTCTCGGGCAGGCCCGCGCCCACGACCCTCACAGGCGAGTAGGAGTCGCTTAAGCGCGCTCGATCCGCGCCACACGCCTGTGCTCGGCCCATACGTGCGTGAACTC
>CAYGKH010000155.1:0-4607 GCA_964350345.1 uncultured Coriobacteriaceae bacterium
CAAGCTACAGCCCGCCGACTACGGTCAGATGCTGCTCTACCTGCGCTGGCTCGACGCCCACCAGCGCCACCCGGGCGATTCGGCACCGGTAGGTCTGATTCTGTGCACCGATAAGGGGGCGGAACAGGTGGAACTCCTCGGCCTGGATTCGGGCGAGATCAGGGCGGCTCAATACCTTACGCGAGACGTTCGGGAGAAACTGCAAGCGAGGTTGTTGTGTGGAGCTACCTGAACGAGTCGGCCACACCCTGCAGTGATGCGCACGCCTCCTCAACCGGTGCTCCGTCTTCGAGGGTGAAGTCCAGGTCTTCGGAGAACCGGTACTCGGGGAAGTAGCACTTCTTGAGACACGTGCCTCCCTTGAACCGTAGGCCGCATGTGCTCATGAGGGGCACCGGCTCCCTCAGTACACCCGTGATGACATAGTCCTTCTGTATGGGGACCCCGAACCTGTACGCCAGCCTGCTGATCTCCGCTCGACGGATCACGAGGCAGCATCCTGCCGCAGCTCATCTTCGGGGATGTTCATCCAGATGCCCCAACGCGAGTTCAGGCGCCCCTCACGCGGCAAGCCCGGATCGAGGACGTGAGGAGTGTCGTTGACGTAAGAGAGCAGACGCGCGACGACTGCACCCTGGTCCGGTACCACGGACTCGACGAGGACTCCAAGCCGCTTGATGACCGATATCTTGCCGAAACGAAGCGCGGCGTCTACTGCATGCTCGGCGACGAAGTCACCGCCAAGCAGTGCGAGCCCGAGCGCGACATCCTTGACCCCTCCAGCGTATGGCGGCCGGTCAAGACAGTCCACGATCGTCCTGGACTGAGATGAGACCTTGACGCGATGATCCGGCACTGCCTCGACGGTCGTCGCGCCCCACAGTCGTGCAGGAGGCACTGTCACGGGCTTCACGGTGAAGCCCTGGATCTCACGACGCCGCAACCGGGACGCGGTCGACACATACACGGTGCGCCACGGGTGAACGGTCATCCCTTGGAGCTCCATCGCGGAGCGGTATGACAAGTAGTGCTCCCGATCCCCGGCGATAGCAGACGCCGCTAGATAACGGTTGATCGCGTACTCCCGAGAATCCGGTCCCGCCTCGAGCGGCGCGATCATGTAGGCCCCCCTACCGAGACTGAACACCCAGCCCTTGGCAACAAGCTCGTTCAGGCGTCTTCGGAGGTGCGGACCCTCGCCGGAGAGCACGCGTCGCGCCTGCTCGATGGTGAATACGCTCCCCAAATGCTCGGCAAGCAGGAGTAGTAATCGCCCCTGCGCCGGTCCCAGTGAGCGGTCAAGGCTGGTTGCCACATCATCACCTGGTATGTCGGGACTATAGTTCATGTAGCAATCGTACACCCTTTGTATAACTAACGCTACATGTCATATAGCGCAGTGCCCCCCAGAACCCTACTCGCGCCGCGCGCAGTACGGCACGGAGTCCTCGCGTACCTCGCCGCCCTGCATACGCGATGCAAGGTTGGCGATGAGCGCATCGGCGCGCTCGCAGTATCCCGGCACCGCAGCGACGGTCTCCCCGGCACCCGCCGCCTCTGCGACGATGTCGAGCAAACGCCCGGCACCTACGTAGTGCGAAGTCCGGCCGCCACCTCTCGGCTCGAGCAATCCGGCTGCGACGAGACGCCTCAGGTCGCCTACCGCGGTCACGTCGGACACGTCGGCGAGCTCGCGATAGTACCGGTTCGTGACCGTGCGCCCGAACAGCGCGTCGTAGAGCGCGTGAGCCGCGCGCTCGTTCATCGCGAGATCGTGCACAACGACGTCCTCGAGCACCGTCCACAGAGCGCGCTCGGTCGCGTTGCGCAATAACAGTGCCTCGGCCTGCGTGGCCTGAGCCTCCACATGAGCGAGCACGAACGGCGTCACATCGGCCCTGGGCTCGAAGCGCGTCCCGAGACACTCGAACGCGGCGTAGTAGCGCTCGGGATGCCGGCCCCACCACTCTTCGAGGCTCGTGAAGTACGGTGAGCGGTACCCGCCACGGTACATCGCGAGCGACGCGACTATGCGCGCCGTCCTGCCGTTGCCGTCCCGGAACGGGTGGATCGCCGCCAGGCGGACGTGTGCGAGAGCGGTTGCCACGGGTGCCGGCGTATCCTCGGTGCGAAGGAGCTCGCACATCGCGTCCAGCAGACCCGGTACGTCCTCGGGTGCCGGTGGCAGAAAGACCTCCCGGCCACTCGCACGGTCCACGAGCCGGTTCTGAATGCGGCGCACGCGCCCGGCTTCCTCGGCCCACGACCCTCCCATGACAGCCCTGTGAATGCCGAGCAGGAGTTCGCGCTGGTAGATGAAGGCGGGATCGTCGGCCCGGCCGAGCACGAGGGCCATCGCCTCGCGGTAGCCGAGCACGTGTCCCACATCATCCGCCGCCACCGTGGCCGGCGGGTCGCCGGCAAGGATCCGGCGCGCTTCGTCTGCCGTCACACTGATGCCCTCGAGACGCACAGAGGCTGCAGTGGCCTCCGCCTCGAGGTCCCGCCGCGTCCGGCCCAGCCAGACGCGCGGCAAGGGGCCCTGCCGGTCGACCTCGGCTCGCAGTGCCTCGATTCGCGCGAGGTGTGCCTCGATCTCGCTGGTGACGTCGTACGTGAACATCGGCTCCCGCCTGAACTTGTCGTCTGGCTCCTTGACTGCGTCTGGCGATTATACCCCTAATCGCCTTCGTGTTTTGGTGTTTATTCCCGTAGCCTACCCGCAATAGAGCGCGATCCGTCAGGCCGCCTCCTCAACCTCTTCATAACTCCCTGGTACACTTACGGCCTATATAGATGCCGAGTGTCAGGAGAACGCTAGTGGGCAAGGGAAAGCGTAAGCGACAGGACTCGCCGCAGGTTCAGGAGACTCCCGCCGAAGCCCAGACGGGCCAGCCCAAGGCGCAGGCCAAGCAGCAGTCCTCCTCGGCGAAGCGACTCTCTCCGCGTGTCATCCTCGTGATCGTCGGTGTGGTGGCCGTAGTCGCCATCGCCATTATCGCAGGAAGTGTCGCGAACACCGTCACCATGGTCGACGGCAAGGCCTCGCGCATCATCGCCACCGTCGACGAGTGCGCCTTCGCTACCATCGAACTTCAGCTCCCGGCCGAGGTCAGCGCCGAGGACGCTGCGGCTGTCATCTTCGATACCCTCTCCACTGAGATCGGCGTAGGCCTGGTCACCGTCTACGAGGACGAACCGCGCGTCGAGATCAACTACTGTCAGTCGTACACAAGCGAACCCGTGCTGAGGCAAGCACTCGCGCAGACCGGCTACGTGACCCAGCAGCCAGCAGCCGAGCCCGCGCCCGCTCCGCAGCCGGAGTCCACCCGGGAGGGCGACACGCAGCAAGGCAACTGACGGTTGCGAGTGCTACCATTGCCGCACCGGTCACTTCCTCCTGCAGGGAACCGTCTGTGATGCACAGTTCGAGCAACCTCGCTGCGGGCGTCGCTGTCGTGATGCCCGCGCATAACGAATCGGAGCATATCGCCGAGGTGATCCGTGCCGTACCCGAGTGGGTCGACACGATCTACGTCGTCGATGACGCGAGCACCGACGACACGGCTGCGGCCGCTGTCGCGGTCAGCGATTCGCGCGTCACCGTGATCCGCCACGAGCACAATCGCGGGGTCGGAGGCGCCATGTGCACCGGGTACCGTGCCGCGCTCAAGGGCAGTCACGACATCGTCGTCAAGATGGACTCCGACGGACAGATGCCCGCCGAGGAGATCGAACGTCTGGTGCGGCCGATACTGACCGGCCACGCGGATTACACGAAGGGCAACCGATTCCGTCTCCCCCGCTCCACCGCCGGGATGCCGCTCACCCGCAAACTCGGCAACGTGTTCCTGTCGTTTCTTACCAAAGTCGCAAGCGGATACTGGCACGTCTTCGACTCACAGTGCGGCTTTACAGCCACCCGCACGAGCTTCCTCTCGCTTCTCGATCTCGACTCGATCGCCGAGGACTACTTCTTCGAGAACGACATGCTCATCCGACTGAACTCGCTCGGCGCACGAGTCGTCGATGTGCCCACCTCGACCTTGTATGGCAGCGAGGTCTCGGGCGTGAGCATCACGCGGGTCGTGTTGACCTTCCCGCCTCGTCTGTTCACCCGCTGGGCGACGCGCATGAGCAGCAAGTACCTCGTCATCGACTTCGGTGCGGTGGGGGTCCTCGTCGTGAGTGCGGCGATGGCTATCAGCTTCGGTGTCATCTTCGGCGGCTACCATTGGGCCCGCTCGATCGTCACCGACCACACCGCGAGCGTCGGGACGGTCATGATCGCCGTGCTGCCTTTCATCATCGGCGTGCAGATGCTCCTGCAGGCCTTCGTGATGGAGGTCATGTCCTCGCCCGGATCTGCCGAGACGCGCGCCTACATCCAGGAACTCATCATTTCGGGAGAGCTATCGTGACAGGATTCCGAGCCGTAGCTTTCTTGCTGATGTCCGTCGCTCTGAGCGCCGTGGGACAGACCTACCTGAAACTCGGCCTGAACCGCCTCCAGGAAGACGACAAGGCACACGTCTTGTCGTTCGTGCGCGAGGCGGCTCTCGCGTGGCAGGTGTGGTTCGGGCTCTTCCTGTTCGCGGGCTCGGTGG
>CAYGKH010000156.1:0-4559 GCA_964350345.1 uncultured Coriobacteriaceae bacterium
GGCTGACAGGATTTGAACCTGCGACCCCTTGACCCCCAGTCAAGTGCGCTACCAAACTGCGCTACAGCCCGTGACCGCCGCTAGGCGGCAAAGCAGCATATTACGGGTCACCGCCCGCCGGTACAAGTGCCCGCGGGCGAAAAACCGGCGACGGAGACGTTTCGAGCCTACTCCTTCGGCCCTCCGGTCGCCCCTCCGCGATAGACAAGCACACTGATGTCTTCGACCGTGATGAGCCCGTCACCGATCATCGCCGAGTAGACCTCGGCAAGTGCCGTGATCTTGTCCGGGACGTCGATCACATGGACCACGACTGGCAGGTCGACAGACATGCGTACGCCGTGCTTCGCGTGTTCGCGGCTCGTCGCTCCAAACCCAGACATCCCCCGAAGGACGGTGGCACCGGCACAGCCCGCCATGCGGGCCGATTCGAGAAGCGCCTCGTAGAGGGGCTTGTCGTCATAGCAGTCGGCCTCGCCGATGTAGGCGGACAACTTCTTGGCGTTTCCAATGAGCGTCATGAATGCTTCTTCCTCTCGGTTAGAGTAGCCCCGGGGTCTACGCCCGGGACCGTTACGGTCAGCGTCGCAAGTCGATCGCAGATCACGCGTGCAAGCGCGCTCTTCGTCATCACCGGCAACTCCTCGGCGGTCTTTCGCGTTATCAGCATCACGCGGTTGGCGTCCGAACCGAATCCGAGTCCCGGCTCTGTGATGTCGTTGGCGACAACAAGGTCGAGGTTCTTGCGGGTGAGTTTGTCGCAAGCCGAGGTCAGCATAGCGTGAGACTCGGCGGCGAAACCGACGAGCACTCTGTCTCCCTTGCGCTCCCCCATCTCGGCGAGTATGTCAGCCGTGTACTCCAGTGCAAGCGATCCGGGTGTGGCTGCGCTCTTCTTGAGCTTGCAATCGCTCGCGGCGACGGGTCGCAGGTCCGCGACAGCCGCACTCGCCACGACCGCGGTCGCCGTCTGAAAATCCTCGATCGCGGCATCGTACATCTCGGCGGCGGTGGTCACCCGCACCGTGTGGCATCCGAACGGGTCCGGAAGAGCTGTCGGGCCGGAGACGAGAGTGACCTGCGCTCCGCGACGGGCGGCTTCCTCCGCGATCGCGTAGCCGGTCTTGCCCGAGGAGCGGTTGCCGATATAGCGCACCGGATCGATCGGCTCGAAGGTCGGCCCTGCCGTCACGAGCAGGCGCACACCGGCCAGATCGCGCGTACGGGAGAGCTCGGCGCGAACCGCGTCAGCGATGACGGACACCGCTGAGAGGCGGCCTTCACCCACGTCGCCGCAGGCGAGTTCACCGCTCTCGGGCTCGACGATCACCGCGCCGCGCGCACGCAGCGTCTCGACGTTGACGCGCGTCGCCTCGTCACGCCACATGTGCACGTTCATCGCGGGGGCGATGACCAGCGGCGCCTCCGTGGCCAGCGCGCTCGTCGTCAGCAGGTCATCGGCGATGCCATGCGCGATTTTTGCGATGGAGTTGGCAGTGGCAGGCGCGATCACGAACACGTCTGCCACCTCGGCGAGAGAGGTATGGAAGACGTTGGCGTCACCCGGATCTGTCCACAGTGACGTCGCGACCGGTTCGCCGGAAAGTGCACGGAAGGTCGCGGCGCCAACGAAACGTGTGGCCGCCTCGGTCATCACGACCTTCACCCGCGCACCAGAGCGCACAAGATCGCGAGTGAGCTCGCACGCCTTGTACGCGGCGATACAGCCCGTCACCCCGAGCACTACCGTCGGTCGGTTCTCCTCGGCCACGCTGGTCCTTTCTCGCACTACACTGACCGCATGATTATCGCACGCTGACTGAAGCCGTGTGACGACGACCCGTACAAACGGGAATGAACCCTATCGTACGCCGAGGCACCCCCTCGCATCTCAACGCCGAGGAGGCATCGCAGATGACCCAGCACGACACCGACCCGCTCGAAGTCCGCATACGGCTCGGAGGGCCGGCCGGGTTCGGCATCAAGGCCGCCGGCCAGACCCTCGCCCGGCTCTTCATGCACGCCGGATACGAGACGTTCGACCTCACCGAGTACCCCTCGCTCATCAAGGGCGGGCACAACAACTACCTGCTTCGGGTCTCGACCGAGGAGATCTTCAGCCACGTTGAGCCGGTCGACATCCTCGTCGCGCTCGACCCTGACTCCGTCAGCCTCCACCTTGACGAACTCACCGATGGTGGCGCCATCATCTTCGACCCGGACGCGGTGGACATCTCCGAGATAGAGGGCGTGCCCGAGGGCGCGTGCCTCATCGATGTCCCGCTGAAAGAGATCGTGTACGACTCCGGCGGGGTGCCAATCATGCGCAACACCGCAGCGCTGGGCGCTGTCCTCGGCCACATGGGATTCCCGCTCGACTATCTCACCGACTCGATCAACGCCCAGTTCGCGCACAAGAAGCCCGAGATCGCCGAGCAAAACGTCGCGTGTGCGACGGCCGGATACGAGTACGCACGCCAGAACGGCTGTGTGTTCCCCTACAAGATGGAGCCGCTCGAGCGTGCGAACGACGAGAAGCGCATCCTCGTTGACGGTAACGAAGCGGTCGGCGCGGGCTCACTCGCTGCCGGCATCGGCCTCTACTGTGCCTACCCGATGACACCGGCCTCGAGCCTTCTGCACTTCTTCGCCAAGCACGGCGAGACCTACGACGTGGTCACCAAGCACACCGAAGACGAGATCGCCGCGATGAACATGGTGTGCGGCGGGGCGTTCGGCGGCACGCGCTCGATGTGTGCGACCTCCGGCGGCGGCTTCTCGCTGATGGTGGAGGCGTTCGGGATGGCCGGCGTGAGCGAATCGGCGGTCGTTGTCGGGCTCTTCACGCGCCCGGGACCCGCCACCGGCATGCCGACCTGGACGGAGCAGAGCGACCTTCGGTACGCGATCCACGCCTCCCAGGGAGAGTTCCCGCGGATCGTACTCGCACCCGGTGACCGCGACGACGCGTTCCACAGCGCCTGGCAGGCGTTCAACATCGCCGACGTGCTGCAGACCCCGGTCATCATCCTCGGCGACTCGTACCTCTCCGACAACCGCCAGACGATCCCGCCGTTCGACACATCGCGCGTGAAGATCGACCGCGGCGAGATCCTCACTACAGGTGAGGTCGCCGACTACGCACGCTACGCCGTGACCGAAAGCGGCGTCTCCCTGCGAGCGCTCCCCGGCGTCGTCGGAGCCGAGCAGCTCGTCAACTCCTACGAGCACGACGAGTACGGATACGGGGCGGCGGGTGAGGTCGCACAGGTGCGCGTCGCACAGAACGATAAACGCATGCGCAAGTACGACCTGGCTGCCGAGATCGTCCCGCCCCCGCAGTATTTCGGTGTAGACGATGCGGATATCTCGATCCTGCTCTTTGGTACCACCAAGATGCCGGTGCGCGAGGCGATGAAGTGGCTTGGGCGCGATGGAGTCGCAGTCAACATGATGCAGGTCGTCACCGTGTGGCCCTTCCCCGCCGAGGAGGTCTCGCAGTTCCTCGGCAAGGCCAAGAAGACCGCGATCATCGAAGGGAACTACACAGGTCAGCTCCAAAGTCTCGTACGGGAGCAGTGCCTGACCGACGTCGACCACACGCTCCGCCGCTACGACGGGCGGCCGTTCTCGCCCGAACAGGTGCGGGCGTTCATCGAGGAGGTGCTCGGCTGATGCCCCAGGTCAAGGAGTACACAACACCGAACAAGCCGACCTGGTGCCCCGGGTGTGGGAACTTCGGCATGTGGGAGGCGCTCAAGCGCGCACTTTCCCAGTTGGAGATGGAGTTCAACGACTACTCGGTGGTCTGGGGGATCGGTTGCCACGGTAACGGCGCCGACTTCCTCAAGACGCAGGGTTTTCACGGACTGCACGGCAGAGCACTGCCGGTCGCGACCGGGCTCTCGCTCACCCGCCCCGACCTGAAAGTCATCGTCGAGATGGGCGACGGCGACGGGTACGGGCTCGGCATGGGTCACTTCGTGCACTCGGTCCGTCGCAACGTGGATGTCACGTGTATCACGCACAACAACCAGATCTACGGACTCACGACCGGGCAGGCCTCCCCCACCACCGGACACGGCATGAAGACCGTCTCCACGCCGGGCGGCGTTCTCGAGGAACCGGTCAACCCGATCGGTATCGCACTGTCCGAGGGGGCGACCTTCGTCGCACGCGGGTTCGCCGGCGACATCCCTCATCTCACGGAGCTTTACAAAGAAGCGCTCCAACACAAGGGCTTCGCTCTGATCGACGTCTTCCAGCCGTGTGTGACGTGGAACAAGCTCAATACATTCGCCTGGTTCCGCGAGCGCGTCTACAAGCTCGAAGACGCCGGACACGACACGTCAGACCGCACCGGCGCGTTCGACCTGTCCCTCACGACGTTCCACGAGATGACGTGCACTCCCGAGGAGTGCAAGGTTCCCATCGGCATCTTCTACCGCGAGGACGGCACACCGTCATACAACGCAGGGCTCCAGGCCGCTCAGACACCCGGCTGGAAGAACGCCGAGGAGCCCCGCGACGTCTCAAAGCTACTCGGGAGCTTCGGCTAG
>CAYGKH010000157.1:0-4527 GCA_964350345.1 uncultured Coriobacteriaceae bacterium
GGAGCTTCACTATCGGCTACACCCGGAAGAGGTTGGCGGGCGATGACCGGCCAGATGACACTTCCCGTCAGTGAGAAACGCATGGAATCCCCCGATGGACTCCTCACCGCCGCTCTCACATGGATCGACGAGAATCCCGAAGCGTGGCACTACATCGTCAAGTCGGCACAGCTCGACGCGCTCGAGATCGGTCGGATTCGCGTCAAGTCCTACGTCGAGTTCCTGCGCTACAAGCCGCTTCCGTACACCACGAAGCGCATCAAACTCCCGAACGCGTTCTCGGCACCGTTCGGGAGAATCCTCGCGGAGTGGTATCCCGAACTTCGCCACGCGATCCCGCTCAATGCAAGCAAGTGTGACGGACTCACGATCCCGCCGAGGCCGTCATGGGCGTAGTACACGGAACCAACGTCGCCTACGTGGTCCATGAATGCCGGTGCGACGAGTGCCGTCAGGCCAACCGTGAGTACGAGAGGGCGCGCGTCAGGCGAAAGATGTACGGCACGTTGCTGTTCGTTCCCGCCGAACCTGTCAGAGAGCGGTGGCTGCAACTCCGCGCGTCCGGCATGAACGACAACGAGATCGAGCGCGTCGCCGGAGTCTCGCATCACACGTCGCAGAACCTGTTCCGGGGGCACCAGCGCACAGGCAAGCCCGTGCAGCGCATCAAGCGCGAGACCGCCGAGCGCATCATGTCCGTAGACCGCAGGGACCCGCGTCCGGGCTACCACGTCTCAACACGCAAGGTACGTGAGATGTGCATCGATCTGATGGCCCTGGGCTACTCGCGCTCATGGATCGCGCGTCAGATAGGCCAGAGCGTCAGCAACTTCGGTGTGTTCGACCGAGCCAACGTACGCCTCTCCACCGCCGTAGCAATCAAGCGTTTGTGGGAGTCGACCGTCGAACCGGCGCCAGAGGACACACATCACCAGCGGTCAGCCGCGGCCCGGTCGCGCAACTTCGCGAACGAGTGGCGGTCTCGCTATCACCGGAGAGCATCGTGAACCCCGGCGACAGCGTCACCGCCCGTAACCTCACCCGCGCACATCACGTCGAGCGCGTCGAGGACTACACCGTCCACACCACGTGCCTCTGTGAGATCCCCTTGCGCGAGGCCAAGCACAACGAGGGTCGATTGAAGCCGTGTGAGAACTGCGCGGCACGGCTCGAGGCGAGGGAATCGTGAAGCGATACGCGACGATTGTAGCCGACCCCCCGTGGGAGATTGCTCGGCGCATTGCCGCCGGTGGGCGACGGAAGCGTGCCACGGAGGTACCGTACGACTTCATGTCGCTCGATGACATCTGCAATCTCTCAGTGCCTGCCGAGGACGACGCCCACTTGTTCCTGTGGTGTACCCGCAAGGTGTTCCGCGAAGGTGGCGGCGTCCAGGTCGCGCGCGCGTGGGGATTCGAGCCTTGCGCGGAGATTATCTGGGGGCTGCGTAACCCCGGTATGGGCTCATCAGTGTTCGTCAACGACCACGAGCCCGTCTTGGTCGCCCGCCGTGGGAATCTCCCCTTCTCCGATGCCATTCGTGGGGGAGTCCACTTCTGGCGACAGCCATACATCAACGGCGGCAAAGTCCACTCGGCTAAGCCCGAGGCATTCCTAGACCTGGTGGAGCAGCTCTCCCCCGGCCCCTACCTCGAGATGTTCTCACGCCGCCGAGCGCGGCTCGGATGGGACACCTGGGGCAACGAGTCACTACATGGTGGTGAGGCATCGTGAAGCTCGTGCACGATAAGGACTTCCGCATCAGCGAGTTCTTGAACTTTGCTGGGCGGATGCTCAAAAAGGAGCCGAATAATCGCGGCGAGGCGGACTTCAAGAAGGAGTACGTCAAGGCGTTCAACGAGGTTGTATCGCAGAACGTGCAGGGGGTGCTGCTGTGACTCCCGGCGACCTGACCCTCTCACAGATAGAGGCGGCGTTCGTCGCGATGCGCACAGTCCGGCAGATGGCACTCGAAGGCTGTTCGGAGGATGAGATCGCGCAGGAGTTGTGCTGGACGCGCGACCACGTACGAGCGGCGGCGAAGGTGCAGGGCTTCACTCTCTGCGACCTCGTCAACAAGCGGCGCGTCTGTCCGGCATGTGGCGGCGTACTCGAGGTCGACGGTCACTGCGAACTATGCGTGCTCGACCGGCGCATCAGACGGCTTTACGAGGACAACGAGGAGGCCCACCGGCAGGAGGTGGAACGGCGAGAGAACCTGATCGACGCGATCAAGAGCGACACGTACAGGACGCGGACGAAGTTCGGAGGCAATCCGCGTCACAAGGAGTGAGCCGCCCGGTGTGCAGCCGGACGGCTCAAGGGAGGAGGTGCGCACTCGGCGCATCTCCATCATACGGAGGAGGTCACCACCGCATGACAGAGAGTATACAGACGCTCGAAGTCGAGGACGTCTACCCCAACCCTCGGCACTACCGCGAGGTCAAGCCCGAAGCGGTGAAGGCTCTTGCAGCCAACATCGCCGTCGTCGGGCAGCTCGAACCGATCCGCGTGTGGAAAGACGGCAACATCTACTACGTCGACGCCGGACACCACCGCCTCGAAGCGGTCAAGCTGCTCGGCTTCGACACCATCGACGCCATCGTGCAGGACTCCGACAACGTGTCCGCGATGGTCGGCTCGAACATGCATTCGCCGGAGAGTGAGATCGAGAAGTCGCGGGGAACGCAACTGCTCCTCTCGACAGGAGTTATTCCGCACGAAGCAGCCGCGCTCGTCGGTGTCGATACGGAGACGGTGGACAAGGCAGCCGCCGGACTCAAAGCCATCGCCGATCCGGTCGCCGCTGAGGACTTGACGCTTGACCGCCTCATCGCCATCAGTGAGTTCGCCGACGACCCCGACAAGGTGAAGGCACTCGAGAACGCAGCGGAGAACGAGTGGAAGCGCATCCATCAGCAGTACGACAGGCTGCGGAGGACGGAAGCCGCGGTCGCAGAGGCGAAGGCAATCGTGGAAGCGGCCGGCTGCGAAGTGCGCGAGGAGACTACCGGCTCCTACGCGTTCCTCGGCTCCGGTAAGGAAGCACCCGAGGGTGCGCTCTACGCGGTCGTAAGTGGAACCCAGTGGATGGGCACAGCCGAGATCTACTGGTACGGCGAAGCGTCCCAGGCAGTCGACCCGGAGGAGCAGGCACGCCAGGAGGCAGCGGCTCGGCATCAGGCAGAGGCTCAGGCTTCACACGACCGCCGAGTCGAGTTCGTCGTCTCGGAACTGGTCGCCCCCGACGCTCCCACCAATGACCTGCGTGACTTCTGCTGGCTCGCATGGGACGCAGGGTATGGCGCGAGCGCAAGCGAGGCGCACGAGGACGTGACGGGCCAGATGGCGCGCTTCTACTCCTCGGTCCTCTCCGCCGTTGAGATGTGGGCCAAGCGCACCGTTGACTACCCGAGCGCCTTCTACATCAAAGCGCACGGGGAAGCCGTCAGCGGCTACTTCGACGCGCTCAAGGCATCCGGCTACGAGACCGTCGAAGTCGAGGACGCGGCGATCCAGGCAGTAGGTGAGCGCGATGAGTGAGCACACCAGGGCTCGTGACGCCATCCTCTTCCTCTCGACTGTCAAGGGAGTCGAGGCGACCGTCTCTCTCGCGATGCCGACCGAAGCGGAAGCGGGACAACTCGCAGACTCCCTTGCGTTCAACCTCGAAGGCACGAGTGAGCGTTGCGACCACCCTGCAGATCAGCCCGCATACTACCGGGTCACGTCACCAGGCGCGGCACCGTCACTGACGATCGAGATCGGATGGTGGGCGAAGTGAGCAACGAGATAGTCGTCATCGAAAACGACGCACTCACACAGAGCGCAGGCGGACCGCTTCGGCCTCAAGACGTGGTCAACCAGGTCCGGCTAGTGCAAGACGTCATGAAAAACGTCATGAAGGACGGGGAGCACTACGGCAAGATCCCCGGGTGCGGGGACAAGTCCGCGCTCTTGCAGCCCGGCGCTCAGGTTCTCGCGTTCACGTTCAGGCTGGCCCCGTCCTTCGACGTGCAGATCACCGAACAGAACAACGGGCACCGCGAGTACATGGTCAAGTGCTCCCTCGCTTCAATCCAGACCGGACAGCTGGTCGGCATGGGCGTGGGTTCGTGCTCGACGATGGAGTCCAAGTACCGCTACCGCAACGTCTCCGACTTCGAGATCACCGACCAGGAGATCCCGAAGGACGCGAAAGAGAAGAAGGCCGAGTACCGCAAGCAAGGGTTCGGCATGAAGAGGGTAGACGGCGTCTGGACGTGGGTCAAGTACAAGGACTCAGGCAAGGTCGAGAACCCCGACATCGCCGACACGTACAACACGGTCTTGAAGATGGCGACCAAGCGTGCGTTCGTCCATGCCACCCTCAACGCCACCGCGGCCTCAGACATGTTCACGCAAGACGTCGAGGATCTGCCACAGGTAGAGCCCGTGGCCCCTGTCGATCATCCCGATCTTGTTGAGATGGTCGACGAAGGAACACTCGCGAAACTCCGTGGGCTCCGTACCTCCCTCGAGGTATCC
>CAYGKH010000158.1:0-4467 GCA_964350345.1 uncultured Coriobacteriaceae bacterium
GACACCGCGGCCGAGCTGGGGCTTGCCGGCAAGCCCCAGCTCGGCCGCGGTGTCGCCATCGACGCGAGTGTCGAACAGCGTGTCGACGCTTGCCGCCTCCAGCACCGCTGCCGCATTGCGCGAGGCAGAGATGATCGCGATCGCGACCCCGGCCTCCCGAAGTCCGCGCACGAGTGCGACTGCCGAGGGGAAGGCATCGGCGCCCTCCTCGGCCATCGCGGCCAGGAAGTAGCCGTTCTTGCGCGTCCCGAGTCCGTGGACCGTTCCGACCTCGGGCGGGTCGTCGTCGGTACCCTCGGGCAGCACGATCCCGCGCGACTCCAAAAACGAACGCACCCCGTCATGCCGCGCCTTGCCGTCGACGTATGGCAGGTAGTCGTGCTCGATATCGAACGGCACGAACTCCGTGTCTGTCTCGTCTGCGTGCTGCCGCAGGAAGTCGTCGAAGAGCCGCTTCCACGCGCGAGCATGGAGCGTCGCTGTATCGGTGATGACGCCGTCCATGTCGAAGATCACGGCGTCGAATCGGTCCGGATCGATCAGCACCCGTGGCATCGCGGGCATGCGCACTCCCCTTCCCTCGTCGTTTGTCCCGTTCGCTATCAGAAAGTTCCTACCCTTACAGGCCGAGGGAACCGACCGGGAAGCGTCACAACTGCAAGATGAGCGACGCGATGTAGAAGTAGATGAGAAGCCCGCTCACGTCCGCAAGCGAAGTGATCAGCGGGCTCGACGCCACGGTGGGATCCTGGCCGATCTTCGTGAAGAAGAACGGCAGCGACATTCCGATGAGGTTGGAGACCACCACGATCGCCGCCATGGAGAGTCCCACCACCAGCCCGATCCGCCAGTCACCCCTAAACAGGCCAAGGAAGAAGCTCCCGCCCGCCAGAGTCACCCCGAGCATCGCGCCGACGCCGAGCTCTTTGAGGAACGTGACCGCCCACTGGCTCGGCGCAATGTCGTCGGTGACGAGCGCGCGGACCATCATCATCGCCGACTGCGACCCGGTGTTACCGCCGGTGGCGATGAGGAGCGGGATGAAGAAAGCGAGTGCGATGGCCGCCATGAGCGTCTCCTCGTACGCCGCGATGACCTGCGAGGAGACGAGGTTGACGAACAGCAGGATCATCAGCCAGCCGATCCTCTTGCCGTAGAGCTCGAGGATGCTCGTCCTGCGGTAGCTCTGTCGCAGCGGGGCGACCGAGGCCGTGCGGTGGATGTCCTCCGTGACCTCTTCTTCCAACACGTCGAAGAGGTCGTCTGCGGTCACGATACCGATCAGCACGCCGGCGCTATCGACGACCGGCAGTGCGACCGTGTCGTGGCGCTGCATCTCGCGGACCGCTTCCTCCTGGTCGTCAAAGGCGGTCACACTCGTATGCACGGGCTCCATGATCTCGCCGACCGTCTGCTCCGGCGAAGAGAGTATAAGCCGGCGCAGTTCGCACACGCCTTTGAGATTCCAGCCACGGTCTGTGACGTAGAGGATGTCGATTGTCTCGGAGTCGCGTCCACGTTCGCGGATATGTCGGATCGCATGCTCGACCGTCCACTCGGGACGGATGGCGACGTAGTCGGTGTTCGCGAGTCGCCCGACGCTCTCCTCGGGATAGCCGAGCAGCTGGCGTACCTCGGCCTGGTCCTCGGCGTCGAGCAGGTTTAGGAGCTTCTGGGTGATCTCGCCGGGGAGCTCCTCGAACAGTTCGGTACGGTCATCCGGCTCCATCGCGGCGAGCAGGCGCCGCGTCTCGCGGTCGGTCAGACCGCCTAAGATGACGTCCTGGTCGTGGCCGTCGAGGTAGGAGAAGACGTCATCGGAGAGGTCGCGGTGCAGGAGACGGAAGACGAGCAGGCGCTCGGGCATCTCAACCTCGAGCAGCAGGTCGGCGACCTCGGGGACGGACATCTCGGAGAGGAGTCGACGCACCGCGAGCCAGTCGTGACCGGCCATAAGGGAGTGTATCTCCTCGCGTACCTCTTCGGCTGTCGGCGTCTCGGCCTGCATCACACCCCCTCACGTACCCGGGAACGGCCGGTTTACGGCCCGACTGTTTAGTTTACCGCTCGCTGGCCTCCTCTGCGAGGATGACCGCCTCGGCTACCTGCCGAAGAGGGAGACGCTTGTCCATCGCGAGCTTCTGGAGGCGCCTGAAGGCCTCGGGTTCGCTCATGCCACGGGCGATGAGCAGTCCCTTCGCGCGGTCAAGGACCGTGCGTGTCTCAAGGCGCTCAGCGAGGTCGGACACCTCTGCGGCCAGTTGATCCGCCTCGGTGAAGCGGGAGACTGCGATCTGCATGGCCTGGATGATGTCGGCCTTGGAGAACGGCTTGATGAGGTAGCCGATCGCGCATGCCGCATCGAGGCCGTTCATGACGGGCATCTCGATGTCCATGAAGACGAGGTCAGGAGTGAGTTCGCGGACGAGACGGACGGCTGTCGCACCGTCGCCGGCCTCACCGACCACCTCGTGACCCTCCTCCTCGAGCATCTCGCGGAGATCCATCCGGATGAGCGCTTCGTCCTCGGCGATCACTACGCGCACGCGACTCACTCCTCTGTGTCGGCGTCGCCGTCGAGGGCAAGAGGGAAGCGCACCGTGACCGTGGCGCTTCGGCCACCCCCGATCGAGATCGTGCCGTGCAGGTTGTCGACGACGATCGACCGCACGATAGCCAGCCCGAGGTTGGCAGTCGACTCGACATCGAAATCCTCGGGGAACCCGTGCTCGATGGCGTTATGCGCGAGTTCGGCGACGGCGAGGGCGAGTGATGTCGCGATCTGCGCGGGCACCAGGCCGGTAGAGCCTTCGACCCGCACGGCGACCTCGGCGCTGTCGCCGGCGAGGCCACGGTGGACCATCCCTACAACTGTGCGCGCCGCCTCGGTGAAGTCGATCTGCTCCTCGGTCGCCGACGCGAGCATATCGTGGACCACACAGCCACCGAAGACACCCGCTCGTTCGCCTCGGCGATCTGCATGAACTGTGTCTCCATGCGTCCCGGGGCCTCGAGGACCTGGCGGGCGACGTCACGTACCAGCACGGCGTAGACGCCCGACTCTGGACCGACGGGATAAGCCTCTGTCGTGTATGAGATGCCACGCGTGGTCCGACGCCGGGTCCCACAGACCGGTCCTCCGGTCTCGAGCACTCGATACGCCTCGATCTCGCGATCGGGCGGGAGCGTCTCGCCGACCCGGGAGGCCGCGAGAGCAGCGACCGCGGTCACCGGGCGAGCATCGGCGACGGCGAGAGCCACGTCACCGTAGCCGAAGTCAGCCATCAACTGGAGGTTGTCTGCGACGTTGCGAAGATGCCTTCTGACAGCAGGCGGAAACGAACCGATGCTGTCGAGCATGTCGCATGTTCCGGGCATGTCGAGAGTATAACGATGTCACTCGTCCCGGTCTTTCCCGATTCCTTCCCTCTGACTCTATTTGAAGGCCGTTCGTCGACGATGTATGGTGCAAGGCGGATACCGTTCGTCCGATATTTTCAACCATTTGTCATGTTGCAACGATAACAGAAGAAGTATCCGGGACAGGGCTGCACCGGCCAACCGTACGTCTTCAGCCTCTGATTCGAGCGTTGTTACGGCCGTCCTTGCGGGCGTAACCGGAGAGAGCCCCGCTCTCAACTGACATAGGGTCCCCTCCTCTCGATCACGAGAGGTGACCGTGCGGGCGTCCTTCCCTCCCCAGGTGGCGTCCGCGACACTCAATATGGGCGGGGGTGCGCCGGAAGGTGTACCCCCGCCGAGTGCTGTGTGGCGACCGTCGACACGCTCCGGTACAATCTGCGAGCAGCCAACCTCAAGGCCCGGGTGGCGGAACAGGCAGACGCGCCGGTCTCAAAAACCGGTTCTCGAAAGGGAGTGCGGGTTCGATCCCCGCCCCGGGCACCATGCTATCTACCTGCGGATTCCCGCCATTTCTGGCCGCCTTCCTCACTCCCCCGCCGTGCCTGATTCCGGCCGTTTGCTAACAATCCGCAAACACTACCCGGCTACTAGGGATTCTGTGGCGCACTTCTCCCCCGCCTGCATATCAGGTGATTTACAGGACGGAGCGACACCATGAGCGACCGCAACCCGGACGGGACATTCAAGCCCGGCGTGAGCGGCAACCCTGACGGCAGGCCGAAGGGTAGCGTCAGCCTCAAGACGGTATTGCAGGAGCGCATCGCAGAGCCTACCGAGGACGGCACGATCTATGCCGATGCTCTGATCGACTCGACTTTGAGGGCCGCGCTCGAAGGTGACGCGCAAGCCCGAAAGCTCGTGTTCGAGCACCTGGAAGGCAAGCCGCACCAGTCCATCGCGCTCGACGCTCATGCCGAGCTGGTGACGCTCGTTGACAACATCCCCGAGATCGCGGAGGTCGAGAAGCGCGAACCGTGGCGACCCGAAAAAGGGATCTTGTGACACATGTGTGGGTCACGCCGGACCCCTTCCGGGTAGCGGGGG
>CAYGKH010000159.1:0-4449 GCA_964350345.1 uncultured Coriobacteriaceae bacterium
ACTGTGACAGCGCGAGATCGGGCGCTGGGCGTTGCACTGGCTTTGTCAATCAACCATTCTTATTCGCTGGCAGTGCGCTTCTCTTTCTTGCCGAAGCGCTCGATGTACTCCTCGTGGTCCACGACGTCGATCTCAAGTGCCCTCGCGTACTTGCGGAGCTCGATGTCCTCGGTGCAGAAGACCCGTGTGCGTGTCGCGATCGATAGGATCGCGGCCGTGTCGTAGTCTACCTCGAGCCGCTCCATGATGCTTCTGGCATCGGAGTCGGAGTGCTCGGTCACGTTCAGCAGATACTCGAACTTGATGTCCTCGACCTCGAAGTGCTTGTAGCGCTCGTATGTGTCGGGCTGGACGAGCCAGAGCTTGCGACCCTTGCCGTGCGCCATCTGATCCACGTGCTCGCCTTCGACCATGGTGTCCACGAAGTCACCCGTGGCGAAGAAGCGCTTGCGGCGCAGCAGCAGGAGCAGCGGCAGGAGCAGTAGCGGCGACAGGCACCACAGCCAGTACGGTGGAACCGTGATGGCCGGTACCGGCGCAATCTCCTCGGGCCAGCCCCACGCCTGCACTCTGGCGTTGGCGCTGTCCGTGACGAATATGAGGTTGTTGGGTCCCACGGACAGATCGTTGGGGTAGTTGAACTCCCCTTCCAAGATGCCGCGCTGACCGAACACCAGCGCACGCTCTCCAGCCTCGGACCAGATGGTGACGTCGTGGGAGAGCGTGTCGACCACCGTGGGATACACCGAAGGCGTTTCCTCATCGGATCCGAAGACCACGAAGTCGAACCCCCTGGGCAGGCCCAGGGTGGGGACGAAGCGCTCGAACTCGTCGACTCCGGCGCTGTAGACCTTCAGCCGACGGTTGTTGCTATCCGAGACCCAGACTTCCTCGTTGAGCACCTTCACGCTGTTCGGGAACTGGAATAGCTCCGGATTAGAAACTTCTGTCTCGGCGAAACCCGTGATGCCGGTCGATCTGATGAACTCGCCGTCCGGGTCGAATGCCAGCACTCGGTGAGACGCGAGTAGATCGGTGACATACATCGTCCCGTCACGATCGAACGCGATGGCCACGGGCACCCACTGAACGCCGCCCGTCTCGAAGGTCGGTAGTGCATCCTCGGGCAGGTTGGGATCGAACTCGCCGACATAAGTGCCGTCGGGTTCGAAGATCTGCACCGCCCGTGCGCGCCGATCGGAGACGTATAGGTTGCCATCGAGGGGATTGCGCGCGATGTATAGCGGTGTGATGAGCTCCTCGTCGCCGAACGTGTACTCCAGCTCGCCTGCCGTCGTGAAGACGAACACGCGACCCAGCCTGGAGTCCGTGACGTACACGCGTCCCGCATCAGCAAGGACGCCGAGCGGATACACGAAGCGCATCTCCTCCGAGCCGCTGAACGTGTAGAGGTGCTCGGGTGGGGTAAGCACGTCGGTGGCGACTCTGATGAACGGGATATCGAGCTTGCGCGTGGCGCGGTAGTTGATGATGGTCGCGACTAGCAGTAGTAGCAAGATAAGGAGCGCAGCGATGATCGCTATGAGCCTCTTGCGGCGCTTGGTCACACGCGCACCTCGCCTTCCGTGCTACTTGCGTTTGCGGTCATTACTGCTCCAGTCGCGAGATCGCGTCCTTGATGGCACCGTTCTCCGGAGCCAACTCCAACGCTTCCCGGAATATCTCCAACGCGACGTCCGGTTTGCCCATAGCCTCGACGACCTCTGCGTGCAGCATCGCCTTGTCCGCGTCTTCTGGCTCTAGCACCCGCAGTACGAGTGCAGCCTCCAGCGCGGTATCAGTATCGCCCGTTTCGAGCGCCTCATGCGCCCGGGCTTCCCACTCTTCTGCGGTTCCGAGCGTTGTGAGCGCCTCGACCGGCATGTCGTTGTCAGGCGCCAGCCGGGCCGCCCCCGCGAAGTGTACCGCTGCGTTTATGCGGTCGTCCATCATCAGATATACCTGACCCATCTCGTAGTGCGCCTGAGCGAACTCGGGATCGAACACCAACGCGATCTCGTAGTTCTCAAGTGCCCCGTCCAGTTCCTCGATCCCTTTGAGAGCCAGGCCTAGACCGAAATAGTAGTCAGCATTAGCACGGTTGAGCCGTATGGCCGCCTTATAGTAGCCGACCGCCTCTTCGTAGCGGCCGGTGGAGAGTGCTGACTCCCCTAGATAGAAGAAAGCAGCTTGCCGATGCTCTCCGAGAGCCTCGAATTGCCCACCCTCGGTGTCGTCCACAACGCGGAGGAAGTATGAGTCCGCAGTATGGTAGTCGTCCTGCATCACAGCGATTATGCCGAGCACGAGATGGGCACCGGTGTGAGTAGGGTCTATCTCGAGCGCGGCGTTCAGCTCGCGTACGGCCTCCCGATATCGCCCCGCCGCCGCCAGCGCCTCACCCAGCCGTACGCGCATCTGGGGGTCTTCGGGCGACTCTTCGACCAGAGCGGAGGCCCCCTCGATGACACGCCACGCCGGATCGGCTGCTCGCTCGATCGCCCGTTGCTGCAAAACCGAATAGCCCAGGTATGCCACAGAGCCGAGCACGGCGATGGCGAGCACGGCGCTCACCACGGCGAGGATGATGTCGGTAGCCCCGCTCCGAGTACTGAAGGGCGCGAAGAGTTTGGGCCGGATATCCATAGAACCGGTTCTCCCTACTCGTAGCGGGCGCTCGCGATGGTTGCCGACAGGCTACCTGCAAAAGAACTGCCAAGACGTCACGGAACGCCTATGGCTCATCAAAATCGGGGTGGCAGCGCACGCACAGCTGTGCGCCGGGCCACGGCGCGATCAGCTCGTTCTGAAAGTCGAGCCCACCATGGCAATCGTAGCACAGCCGCAGGTCGTGGCCGAGGGCGTCGGGGGATCCCGTATGGCCGTTGTCGTTCCCGAAGCGTATTCCTGCCCGGCCATTGTTGCCGTTGCCGTTGCCGGTGGGCCTCCCCCAGGTCGCATGGCACTCGTAGCAGCGGTAGGGCCTGCCCACGCTCTCTTCGACCTCGAAGTGCACGGCATGGTAAGCGTAGCTCTTGTGCTTGATCGCAGTCGCGGGCTTCAGCGACATCTCGGTGTGGCACGGGTCGCAGTTCTCCTCGATGAGGTCGTCGCCTTTGGCCTGGTCGTGATGGCAGTCCTGGCACCAGGAGCGATCGACGTGACACACTGCGCAGTCACGCTCCTCGGGGGACCCGTGGTCATCTTCCCCATGCAGAGCCAGGAAGTCGACGGGGTGGGGCATCGGCGTGAAGTGGCACCGCTCGCACGACGGAGAGTCGTGACACGCATAGCATGTACCTGTCGCATCGAGGAAGATCGGGCCGTGCTGCGAGAGCCAGACCGACTCGGTATGGTCCTCGGGAATCACCCAGCGCGCCGACGTACCGTCGGGCATCGAGCGCTCATTGCGGTGGCATGGGACGCAGAAATCGCTCTTGTGACAGAGCGAGCAGTACTTCTCGTCCTCCTCGACCATCCAGCCGTGATCACCGTTGACGAACGCCCCCGTATGGTTAAGGGGTACCAGGTCAAAATCGGTCGGGTGACACGCGAGGCAATCCTCGGTAGCGACAAGCCCCTTGTCCGCGTGGACGAGACTGTGGCAGCGGTAGCAGTCGGCCATCGTGTTGTAGGCGGTACCGAAGGCGCTGTGCGGAAAGACCGGGTGGCACGACGCGCAACTGTAGTTGCGCTCGATATGGACCTCGTGCGGAAAGATGAGCCGGTCGGTCAGGAACTCGCCCACCGACCCGTGGCAGTGGATGCACTGACCGATCGAGATCGGCGAGGAGAACTCGATGGTGAGCTCGGGACGCTCCTCGACTACGGGCAGGGTCGGCAGGAAGAACGGGGGCATCGGGCCGACGTCGACGTTCTCGGAGACGTGGCACGCGTCGCAGTCGAGTGGCGCATCGTGGCAGAGCATACACTGGTTGACGCCGCCGGATCGGGCCTCCTCGGCGTGTGGAGCGAGCGGCCAGTCGGCGACGTGGGTCGCGGGACGCAGCTCGAAGCCCGATGAATGGCAGACGTCGCAGGCCGCGCCCGCGACAGTGGAATCGGCGGCGTGGCCAAAGCCATGGCAGGCGAAACACCCGCCCATCTCGGGGATCTCGGTCGTGCCCTCGCGGTGGGGCATCTGCGAGTGGCAGCTCGCGCAGCCGACCGTGATGTGGGTGCCGTGGCTGAAGCGGATGCGTTCGTTGGCTACGTCGGCGATGCGCGCATGACAGGGGGTGCACATGTCGCGAGTGACCTCGCCGGAGAGGTTCACGGTGGGGACGTCGCCTGCGGTCCCGCTCGGCGCGCTGAGCAGCACGGTCAGCAGGACAGCGGCTGATATCAGGACCAGCCACCATATGCTAGTTCGAGCAGGCGTGCGAGCCCGCGTCCGCATTAAGCACCCTCGCGCGAATATCGATGGGACGGCCCCCGTTGGGCGCGCCG
>CAYGKH010000160.1:0-4381 GCA_964350345.1 uncultured Coriobacteriaceae bacterium
CGGCTTCAAGTACTGGCCGGTGCACGGCGTGGATTCGTTCCAGAATCCGGGCAGCACAAGCTTCAACCGGAACTTCGCGAACAAGTAGGCGAATTTGAAAGGAGGGTTTTCAAGTGGATAAAGAAATCGCAACACCTGCGGCCACAGGAATCTCCAGACGTGAGATGCTCGCTGGTGCAGGTATCCTGGCCGCCGGTTACGGTGTGGGCCAGCTCCTGACTGGGGCGAGCCCGGCGTTCGCGGCTGAACGTCTGGCCGCTGACTTCGTTCCCGGTGCGACTGGCCTTCCGTGGCCGAGCTGGGATGAAGCCCAGCTTGAGGCTGCGGCGCGCGAGGCGGCGATCCGAGGCAACGACCGGTTCCTCGGCGGCGGCGGTTGAGGTAACGCAGCCTGGGTAGGACTAGTTTCAGTCCTAGCAGATGCGTTTCCGGCAGACAGCGTATGGCACTGCCTCCTCGCTGGAGACTATACCGTTGGTAGCGGCAACCTCCCTGGCAACAGCGCGATGTCCTGGGGCGGCGCCGGCATGGCGGGCTGGGGTTCGACGTGCGGCATCCCTCTCGGTTGCGCCCTCTTCGCCGAGCTCGCGCTGCCGCGAACTTCGACGAACCCCGTGATCGACAAGCTCTTCGCCTACTATGCTGAGGGATTGCACCCGTTCAACGAGGAGTGGTTCGTCACCGGCAAGAGCAACCCTCGAGCGGTTGATGTCGTCGACTTCCAGGTTCAGTACGGCAGCCTCCAGTGTCACAACGTGGTTGCGCAACACCTCAATAAGGGTGATTTCACGGGTTGTGGTTTTGCGAATCCTCGAGGCGAGTTCTGTGCGAACCTCGTCGGTGCGTTGTGCTATGAGACTATCAGGCAGGTCGGAACGGTCAGGGGCGGGTTCGCAGCGATCCCGTCCACCCCGTTCTCGACGACGCGGACTGGCTGCTCGGTATCGGGCTGCCACGATGCACCGCCTACCTCGGGGAGCACCGCTCCTTCCAGGCAGATCCCAGGTAGTTTCCTGCCGAAGGAGAACTGCTACGCGTGTCACAAGTAGTCGGGTTCGTTCAGTCTTCTGACTGACGGGACTGGCGCGACGTTCGCATGTCTCGGGGTGTCGCTCCAAACAGGGGGCGGCACCCCAGGCACTGCCGAGTAGGGACGTGAGGTATGTTCAAGTTCACCACGGGTAAGGGCAGGAGCCGGTTCGCGGCGTTCGGGATGGTCACACTCCTGTTTGTTGCGGGGCTGGCGTTCGCCGTATTCGAGAACACGGCTGGTGCCAGGCTCATGCCATCGATCGGAATGGCGGAACAAGACGAGACGCCCGCGGACACCATCGATCCCCGGCTCGACCCGGATGATTGCCTGTTCGACCCGGCAGCGCTCAAAGAACTAACGGCGCTCCCGCATGGCGGCACTAGTGCGGACGACCAGGCTCCGGGTGTTCCCGCCAACCATCCCGGCACGAGCATTCCCTCGCGCGTGATCGCGGGTGGTGATGACGGCACAGAGCCTGCCGGAAGTCCGGCAGATGCGCCGCAAAGCCCGGGCGGCTCTTCGGGTAGCTCAGATGACCCGCCACCGAACGGCGGCACTGACGGTGAAGGGGTCACGCGCCCCTCGGCTCCTCACGATCGCACCCGGGACACAGACTGCCCTGGCCTCCAGTAGGCCTTCACCGCTCCCAGGATAGGATTACGCGAGTATGACACTGCCAAGGAGAATCGTATCCGTTTGGGTCATCGGCTCGTTGCTCGCTCATTCGTTGTTGGTGATGGCGGTTTCCCCGTCACTCGCATATGCGATCACGCCCGGCGAGGCACAAGCCGCTTCGGGCCGGATCGGTGCGGGAGAGAATCATTCTCTCGCTCGAGCGGCGGACGGTACCGTTGTCGCATGGGGTGAAGGCAGTGAAGGGCAGACGTCCCTCTCGGGCTTGAGTGGTGTCACCCGGGTCGCCGCAGGAGGCGCCCACTCACTTGCGCTCCTCTCCGACGGCACCGTTCTCGCCGTTGGTTCGGACTCTTACGGGCAGTCCGGGGTTCCACCCGATCTCACCGGCGTGATCGCGATCGCCGCAGGCCAAGAGCATTCGCTTGCTCTTCGCAGCAACGGTACGGTCGTCGCATGGGGCTCCAACGGGTTCGGGCAGTCGAGCGTTCCGTCCAACCTCGCTGACGTCAAAGCAATCGCCGCCGGCGACTACCATTCGCTTGCTCTTCGCAACAACGGCACGGTTGTCGCATGGGGTGCCAACGGGTTCGGGCAGTCCACCGTGCCGGCCAACCTCACCGGTATCGCAGCCATCGCCGCCGGGGGCTATCACTCGCTCGCTTTGCGCTCGACCGGCACGGTCACCGGCTGGGGCAGATCGACCGAGCGGCAGATACGAATCCCGACGGGCTTGAGTGACGTCGTCGAGATCGCCGCCGGCCTGCGGCACTCTCTGGCTCTGAAGTCCGATGGTACGGTCGTGGCGTGGGGAGGCGTGACCGCGGACGGCATGCTGGACCAATCGGTCGTGGTGCCCTCCGGGCTCAATGGCGTGGTGGCGATCTCTGCGGGGAAGCTCCACTCACTCGCTCTGCGATCCGACGGTACCCCCGTGGGGTGGGGGAGTAACCAGTTCGGTCAGAGTTTCGGGAGTGTCTCGATCGACCCGGCGCCTTCCGCCAAAGATGTTCCCACAGATGTGGTGTTCCGGCTCGCTTACAGCGCACCGGTCACGCCCGGCGGCGCCTACAGTCAGGTGCGCCTCGAAGATAGTCAGGGTGCTGTGGTTGCCACCAACAAGACGATCGTGGGCACCCGACTGACCATCACTCCTTCAGCGGCGCTCCGGACCGATGAACGGTATGTCCTCAGAGTGCCCGAGGGATCGCTCGAAGATGACTACGGAAACAGCAACCCGGGCCGCACGTACTACTACGATACCCTCGACACGATCCCGCCGACGGTCGTCGGCGTGCGGCCGGCCGATGGTGCCGAGGACGTATCCGTGCACAGGCTCTTCAGCGTCGAGTTCAGCGAACGGATCGTACAGGGTCCGAGCATCGATGAGGTCACACTCGTGAGCGGATCGGGCCATGTGGTCGATTGCACGTACTCCATCTTGACGCAGAACCTCATGATCATGCCTCAGCAGATACTCGACCCTGAGACGCTCTACACTCTGACGATTCCCCCGGGGGCGGTCACCGACCCTTCGGGTAACCCGCTCGGGGCGCAGTTCTCGTCGAGCTTCACGACCGGACAGACGCAGATCATATCCGCCACCGCCGGTGTCGGCGGGAAGATATCACCCTCCGGCGAGGTCGTCGTCGACCGCGGAGCGAACAGGACTTTCGCCGTGACCCCCGATGCTCGCTTCGAGATCGCGAGCGTGCTCGTCGACGGGATGGCCGTAGAGCTCGAGGATGACACCTACACCTTCGAAAACGTTACGGCAGACCACACGATCGCCGCCACCTTCATCGGCTCCGAGACCTATACGCTCTCCTACACCGCAGGCTCGGGCGGCTCGATCTTGGGCACGACTCCCCAGACCGTGCGGTACGGGTCGGACGGGTCGGCCGTGGAGGCCGAACCTGATGACGGGTACCGCTTCGTCCGCTGGTCCGACGGGCGCACCGATAGCCCCCGGATCGACACCGGGGTCTCTGAAGACATCGCCGTCCAAGCCGAGTTCGAGCTCAAGAGCTACACCATCACCGCGTCTGCGGGTGCTGGCGGCACAATCGCCCCTGACGGAGAGGTCGTCGTCGGCCACGGCTCCAGCCAGGCTTTCACGATCACCCCCGACGTGGGCTACGAGGTCGCGAGTGCGCTCGTCGACGGTGCGCCTGCCACCCTGACCGGTGGCGGCTACACCTTCACCAACGTGACTGCAGACCACACGATCGATGTTACGTTCGCGCGCAAGACCTACGCGCTTACCTACGCCGCCGGTGCAGGAGGCACGGTGGAAGGCGAGCTTTCCCAGACGGTCGCTCATGGCGATTCCGGATCGCAGGTCACTGCTGTGCCGGACTCTGACTACCAGTTCGTTCGTTGGTCCGATGGTCGCACCGACAATCCCCGCACCGACACCGGCGTCACCGGCAACGTCACTGCCGAGGCGCGCTTCGCGACGGAAGTCCACTACATCGCTGCTTCTGCAGGTGTGGGCGGGACTATCTCGCCGTCCGGTTCGGTCCCCGTAGGCCACGGCAGTGATGAGGTATTCACGGTCACCCCCGACGTGGGCTACGTGGTCGCAAGCGTGCTCGTCGACGGGACGCCAGCGTCGCTGACCGGCGGGACCTACACATTCACCAACGTGACCGGGGACCACACCATCGCGGTGACGTTCTCGCTCAAGACCTACACGCTCACCTACACCGCAGG
>CAYGKH010000161.1:0-4335 GCA_964350345.1 uncultured Coriobacteriaceae bacterium
GCCGAGTGGCGGCTGCTCTTGCAGCTCGCAAGCGAGCCTGCCGCGAACATGAGCTGGGGAGACGACGGCTTCCTCTACTACTGGATTCGCGAGTCCGACCTCGCCGCGCGCGACTTCTCGCACGTGTGGTGCATCCTGCAGACGATGTAGAGGCCAGACCGGGCGATCCGTCACCTGACCGTCCTGCGCCGGCGACCCCGTAAACCAAGACGACCCCGACGGCGAGTTCGCCCAAGTGCTCCGGGGTGCGGTGGGAGGTGCTGCCTTCTACGCGGGCGAACAAGCGATCGCAGGCGCGTGGAAGGCGAGAAGCGTATTCAAGAAGCAAGGCTTCAAGGCCGGCATGCGCGCCACGTGGCAATACGCCAAGAAGTCGTGGAGTTGGAAAGCGTTCGGAGGCAGTGTCGCCCTGGGCGCCGCCACCGGTGGCCTGGGCGTGGCGACGAAGTCAGGTAAGCTCGCCGCCGTAGGGGCCAAGGCGGCGACAGGGGCGCGTGCGGGCAGGTGCCGCGTGATCACAGGCGGCGCCAAGGCCGCCAACCGCGCGAGCCGCGGCCGCATCCCGGCAAAGACCTTCTGCTTCGTGGCGGGCACGCTCGTGCTCACCGCACAAGGGCCGGTGCCCATCGAGGCGGTAGGCGTCGGAGAGATGGTGCTCTCGCGCGATAGCGCCACCGGTGAGCAGGGGCTGCGTGAGGTCACCGAGCTCTATGGCAGCCAGACCTCCGAGCTCATCCACGTCGATCTCGGAAACGAGACGGTCACCGCCACGCCCACACACCCCTTCTGGGTGCAGGGCTTGGGCTGGGTGGATGCGGGAGAGCTTTCCGCAGGCGATGAGGTATCGCTTGCAGAGGGCGGCTCTGCCACGATAGTGTCGGTGGTGCGCGAGCACCTGCAAAGCCCGCAAGACGTCTACAGCTTCGAGGTCGCCGAGTATCACACGTATTTCGTCGCGAGCGCTGGCGTGTGGGTGCATAATGCGTGCAGCGCCCAGGTCAAGGGCGTCACGCGCGGCCAGCATCGCTATCATGCGAACAAGCAGCTGATCAACAACCCCAAGCAGCTTGCCCAGTTGAGCAAGGACCTCGGCTACGATGTGGCGGCCCACATGGGGTCTGGCAAGGGGGCCCTTCGTAACCCGAAGGGCATGCAGTGGCACCACAAGTCACTCACGGAGATGAAGCTGATGACCAAAGCGGGCCATCGTCGGGCGCACAGGATCGGAGGTCAGAAAGGCTGGTTTGCAAGAGGGGTCGCGCTCGGCCGATTCAGAAGATGAGAGCGATGGAGACTTCGCAAGAGTGACGGACGGATGAGGATGTCGGCTAATGCTAGTAGATGTTGGTCTGAAGAAGCCCGTTGAAGGCGACAAGATTATGGTGGTCTCGCTGAATTTAGCCGAGGCGACTCTTGTCCAGGATAAGGCATTACCCGGCAGTTCCAAACGGTTTGTCAGGCTGCGCATTGACCCGCAGATACTGGTCGACCGCCTGGGCGGCAATGAGACGTTCGCCACAATCATCTACCCTGAGGGGGGCGTAGAATGGATCAGGCGCTCGATGATCCGGGGCGTCTACCCGATTCCCGGGCCTATTGCAGCCGAGCACGGCGAGGGCTCACTTATCCAGATGGTCTATGACGAGCCGATGCCTGACCCGTGGCCTGCGAAACGACGCCTGTGGCCTGCATTCAGCGCTTTTCTCCTAGGCATGTCAGTAGAAAAGGTCCGGCGGATGCTCGATGACCGCGATCCGCAGCTGCCGTTGACGAGTCGGGCAATCAATGCCAAGGACGTGCCGACCGATATCACGCTCGCCGCGGCCCTTGCGGCCAGTGGGGCCCTCGAAGCAAAGTCGGTTGCCTTACGTAACGTCGTCCGTCCTCAGTGGTACTTCGTGCTGGCCGAGGATGCAGACACTGTCCCGGTTCGCTCTCGCCTCGGCGGCAAGCCTGACTTGCCCGTCGGCGCCCCGTGGCCCAAGGGTCGGAACGGGCCGCTTTCGTTCCTCGGCCAGATCGATCTATCTCAGGTAGGTGGCTGCTGCGGTTCCGGGCTACCGGCTGACGGCCTGATCCTCTTCTTCTATGACGCTCTCGGGCAACCGTGGGGGTTCGAGCCGGGTGACGCTTCGTCGTTCGTCGCTCTCTACTCGCATGGGGACACTACGCGCGCTACTCCACCAGGAGACCTTGCCGCAGATGCACGGTTCGAGGAGCAAACCCTTGCGCATGCACAAGGGTTGGGTCTGCCTGTGCTCGACTCGACGGATGGCGGGGCTTTTCAGCTTGAGTCAGACGAGGAGGCGGAGGCCTACCTTGAGCTCTACGACGAGCTCTACGGCGAGCCCGGCACGCCCGGTGGCGTCCCCGGCACGTGGCTTCTCGGCTATCCCTACCAGCTCCAAGACGACATGCAGGAGCAGTGCGCAGAGATGGCGAAGGCGGCTTGGGGCATCGAGTCGGAGCCCGCCGAGTGGCGGCTGCTCTTGCAGCTCGCAAGCGAGCCTGCCGCGAACATGAGCTGGGGAGACGACGGCTTCCTCTACTACTGGATTCGCGAGTCCGACCTCGCCGCGCGCGACTTCTCGCACGTGTGGTGCATCCTGCAGACGATGTAGAGGCCAGACCGGGCGATCCGTCACCTGACCGTCCTGCGCCGGCGACCCCGTAAACCAAGACGACCCCGACGGCGAGTTCGCCCAAGTGCTCCGGGGTGCGGTGGGAGGTGCTGCCTTCTACGCGGGCGAACAAGCGATCGCAGGCGCGTGGAAGGCGAGAAGCGTATTCAAGAAGCAAGGCTTCAAGGCCGGCATGCGCGCCACGTGGCAATACGCCAAGAAGTCGTGGAGTTGGAAAGCGTTCGGAGGCAGTGTCGCCCTGGGCGCCGCCACCGGTGGCCTGGGCGTGGCGACGAAGTCAGGTAAGCTCGCCGCCGTAGGGGCCAAGGCGGCGACAGGGGCGCGTGCGGGCAGGTGCCGCGTGATCACAGGCGGCGCCAAGGCCGCCAACCGCGCGAGCCGCGGCCGCATCCCGGCAAAGACCTTCTGCTTCGTGGCGGGCACGCTCGTGCTCACCGCACAAGGGCCGGTGCCCATCGAGGCGGTAGGCGTCGGAGAGATGGTGCTCTCGCGCGATAGCGCCACCGGTGAGCAGGGGCTGCGTGAGGTCACCGAGCTCTATGGCAGCCAGACCTCCGAGCTCATCCACGTCGATCTCGGAAACGAGACGGTCACCGCCACGCCCACACACCCCTTCTGGGTGCAGGGCTTGGGCTGGGTGGATGCGGGAGAGCTTTCCGCAGGCGATGAGGTATCGCTTGCAGAGGGCGGCTCTGCCACGATAGTGTCGGTGGTGCGCGAGCACCTGCAAAGCCCGCAAGACGTCTACAACTTCGAGGTCGCGGAGTACCACACGTACTTCGTCGCGAGCGCGGGCGTGTGGGTGCATAATGCGTGTGCGGCGAAGTGGAGCGTCGGCGATGATATCACCAAGGCGACGGCCAAGGGCAAGCCGGCCTGGTCTACCGTGCGAAGCCGTTACTGGAAGAACCAGGCGGCGAAGGGTGGGAACTGGAGCAAGCCGAACCTCGAGCGCATGAGAAAGGGCAAGGCAGCAATCGGTCGAGATGGGCGGTCGATGGAGCTGCACCACATCAAGGGACGCAAGGGACCGAATCCGCATCGCTCTCAGAACCTGCGAAGAATGGAGCGCAGTGATCACATCAGTTATCACAAGCGGTCTGGCTATCGATAGAAGGGATCAGATGGGTTGTGGACATCTACAGCACCCGTTATCCAAACCCGGACTGGCCAAGCGACTCAGGCGTGTACTGCTGGGATGTCTTGGATCTTGCGGGTCGCGCGGAGGTCGTGTTCCGGGCAGTCGAGATTCACTCCCGCTGGAGACAGGGGATCACGTTGGACTTGTCGGTTAAGGGCCGATTTCAGCTCGATGGCGGTCCGTGGCGCGGCCAAGGGATTGATATCTGGTTCGATGAGCAAGGCGAGACACATACCCTGGAGATCGAGCCGCAGGCCCCCGGCATTCTGCTCATCAGGAACGGCTGGCTTCAAGAGGAGTACGGAGTCGCTGTCGAGGTCTTCAGCGGCACCGACCTTTCGGGCATGCGAATCGTAGACGAAACCCCAGCAAAGCGGACCTATCACTGCAACGGTGAAGGTGGCGAGGACTTCTCGATCTTTGTCTTCTCCTTGGAGGTGCTGGGCTAGAGACTATCGCGTTCAAGGCTTACGGGTTGGGGCATCGAGTCGCAGCCTGCCGAGTGGCGGCTGCTCTTGCAGCTCGCAAGCGAGCCTGCCGCGAACATGAGCT
>CAYGKH010000162.1:0-4330 GCA_964350345.1 uncultured Coriobacteriaceae bacterium
CCTAGGGAGACCTGCACCACACCCAACGCGACCGAGATTATGAGGAGCGTCATGACCTCATCGAGAGGGTTGAGCAGAGGCTCGTAGCGCAGGAATGCGGGAAGGTTCTCCTCGGTGACCGCGAAGTAGCTGCGAGTCGCCACACCCACCAGGATCGACGCGAGTCCCCCGAGAGCCACCAGGTCCATGAACTTGCGGACACCGGCAGCAACGTCGAGGCGCCGCTTGATGAACCAGGCGGCGACTATGAGCATGATCCCGTAGCCGACATCCCCGATGCACATGCCAAAGAAGAGGAAGAAGAAGCCGGCAAGCAGTGGCGTTGGATCGATGTCGCCGTAGCGCGGTCGGCCGTAGAGGTCGGTCAGCACCTCGAACGGCCGGAGCCAGCCGGGGTTGACGAGTTCCACCGGGACCTCGTCGTCGGGACTGGGAGCCTGATACGTCAGGTCGACGTCGGCTCCGACCGGCGAGAGCGCCGCGGCCAGCTGCTCGCGCTTGCGCTCCGGAACCCACCCGGTCACAAGGAACGCGCGCTCAGAGGTCAGGAACCGGGCACGGACCTCCTCGGCCTCCTTGCGGGTGAGCAGCGCTTGCACCAGGGCCGTGGCGTATGCGTGATACTCCACGGCGAGTTCAGTCGCTCTCGCCTCGACCTCGCTCTGTTCGCCTTCGAGGGAGTCCAGCATCTCACGTGCTCTGGCGCGCTCCTCGGCCGGATAGTCCTCGAGGGCGCCGAAGCGCACCTCCTCGAACTCGGTGAGGAGGAGTGTCGAGCGGACCTCTTCGACCGCGTCGTGGTGAGCCATGACGACCCAGGCTTGGCGATCGTGAGCGCTACCGGCCTCGGCGACGCTTACCGTGTCGACCGTGTCGCGCAACGCCTGACGGATCTCTGCAGAGGCGCGTTCGGGAACCGTACCCGTGAAGAGCGCGACGTGCTCCGTCCCCCTCCACTGCGATATCTGCAGGCGCAGTTCGACCCAGGGGGCAAGATGGTCCACGAGCTCGCGGAGCCGGGCACGTTCGCGGACGATGCCCGCAAGCCTCTCGGCAATCGTCTCGCACTCACGGTAGAGCTCCCCGAAGGCCACGTCGATGTCGAGGGTCTCGAACTCCCCGGTCGAAAGGTGCACCTTCTCGCTGATGAACGCCGAGAAGGGAGCCTTGTAGGTATGAAAGCGGCCGAGCAGGTCGCGAACGAAGACCGCATCGGCGACGGCGATCTCCAGGTCCTCGACCCGCTTGCCGTCGGGCGAAAGCGCCTCAAGCTCTCCCGCAGCCACGTCCCGGGCGAGAATCTCGACGACACCCGCTCGCTGAAGAGCCGCAACGGTACGATCGAGCACGCTCGTGTGCCCGATGACGGATACCTTCATCATGCGAGCCACTGCCACCGAACATCACCCGGTGATCTCTGCGACGACGATCGCTGTCGCAGTCTCGACACGGGATTCGGCCGACCTGACCAGTTCACCCAGAGCGTGCTCGGAATGCGAGGCTATCGAGGAGGCCTCTTCGTCGGCGGCCCGCAGGATGGTCGACCGGAGTGCGCTCACCTCTCTGCGCGCAGTGCTCTTGGCCTCGGCGTGTATCCGCTCGACGTCCAGGGCTGCCTGGCGTCCGATCTCGGCAACATGATCGCGAGCTTCCAGCAGAACCCGGCGGGCGTCTTCTTCGGCGCGTAGAATCTCCTCGAGTTTCTCCATCGGCCCTCACCTCGTGTCCCCTCGAACCGTGGCGACGATTGTAGCACTAACCCCCAGCGTAGCGCCTGTTAATACAGGTAAAGCATGGTATACTGCCCCTGTCGTCCTGCCTCCGGCCCATCGAGCCGCCATGCATCGAGTCTCCCGCTCATCTTCCATCATCGAATCCCCCCGCTTATCCGCGCGCCAGGCGCGTCTGCGGCGTGGCCGCATCCGTGCAGGTATGGCGCTCGTCGCACTCCTTACACTCACTGCGGTCGCGGGCGGTATTCTCTGGGGTCCCTCGGCAGCTCCCGGCCCCTCCCCGAAGGCGGCCGCTCCCGAGCCCGCTTCCACGCTCCCCGCGGTCGACCCCGTCGAGGCCGTCGAACCTGAACCTTCACGACCTGCCACGCTGACCATCGCAGCCGTCGGCGACATGCACTTCGACCGCCAGGTGAAGGAGCTCATCGGGCGAAGCGGCGGACTGGAACCGCTTCGCCTCGTCGCCGACCACCTCGCCCGTGCGGATGTCGCGGTCGGCAACCTCGAAAGCCCACTTTCCTCGGGCGGAGCCCCGTGGCCCGACAAGGACGTCCACTTCCGAGGGGACCCGCGAGCGATAGAGGGCCTGAAGGCAGCCGACTTCACCTTCCTCGCGCTCGCGAACAACCACATCCTCGACTACGGCACCGAAGCCCTCATGGACACGGTCGCCGCTCTCGACCTCGCCGAGATCGGCTATGCGGGCGCAGGAGCGAACCGCGCCGCGGCATGGAAACCGGCTGTCGCCACATACGGCGACACGACGGTGGCGTTCCTCTCCTTCAGCCACATACTCCCTGCCGGCTTCATCGCGACCGACTCCAGAGCCGGCCTCGCACCGGGGCGGACCGACATGGACGCGGTGACTGCGGCGATCGGCGCCGCGAAGGACGAGCACGACTATGTGCTCGTCTCGTTCCACTGGGGAGTCGAGTATGTCGATGACGCCAACGCCGACCAGGTCCGTGACGGCCGCGCCGCGATCGACGCCGGAGCGGACATGGTGCTCTCCCATCACCCGCATGTCATCCAGGGTATCGAGTTTTACGAAGGCGGCCTGATCGCCTACTCGCTCGGCGATTTCGTATTCGACCACTACTCGCGAAAGACCGGGGAAGCCTTCATCCTCGATGCCGAGCTCGGGCCCGACGGCGTCGCCAACGTGCGCACCACACCCGTCTATCTGCAAGGTTTCGGACAGCCGAAGTTCGTGACCGGCAGTGAGGCGACCTCGATCCTCGAACGGCTCAAGACCATCTCCGGGCCGCATGGGACATCGGTCGTGATCGAAGGCGACACAGCACGGGTGCTGCCGTGACCGGCTACCCCGACTACGACGAGATCGGACCCGCGGTCCGCGAGGAAGCGCGCAGGCGCCGCCGTGCACGCCAGCAGGCCGCCCGGCTCCGTGCGCGCCGGGCGCGTTTCACGGCGTTCGTGACCATCGCCTCGATCATCACGCTCATCGTCGCGTGGCGCGCCTTGTTGCCGATCGAACCCGGCCTGGCGTTCGATCGAGCCGAACCGCAGACGCAGACGTCCCTTATCTCAGCCTCGACATCCACTTCCGAGGACGAAGTGAGCACCGACCCCGTCACCCCCGTCTTCGCGTCCTACAGGAGCTTGCAGCTCTTCCTGCCGGTTCTTGAAGCCCACCTCACCGAAGTCGCCTTCCACCAGGCATCCGGAGTCAACGCACTGCCGATGGAGTCCTACCTGCCCGATGCCGACATGACGGCTGCCGCAAACAAGCAGGGTACCGGCAGGCCCGCTCCCGACCCCGACGCCGCCCCTGTGGCTTCGAGCGCCGATGAGCCCCGCGTCCTCGGCGGCGAGGCGCTTCGGATGTGGCGCGCCAGCCGGCGAGGTGCTCCCGACAACGCGGCCGACATCGGCGCGGCGCCCGGCTCGCCCGTCTACGCGCCTGTGACGGGCACCATCCTCGAGGTGAAGACCTACTCCCTCTACGGAGAGCACGAGGACATCGAGATCCACATCCAACCCTCCGGCTGGCCCGAGATCGACCTGGTCATCATCCACGTCATCGACCCGACCGTCAGCGTCGGGGACCGGGTGTACGGCGGTGTGACGCAGATCGCCTCGGTCCGTCTCCTCTCCGATCGCGTCAACCACCAGCTTGGCGACTACACGACCGACCCGGGCGACCACATCCATATGCAGCTCAACCGCGTAGAGAAGCCCGGGGTGACCGTCCCCGCCGAAGAGTCGTAACGCTTACGCCTCGCCGTCCGGCTCTCCGGACGTGCCGGCGCCGTCGGCAGCCCTCCGGATGAACCCGCGAAACCGGCGGTCGAACTCGGAACGCACGAGGAGCACTCTGCGCTCGCAGCCCTGACACTCCAGCCCGATATCCATTCCGACGCGGACGACCACCCACTCGTTGGTTCCGCAGGGGTGAGGCTTCTTGAGGCGGACCACGTCGCCGATCTCGACGGGTGTGATCGGTACGGCCATGCGGTCCTCCTCGGCAGATGACGTGAGCGGCCCGGGCAGTGTATGCGGGCGCGCTCGTGCGGTATATGGGAGTATAGCCGCACACGGAGTCACACCCGAAGGGAGCCACTCATGCATACAGC